>JBBQSU010000083.1:0-16503 GCA_038234815.1 Tepidisphaerales bacterium | reverse complement strand
TCGCAACGGGCAGATGGAATCCATCGGCGATCAGTACCCCGCGATTTCCAGCACTCGCGCCTCGGGAACGCCGTTCGTGGCAGTAACGATCAGCCGAAGGCGCGTTATCGCCTTGGCCGTCAGGGCGTGTACGCGCTTGCGCTGGTAATTTCCCGCGACCGTCACCTCTCTGTGACCGTCGATTTCGATCGTGTAGTCTTTGACCGTTTCCGGCTGCGCGCCCTTCTTCTGCCGGTTGGTTGCCCAGTCGCTTGGCGAGAGCGTCAGCTCCCGATCAAGGCCGGTATCGAACGTCAGGTGAAGTTCTTTGATCTGGACGGGTGCAGCAAATTTCAGTTCAATCCACTGCGTCTGCCCCGGTGCAATCCCCTCGCTGCGCCAGCCGTGTGATTCGGCCAACTCCCCTGTCTTGCGGTCCAGTGTGTCGCGCGCCACACCGTTACATGCTCCGGCCGCGGGGGCTTGTGCGCTACTGGCGGTGATGGTGGCCTGGCGACACACGTTCGGTTCCGCCGGGACATGGGGCAGCGTCAGATCGTTTTTCAGCAGGTGCTGTTGAAAAGTTTTGAGATGCTTGGAGTCGGCCACCAGCTTTCCGGGCGTAAGCCTGTGCCGCGCGCAGTAGGCCGCGGCCAGGCCGACGGCTTCTCCGCCGGCGGCGCAGGTCGCCATAACGCGCGTGGACGCGAACGCGACGTGTGTTGCGCTAATGTCGCGCCCGGCAAAAAAGAGGTTGTCGATATTCCGCGAGAAGTAAGAGCGAAGCGGGATGCCATAGACTTCCGGCAGGTATGTCGGTGTAAATGGCGGCTCATCGATGGCATCGATTCCGCGAATCGGGTGCAAGTCAATGGCCCACCCGCCATAGGCAACTTCGTCGTGGTGCTTGCGGTTTTCCAGCAGGTCCTGCTGGGTCAAAACGTGATCTCCCAGAAACCTGCGACTCTCGCGCTTTCCGGGAATTGCCCCGATCCAGTCCAGCGTCCAGTTGATGCTCTCTGGAAATCGCCCGCTATTTTTCACATAGTCCCAAAGCCCTAGTGCGATGCCGTAGAGTTCGTGACGGATGGTGGTCGCGTTATCCTTGATCGTATCCAGGTGCCCGCCCCACTCGATCCACCAGAACCCGTATTCCCAGCCGTTAATCCCGCGACCCACTTTGAGCAGGTCGGGGTTAAACTTTCTGGCCCAGGCCGGCGCGACGAACGGCACGGGATGGTCGGTCTTCCGGCTGGTGAGGAGAATCGAACTGCCCAGGGTGGCCTGATCGTCCTCGGCCTGCGCCAGCGTCTCGCCGTGCATGGCCTTGCTTTCGCGACCGATGCGAAAATCCGCGCCGGCTTCAAAACCCAATCGGCCGTCACCCGTGCAGTCGGCGTAAAATTTGGACTTGATGATGAACTCGTCCTCGGTCAACTGGCGGACCGCCCGTGCCGACGTGATGCGCCCACGCGGGCCGTTGTATTCGTACAAACGCTGGCTGCGCACCGGCAACGGCGGGCGCTTGCCCTCATGTTCCACCTCGGCGCCGACCACGTCCGTGTCCAGCAAGAGCGTGATATTCGGCTCGGCGACGACTTTCTCGTAGAGGATCACATCCCAAAGCGGGTAACACCGCTCGGGATTGCGGTAGGCGTTCTCAAGCCGGATTTCCTCCATCAGCCCCAGTTCGCGCCAGCCCTTGCGACTCCCGTGCATGTCGGCGCCGCAGATATGCATGCGGATTTCGCTGGACGCATTTCCACCCAGCACGGAGCGGTCCTGCACCAGCACCACCTTCGCCCCGTCACGCGCCGCAGCAATGGCGGCGCAGATTCCGGCCATCCCCCCGCCGGCAACGAGCAGATCACATTTCAGTTCGTGCGTTTGCATCGATCAGTTTCCTTAATCGCAATATCAAATGTCGAAATACATGCAGAACTCAAAGGGGTGCGGGCGCGTGCGAATGGCGTCCACTTCGTTCTCTCGCTTGTACTTGATCCAGTAGTGGATCACGTCGGCAGTGAAGACGTTTCCCTGGAGCAGGAAATCGTGGTCCCGCTCCAGTTCGTCGAGCGCTTCTTCCAGTGAGCCTGGGGCGTAGCCGATCTTTTCGTATTCGGCGGCGGTCAGGTGATAGATGTCCTTGTCGAGCGGGTCGCCGGGATGGATTTTGTTGAGAATACCGTCCAGTGCGGCCATGGTGATGGCGCTGAAGGCCAGGTAAGGATTGCAACTCGAATCCGGGCAACGGAACTCGATCCGCTTGGTCTTGGGATTCTCGCTATACATCGGAATGCGGATCGCCGCCGAACGGTTGCGGCTGCTATAGACCAGGTTCACCGGAGCTTCATATCCCGGGATCAGGCGCTTGTAGCTGTTGGTGGTCGGGTTGCACAGCGCGCACAGCGCCCGGGCATGTTTCAATACTCCGCCGATGGCATAGAGACCCATCTCGCTCAGGCCGGCGTATTTGTTGCCAGCGAAAAGCGGGCGATCACCCTTCCACAGACTGAAGTGTACGTGCATCCCGCTGCCGTTGTCGCCGAAAAGCGGCTTGGGCATGAAGGTCACCACCTTGCCGTTCCGGGCCGCGACGTTCTTGCAGACGTACTTGTACAGCATCACCGTGTCGGCCATATGCACGAGTTCTTGGAAGCGCATGTCGATTTCGCACTGCCCGCCCGTGGCCACTTCGTGGTGATGGGCCTCGACCGGAATGCCTAGATCGATCAGAGTCTGCACCATTTCACTGCGCAGGTTGTGCATGGTGTCCATCGGTGGACACGGAAAATACCCTTCCTTCTGCCGAACCTGGTAACCGTGATTGGTGGGCAATTCATTGCCGCGTTCCCATATCCCTTCGCGCGATCCGACATAATACTTGGCGTAGTTGATCCCCTGGTCATAAAACGCCTGGTCGAAAACGAAGAACTCTAGTTCCGGGCCGAAGTAAGCGGTGTCGGCGACCTTGGTGCTGCGGAGATATGTTACCGTCTTGCGGGCGATGGACCTGGGGTCTCGAGAGTATTCCTTCTTGGTGATCGGATCACGCACGTCGCAGATGAGCGAGAGCGTGGTGTGCGGCATGAACGGATCGATCTTGGCGGTGTCGGCTACGGGCACGAGCAACATGTCCGATTCGTTAATCGCCTGCCACCCGCGGATGCTGCTGCCGTCAAACCCGAACCCGTGCTCAAAACTGTCAAGCGTCAGTTCGCTTATCGGGCAAGTGGTGTGCTGCCAAAGCCCGGGAAAGTCCATGAACCGCAGGTCAAAGAACTGCACCTTCTTCTGCTTGCACATCATCAAAACTTCACGCGGGTTCATGAATCTATCTCCGGGAAATGTAGTGCACTCATCGTAACGATCATTGACACCAGTTGGAACAGCATCACACTTTCCTCACGACGCGCAGCGGATCGGGCTTGCCTGCCTGCATAAAGGCCTGCTCGCGCTGACGGCAGCCCGGGCAAGCCCAGCATGGGTCACTGGTTTCTTCGACACAGCTCCAGGTTCGATCGAATGGCGCGTTGGCTTGGAATCCAACGTCGATCACCTGCCAGGGATCGAGTTCGAGCAGCGGAACCACCAGTTCAAGTTCTGGCTGGTTGCATGGCAACTGCAGTAGTTCGTTCCAGATTTGGACGTACTCAGTCACTTGGGCCAGCGCATCGGCGTTACTTCCCACGCGCACGCCAAGGTAAATCGCCGCGGCCTGATACATCCCCGCGAACCGTGCTGCGGCCGACACCAGTGTCAGCAGTTCGAGCATCTGCGGACCAAGCGGGGTCGGGTGACGCGGATCGGACACGATCGGATCGCCCGGGGGCTGCATGCCCTGTAAAAAGGGCATGGACATGGAATGTTCGCGATAGGGCTTGAAAAACGCCACCTGCTGTTCATAAGCGGCTCGGGTGCGCGAGCCGGGATTGGGCGCGATCTCGGCCTGCAACATCACCAGTCGAAACTTCTGATTCGCCAGCGCCGCCGCCACCGCAGAGTTAACACTTCCGTTGCTCAGAACGATCGCAAGGTCTTTGGCCATGAGACGATTTGGCCTGCTGGTACAACAGTGTATTGATGGCCCAAAGCAAACGCCGGGGCATCTGCTCGTGGTTCATCACATCTGTTTGTGCCAGCAGACCAATCCTTTGCATTCACTTGACGAACGTCGCCTGCATTTCGATGGGCACGCTGGCCAGCGCCTTGCTGACCGGGCACCCGGTCTTGGCTTTCTCGGCATTGGCCTTGAACGTCGCTTCATCAATCCCCGGCACTTGGCCTTCGGTCTTGATGAGGATTTTGGTGATCGAGAACCCATCGCCGACCTTTTCAAAGCTTACCTGGGCCGAAGTCTTGATCTGCGTCGGCTTGTGCCCGGCCGAGGTCAGGATATGCGACAACGCCATCGAAAAACATCCGGCATGGGCGGCGGCGATCAACTCTTCGGGGTTGGTGCCGGCGGCATTTTCCGCGCGGGCCTTCCATGTGTAATCGACGTCAACTTTCCCGCTCTGCGTTTTGAGGTGTCCCGAGCCGTCGGACAATGTTCCGTTCCAAACCGCGTCGGCAGACTTTACTGGCATGATGATGCTCCTTTGCTATTAGAATAAATCGAACCGCAAACAGTCTATCGCATTTCGCCTGGTGAATCACGCAGTCGGGCCTGTGGGAATGGAAACATTCCGCTGCGGCTGGGAGATTTTCAGGCGTTGGTCGTGCCGGGCAATGGCGCGCGTCTTACGCTCGATCGCTTGCTGCAATCGCTCCACGCCGGCGACCTTTGTGCCTTCGGCGTATCGCTTGAGCCAGGCGAGGCGTTCGGCGTCGCTGATCGGCAGAGATAGCGTGCTATACCAAAACTGGGCCAGGTCCTTCACGATCCATCGCCGGCGGGTGAAAATGCCCGGCAAACGCTTCACTCTTGCAGTGTCGATCAAGCGGACCGCGACTTGGCCATCGGCCGCACGAATCATAAAGTGACAGAGGTAAAGATCACGGTGGTGAAGCCCACGGGCGTGCAGGTGGGCGACGATGTCGGCAATCGCTCCGCCGATCGACTGGAAAGGCGTCCCGGCGGCCACGGCCTTGTCGGCGGGTGTAAATCCTGCCAGGTCCTGAAGGATAACGAAAGATCGCCGGTCCATCATCCGGCCAAATGCCGCCAATTTCGCCGTAGGAATGCCTTCGACCGCCAGTGCCTTTGCGCCACGCACCTCCTCATCGGCAGGCAGGGTAAAACCCCGGGCAGGTTCGTAGCGCTTGACATGCAACCGGGCGCGTCCTCCGCCGGCCAGTTCAATGTCAAGGACCGCGTTTTCCCGGTCATCCAGTTTCCGCCACACCACGATCTTCGGATGCGTCCAAACGGTCTGTGCATCAAGCCCGATCTCCCGAAAGATCGCCTGAAATTGCGGCTCGATGGTGATGACGTTTCGCGGCGGCTGGAACATGCTCAGGCCTTCAAAAATCGGCTGATGCCGGGTTTGAAAATCACTTTCCCGTCAACGACCACCAGTTCCTCATCCAAATACAATTGCACCGCCTTACTTAGAACTTGTGCTTCCAGTTTCAGGCCCTTTTCCTTGACGTCGTCAAGGCTGTCCACGCCCACATTGATGTGGAACACGTCCTGCAGAATGACCGGTCCTTCGTCGAGTTGTTCGGTCACGAAATGGGCGGTGCAACCATGCACGCGCACCCCACTCTCATACGCCTGCCGGTAAGGCGCTGCGCCGGGAAAGAATGGTAGCAGCGAAGGATGGATGTTAATGATCTTGTGGCGATGGCGGGCTACCAGTGATTCGGGCAGGATGCGCATGTACCGGGCCAGCACCACCAGGTCCACCTCGTGCTGCTGAAGGTTGTCGGCCAGCCACTGGAAATGTAGCTCGACGTCGGTTGATGGAAAATACAGAAACTTCAATCCTGCAGCATGGGCGACTTCTTCAAGATCGCCGTGATTCGACAGCACTGCCACCACCTGGCAGTGCAGCCGATCTTGCTTGATGTCGTCGATCAAAGTTTTAAGGCAGTGCGCTTCCTTGCTGACCAGTAGGGCGACCTTTGCCTTGCGGTGCTCGCTGTGCAGATGAACCTTCACCTCCATGTCGATCTTGCGACCCAGTTCCAGCAGGCCGGTAATTAGTTCCGACAGGGCGATGCTGATTTCCCTCAGATCAATCAGCATGTCCATCACGAAGAATCCGCGCACCACCCGCTGTTCGATGTCTTCGATATTGATGCCACGCTCGGCCATGAACGTGGCGAACTGGGCCACAACGCCCTTCTGGTCCTTGCCCAGCACGCTTACGACCGCCAACACCTGCTTGGTCACGGGTCACTCTCCGTTAAAAGGGTTGATCGTAAGATGCCCGCAGGCTCATCGCAAACCGCTGCGAAGCCGACGGAGGTCGGCCATGCCCTTGACCGCGGCCGGCTCGTCGGGGTTCAGGCTTAAGGCCTTGCGGAATTCTTCTTCGGCCAAGGTCAGGCGATCGCTCATCAAATACATCTGCCCGAGGTTGGCCCGGGCGGCCGGTGAATCGGGCTTTCGGCGGACGGCTTCGGAAAAAGCCTGCTCGGCCTCGTCGAAGCGTTTAAGGCGATATAACGCAACGCCCAGATTCATCGGCGGATCAGGATCGTTCGGAAGGTACTTCGTGGCCAGGCGGTAATGTTCAATCGCGTCTTCCAGATTGAACCCGCCCTTCATCAGCGCGTTGGCCATATCGAAGTGCGTCATACCGAAATCGGGTCGCGCGTTCAGCGCCTGCTGATACAGCGTAAGGGCCTCGGTGAATTGCCCCTTGTTTGCAAGAATATAGGCCGCGCCATGAAAGGCCGCCGGGCTTTGCGGATTCACTGCAATCAGGTGATTTCGCAGGGCGGTCATGTCCTGCCAATAGCCGGTCTGAATCACCGTGCGCCAGGACAGGACGGCAAGCAAACCCGCAGCAAGGAAGTATCCGGCTCGATGACTAAGAATATGCAAAGCCCCGGCGAATATCACCGCCGCGCCGAGCATCGCAAGGTAGACGTAGTGATCGGCAACCGTGGAATACCACTCGAACTCGAATGAAATAAAACCCAGCACCGGCAACGTGGCGGCGATCAGTATCCCGACTCCCGCCAGCAGCCAGGGAAACCTTCGCTTGAGCAATAACGCCACGATGACCAGCAGCATCGCCAGCGCCGTTGTGCGATACATCAGCGTGCCCTGCTCCAACAGCCAATAAGGATTTCGGCCGTAGTCGATGACCAGATCGACCGGCCAGAACAACTTGCGGACGTAGAAGGCGATGGCGTCGCCGGCGATGAATGGGCGCGCCCAGAGAGGCACGTCGGCGGTTTGGAAGGCCGGCTGTGCGCTTCGGCCGATCAAAATGATCACCAGGCTGCCCAGCAACCACGGGGAAAGCTGGCGGAGCGCCTTTCGCCAGTCCCGCCGAAGCAATGTCCAGTCGATTACCCACAACAGCAGCGGCAGACTCACCGCCGACGGCTTGGCGAGCATTGCCAGAACGAACAAGACGACTGCGATAACATAGTCTCGTCGGCGGGCCAGTGCCGGTCGGCCGTCTGTGCAGAATCGGCAGTATTCGAGCGTCGCGGCCAGGCAGAGGCAGGCGCTGAGCAGGTCTTTGGTTCCGCTGGTCCATGCGACAGCTTCGACCATCCCAGGATGCACCGCAAAGAGGCCGGCCCCGAAGAACGCGGGCCACCGCGCACCGGCCAGCCTGCGGAGTATCGCGAACACCAGCAGCACACTTGCGATGTGAAGGGTAAGGTTGACCGCCTTAAACGCTGCCGGGCTTAAGGTGATGCCATTCTCGTCCGGCGGATGCACCGGCGACAAGGCCGCAGTGATTCCCCAAACGGTGTAGGTGAGCGGGACGTACAAACTGAGATGCGGCTTGGACGGATCCCAGTAGCCGGCCACTTTCTCGATTGATACTGGATTGAACGACGGATTTTGCGCGATCGTCTTCCAGTCGTCCCAATAGAGAAAATCGCAGCCGACGACCCGCGACAAAATTCCGGCAGTGCCGAGCAGCAGCAGCAGCATCAGCCAGGGGAAGAGCCTGTCGATTGACCGACGCGTGTTAATGATGGGCGACGTGCCTGGCATAAGCAGCGAACCCCGTTGCCTGTTTCTTTAGACGCTCGTTGATCGATGGATCGATGAAGTCCCCGGCAGCGTCGAACTTCTGTCCGATCCCGGGGATAAAGACACGGTCGGGATAGAGGTGCGCGTTGCGATAGCCGAAGATCATCTGCAACTGTTCCACGGCTCGCAGTGCTCCCCAGGCCCCGGCAGCCTCGCCAGTAAAGGCGACCGGTTTGGCCTCGAAACTCTCTGGAAACTTGAGCATATCGATGAAGTACTTTAGCACGCCGGGAAATGAGCCATTGTACTCAGGCGTCACGACGTGCAGCCCTTCGGCATCCAACACCCGCTGCTGAATCGCCAGCATCCCCGCGGGCTTGGTTGCATAGGCCGCGCCGTCGAAAACCTCCTTCGGCAAATCCGCCAGGCTCAACACATCAACCTGTATCCCGGCGGATTTGTAATATCCCTCCAGCAGCCGCGCGACAAGCAAGGCATTGGCATTGGGACGGTTCGTACCGCTGATAATAAGGATCGGCCGTTCGGACATCGAGTCAACTCCTGTTTGACGAACTGGGGATTCTAACCTTAAAGCCGTCTCAACACATTTTTCGAAACACGGGCTTCACCGGGCGCCCAACGAGATACTTCTCCACGCCCTCTTCCAGTGCGCGTTTGTAGATCACAAGCGCCTCGGAAATGATTTCAATCGTGCGATCGATGTCCGCATCGGTGTGAGCGGCATTGACAATCAGATTGGGTGCAAGCACCCCGCGGCGGAGTAGCTCTTGCAGGAACAGCGTGCGAAACGGCTGGCTCCGCTGTTTCTTCTCGTCGCAGGTGGCGAAGATCAGGCAGCAGGGCTTACCGGTAGCGAAAAAGTATTGGTCAATACCCACCGACTTGGCGACGGCATTCACACCGTCGCGGAGTCGTCGGCCCTGTTTGTCCAGCAGGGCAGGGATGTCGCGTTCCTTGTAAGCAGCGATCGTCGCCACGTGGGCGGCCAGGGAATGGGTTTCGGCACCGTGCGTGGTCGAAAGCAAGAAGACGCGCTCGCGGTCGTGGTTGATCCCTCCCAGGGTCATAATCTCGCGCTTACCGCACAACGCCGACACCGCGAAACCATTGGCCATGGCTTTGCCAAAGGTTGAGAGGTCCGGCCGCACGCCGAACATTTTTTGTGCCCCGCCAGTGTGCCAGCGAAAACCCGTAATCGTCTCGTCGAAAATCAGGAGCGCGCCGTTCCGGTGGCATAAGTCAAGTAAGTTCTGCAAATACCCGTCCCGCGGAGGCTCCTGGGTTTCGGCCTCGAGCATCAGGCAGGCGATCTGGCCGGGATATTGGTTGAACAGCGACTGGGCCGAATCGAGGTTGTTATATCGAAACGCAAGGGTGAGATCGCAAATCGCCTTGGGGATACCGGCGTTCATCGGAGTAACGCCGATGAACCAGTCGTCGGTGGAATAGAACGGATGGTCGGAGCAGATACCCACGCGGTCACGCCCGGTGAAGGCCCGGGCCAGTTTTACGGCAGCAGTAGTGCAATCGGAGCCATGCTTGGCGAACTTCACCATGTCGGCACTGTCGATCAGGCCAAGAAAGGCCTCGGCGGCGTCAAGCTCAATCTTGGCCGGGCGCGCAAAATTCGCACCGTGGTGCATGGCTTGACAGGCGGCATCAACGACCGGCCCATAGGCGTGCCCCAGAGTGACCGCCCGCAAGCCCGCGCCATATTCGAGAAACTCATTTCCGTCGATATCCCACACATGACATCCCTGCCCGCGAGCGATGTACGGAAGCATGGTTTCGGGATATTGGTCGTCACCCTTTGAGTATGTGTGTGCCCCGCCGGGGATGAGGGCGTGTGCCTTCTTGGCGTGGGCAAGCGACTTGGAGAAGATTCTGCTCATTTAATCCACTTGCGGACAAGCGGGGTCCACATGGCCGCGATTAAGCCGAGAATAACGCCGATGAGCATGAGTTGCAGTAAAGCCCAGCCGGAGATACGCAGAACCCGCTTGATCATCGGACGCATGAGATAGTGTTATAGCCGAAGGATCATTGGTCGCCAGAACTTTCAATGTTATCTTCTCAAACTTATGTTTAAGAAATTCCTTATTGGCGTTTGTTATTTTCCCGAGCATTGGCACCCCAGCCGGCACGAATCGGACATCGCCAGGATCGCGCGTGCGGGGTTTGAATACGTCCGCATGGGCGAGGGCGCATGGAACGTATTTGAACCGCACGAAGGCGCGTATCAGTTTGAACTCTTCGATCGTGTGATCGGCTTCTGTCGCAAGCACGGCGTAAAGGTGGTTCTGGGCACGCCGACCTATGCCGGGCCGGCCTGGGTCAGTCAGAAGTATCCCGAGGTGCTGCGATGGAATTTTGGGCGACTTCCCATGACCCACGGCAGCCGCCGGAATTTCAACTACACCTCTGCAAAATATCTCGAACTGTCCGATAAACTCTGCACGGCACTGGCCGAACACTATGCAGCCGAAAAGCAGGTCATCGCCTGGCAGCTCGACAACGAATTCAACTGCCACATGGACGTGAGCTATGCACCGTCCGATGTGATCGCGTTTCGGGCGTGGCTTAAGGACAAGTACCGAACGCTCAATGCACTGAATCGCGCCTGGGGAACGGCGTTCTGGGCACAAACTTATGACGCCTGGGAGCAGATTGATCTGCCTCACCCGACTGCGACCTATCTCAACCCCACGACGCTACTTGATGAATCTCGCTTTATCAGCGCCATGGTGGGGCGCTTTGCCGAGCGGCAGGCGAAAATCCTCCGGCAATACAATCCCGAGTGGCTCATCACCCACAATGCCTTGTTCGCCAACGTCGATCCCGCTGACCTGATGAAACCTTTGGATTTCTTCTCGCACGATCAATATCCGCTGTTTTATTCCGAGTGGACCAGCGCGGCGCGAGGCCTGGTGCTCTCGCGGAGTTTATCGTTTCCATTCGGCGTGATGGAGCAGCAGGCCGGCCCGGGCGGACAGATGGAATACCTCCAGGCCACTCCGCGGGCGGGTCAGATCCGCCTGTGGACCTGGCAATCGATCGGACACGGCGCAAAGATGCTCGGTTATTTTCGCTGGCGGACTTGCCCCTTTGGCAGCGAGCAGCATTGGCACGGACTGATCGACGCGGATGACAAAGACAGTCGCCGGCTGACCGAAGCGACGCAAGTGGCTGAGGAAATCAAGCGACTTCCTGCGGACTTTTTGGACGCGCCGGTGGTCAAGGCGGTCGGGGTGCTGCGTGATTATGATGACGAGATCAACCACAGCCGCATAAACACCTACGCGCGTGGCGCAGCAGCGCGCGAGCGCGACGCTTGGCAGGGCGAGCTGATGAAGATGCATGTGCCAGTCGATCAGGTTTGGCCGGCGGGAGATTGGAACCAATACCCTGTTCTTATCGCCGGCCATCTGAAAATCGTGCCTGCGGAAATGGCCAGAAAGTTCGAAAAATATGTGCGATCGGGTGGAACGTTAATCCTCTGTGCCCAGGCAGGGATGAAAGATACCAACGCGCATGTTGTTGAATTGCCCCTACCCGGCTTGCTGCGCACGCTCGCGGGGGTGAAGGTGGAGGACTGGACGACGCTGGCTAAGGGTGAGACGCGCAGCGCACGTTTGGCGGGCGGGCAGACGCTGGTCATGGATACGTTCGTCGAGCGGCTGCGCCCACTCGAAGCCGAACGGTTAGGCGCCTGGGAAACCGAGGATTCGCTCCTCTCGGGCAGCCCGGCGGTAACCCGCAACCGCGTGGGCAAAGGCGCTGTATATTACATCGGCGGTTATCTCACCGCCGAGGCCGTCGCAACTTGGGTGCAGATCTTTTCTGAGGAGGGATCGATCGCGCCGGTGCTGGCGGCGCCTTCACACGTGGAGGCGATCTCGCGGAGAGGAAAGCAGTCGTACCTCGTTTTGTTAAATCACTCCGCCAATGAAACTCACCTGACGGGCCTGAATGGCAAGGACCTGCTGGGGACCAAGCCGACCGCCGACGGCACGATCGTGCTGCCGCCATTTGGGGTGGTCGTACTAAAATCGTCCGGTGCGACGGGCAAGACTTCGAGCAAGCCCAAAGTTAGGAAGAAGCCTACGAAGTAACCGCCGGGAACAGCCGACCAGGTTATGCGCTGCGCTCGTCTTCGCTGAGATAGCAGCCGGGATCCGGGGCCAGCCAGTCGCCCGTGAGGGTTTCTGCACGGGTTCGAATATTTCCGTTGCATATCTCAACGAACCGGCACCTCTGACATCGACTAGAAAGGTGCGGAACACGGTCGCGCAGGATGTGCAGCCGTTCGTCGTTGGATTCGGACCAAATCCGACTGAAGGGTGCCTGCCGCACGTTGCCCAGGCTGTATTGAGTGCTGAACTCGTCGTAATGCACATCTCCCTGTGGATCGACCATCGCCTGATCGGTGCCCACGCGATTTCCGGCGGTCTGCCGGAGGTGATCGAGCGCCGCATCGACGCGCTCCGTTGCCGTCTGCTCAAGCCGCAGCAGCAAGTACCCTGCATCGGCGTGGTTACCGACCGTGACCACATCCAGCGGATGGCCCGCAAGGTGTGAAGCCAGTGTCAAGGAGACGACATCTTCCACCACCATGCGCGTCTGCTCCGGCGAAAGGTAAAGCGACCCCGCGTGCTGGTCCGGCTCGGGATTGACGACGTGATAAAGGCAGAGTCGATCGACCCGCTCCTCCTGGCACATTCTGAAAATTGCGGGAACGTCCATGCAGTTCATCGCATGAACCGTCAGCTTCACGCCCACTTTGATCTTCCGAGCCTTGCACCGCCGCAGCGCCGCCAGCGCGGCGTCAAACGCACCGGCTTTGCTGTTGATGCGGTCGTGCCGCTCCGGGGCACCGTCAATGGTTAGTATGACATGCCCCAGCCCCATCGTCGCCAATCGGTCGGCGACTGAATCGGTCAACAATTGGCCGCTGGTTGTCAGGCTGCAATTTAATCCGATATGACGCGCGTGATGGAGCAAATCCAGGGCGTCGGGGCGCACGAGCGGTTCACCCCCGCCGACCACGATCGCCGGTACACCGAAGGATTTCAGGTCGTCCAGCAGGGCGACGCCTTCGTCGAACGAAAGCTCCTGCGCCTGAGGCGAGGCGGTGGCCGCGGTGTAGCAATAGATGCACTTAAGATCACTTGCGCGCGTGAGCGACCACATCACCAGAGGCTTGCCGTTCGAGGCGCGGCCGATCTGTCCTTGCGGCGCGTTATTGGACGTGCCAAGCAGCAGTTCGCTGAGATTAATCATGCGGGGTGTCCACCAACGGGGCATGGGTAAATGCACCGTCGGAAAAGTATACGCATGGTGGGCAAGGGCGCGAGCGAATACTTTGCAAACGGCACGCCCGGCGTGCGAATACTATTCCCACAGGTCGGTCAGGACATGATCTTCAAACATCACGCGGACGTTATCGAACAATTTTTGCGGGGTGAAGACTCGTCCGTTGAAATGTATCCAGATGTTCGGGTGCGTCTTGCGGAGGTTTTCCCAGAGGGTTATCAGGTCTCCAACCTGGCAGTCGGCATCCAGGGTGCAGCCGCCCCACGTTGCGGCCTGGCCGGTCGTAATGGCGTCGAGCGTGCTGAAGCCAACGTGAATCGAACGATTGCCCTGCGCCCAACGCCACCGCCAGGCGCGCGGGTCCAGTGTGCCGTCAAGTTCGACATTGATGTTCGGCACCATGGACATGGCCGCAGCGATCACTTCGGCCGGGTATCGGGCCAACACCTGAATAGCGGCACTGTAGAGCACTTTATCGCCATGGGGCGGTCCCGGGATCAGGTCCATCTGCATCCGCAACCGCCGGGTCCAGATAAATTCATTTGACAGCATTCGGGCACCATACTCTTAGTCTAAGCGGGCTATCTCATCGCCTTATCGTCTAAATCGGCCGGCATAGCACGAATTATCGTCAATATTATCAACTTTATTCGCATCCATATCTGTCCGAAAAATCAATTGAGCCGGCGGTTTGAAGGCATTGTCGGCGTTGTGACCAAGAAAGACAGCTATGGAATGGGTTATCAACTACGGGGCCGACGGGGCGATCTTTTCGACCCTCCTTTGGGCGGCGGCGCTGATCTCCCACCGCTGGCTTCGCAAGCGATACTGCACCACGGGACTTCGCCTGCGATTCTGGCTGACCTTGGTCGCCCTCACTTGCGCCGGGGTTTACACGGCTTTTCTCTCCGGTGAAAACGAGCGAAATCGCTTGCGCGAAGCCGTCAGCGGTATTGCTCCAACATATGCACAAGAGCTTCAGTTGATGGGTCACTCCAAGATAACTCTGGAAACGCCCGCGGATGACCCAGCTTATCTCAAACTCGTCAATGCGGAAATCCGGTGGCTCAACGCCAATCCAGTCGTCAACGACATTTATACCTACCGGCAGGACACCGACGGCAAGATCAGGATGATCGTGGACTCGGAAACCGACTACAACCGCGACGGCAAGATTGACGAAGACCGTGAGCAGCGCACGGCGATCGGCGAACCGTACCCGGAAGTCACTGACGCCATGCTCGTCCCATTCACCGGCAAGGCCAGTTTCGATGGCGTGCCCGAGACCGACCGCTGGGGAACCTGGGTAAGCGCGTTGGTTCCGATGTATGACGAAAATGGCAAAGTGGAAGCCGTGCTGGGCGTGGATTTTGACGCCCACACATGGGTGCTGGCGATCGCTCGCAGCCGGGCGATGCCTTTGAGCATCATGGCCGTCCTCGGGGTCATCCTCGTCAGCACTGCCACGACTCTGAACATCAAGCACTCGGAAATCGAACGCCGACGCAAGACCGAGCTCGCCCTCCGCCGGAGCGAAGCAAGACTGCAGACGATTCTGGATAACGAGCCGGAATGCGTGAAGGTGGTGGACGTGACCGACACCGGTTGCGTCCTGGAAATGAATCCCGCTGGCCGCAATATGCTGGAACTGGACGCGGCCGACGACGTGGTCGGCACGGCCTTTTCTGCATACGTCGAACCTGCTGATCAAAAGGATTTCTTCAAAATTCATAAAAAAGCCTGCGCCGGCGAACGGGCGTCGGGGCAGTTCCAAGTCGTTGGTAAGAGGGGTGGACGCAAGTGGTTGGAATCGCAAGCGGTGCCGCTATTTGATGACAACGGAAAAGTCGCCTCGGTCTTGAGCGTTGCTCGTGACATCACCGACCGGAAGCTGGCCGAAGCCGAGCGCGAGAAATTGCAGGGGCAGTTGGTGGAGGCTTCGCGGGCTGCGGGCATGGCAGAGATCGCCATCGGCGTTTTGCATAACGTCGGCAATGTGCTGAACAGTGTTAATATTTCCGCGGGTGTGATGAGTGAGAAATTGCGCAACTCAAAGGTAGGGAATCTCACTAAGGCCACGGAAATGATCCAGAGCCGGCAGGCCGATCTGGGCAACTTCCTGACTACCGACGAGAAAGGCAAACAGCTTCCGCTGTATCTCAACAAGCTGGCCCACTTCCTCGGCGACGAGCAAGCGACAATGCTGACCGAACTGTCTTCCATGACCGAGGGCCTTGAACACATCAAGGAAATCGTCCGGCGGCAGCAGTCACTGGCTCGCACCAGTAGCCCCCGGGAAATCGCCAATCCCACCGTGGTGATGGAAGAGGCCCTCAAATTGAATACCCTCTCGATCGAACGACATGCGATTGAACTCATCAGAGAGTACGCCGACTGCCCGGCAGTTGAACTGGACAAGCACCAGACGATGCAGGTCCTGGTCAACCTCATCAGCAATGCCAAAAACGCGGTAAAAACGACCGACCATGCGCCTCGGACCATCACCTTGCGTGTGCAAATGGCCGAGAGAGACGGCGAGGCGCGAGTTGTCTTTGAAGTGCAGGACAACGGCGTCGGCATTAAGTCTGAACACGTTATCAAAATTTTCCAGCACGGATTCACCACCCGCCGGGAAGGGCATGGCTTTGGCCTGCATAGTGCTGCCAATTCGGCCAAGACCATGAGCGGCAATCTCACCTGCCGCAGCGACGGCCCGGGAACTGGCGCCACGTTCACACTTGATATCCCAGCGGTCCTTGTGACTTCGGAGGCTCTGTGAATCACTTTACTGAACAAAACCGCCTGATGCTCGAAAATCGTCGAATCCTCATCATCGACGACAACGAAGCCATCCACCGCGACTTCTGGAAGATTCTGGCTTCGGAAGCGCCGGGCACGGAACTGGATTCGGTCGAGGCCGCGTTGTTTGGCGAGGAGGTGGGTTCCAAACCCACCAAGATGGTCTTCGAACTGGTGTCGGCGATGCAAGGCGAAGAAGGCCTGAAATGTGTCGAACAATCCATCGCCGACGCCAAGCCCTTCGCCATGGCCTTTGTGGACATGCGCATGCCGCCCGG
>JBBQSU010000082.1:0-17056 GCA_038234815.1 Tepidisphaerales bacterium | reverse complement strand
ACCGATCTGGCCGCAGGAACGACTTTGCAGGATTTCATTCTGGCCAACGGCACTCCCATGTCGCCGCTAGCCACCGGTTCGGCCGCGAGCGTAAAATGGGACACCAACGCCTATACGATCAATCAATCCCGCTACGACGTGGCCGGGATGGATAACAATGGCCTCGGCGCTCCCCTGACGGCTGATGGGTTTGGGTATTTCCGCCAGCGGACCGACAGCGGATTGACACCCATTGCCAACTGGTGGACGTATCTTATTTACTCCTTCCAAGCCGATCCCTATCCAGTCAAACCCCTGGACCCACTGACTCCGGGCCTCAACGGCGGAAGTGCACGGATGGCCCGCACCGCCCCGATCTTTCTGCCGAATTGCAGCGATTTTACCGTCGAATTCGCTGGAGATTTCGTGACCCAGTCGGCCACGGGCGTGGTCAGCGCCGCCATACCCGACGGCACGATTGACTTTGACTACGATGCGACGACCAAGATTAGCTCTACGCACTGGTTCGGTCTCGGGAAGTCCGTCACGCAGTTTTTTCCCTCGGGCACGTACAGTTTCGAGCGCACTGACACTGCCACCAATTACACCTGCGCCTGGGGCGGCGAAAGTGCTGTGGCAATGCTTGGTGTCGGTGTCGGGCCGCGGCCCACGATGCTCCGCATCACCTGCACGTTGCAAGATTCCAACGGCCGTCTGCCTGACGGTCAGACGTTTGAGTACATCATTTATCTGAAAGATTCGTACTAGGAAACGCGTCATGAGACATCATTCGACTTCACAATCTCGTCGAGCCGGGGCATCGGCCGGGCGGTCTCGGGGCAGCGTGCTGATTCTGGTCGTCTCGCTGCTGGTCATGCTGGCGATGATGGGCACGGCCTACATCGCCACTGCACGCATCGATCGCACCAATGCCATCGCCAGCACGGTGACAGTGAAGCAAGAGTTTCCGTGGGTGGATGACGAACTGAGCCGGGTGCGTCAGATGATTGGCAATGACCTGTTCGCGGCCATCCCCCTGCCTCCGGGCACCCCGGTGTTTCGGCCGGTGGCCAAGCCGCTGGAATACACGCATTTTGATGCGCCCATGCCCGATCCGGCCAAGCCCACCGAGAAATTTGACGGCTATCTTGCCGATCGATTGCCCTCGCTGGTGACGGCTGGCGCTGCCGCCGGCCGGCCCTATTGGCAATATGTATCGCGCCTGTCCAGTACCAAGCATTACGATTTGCAGGACGCCGCTTCGTTGATTTTTGACGCTGCCAACACTGCTGGCTCGTTATGGAAGCCTTACGACCCGACCAATCCCGAAGGCCTGGTGCCCACGTCGATCGTTCTCGATGCACTTCATGCCAATGGCACGCCCGTTGTGGTGCCCGCGTTTCAGCGGGTGAACCTCGCCAATGGCAACTTTGTCGGCAACCCATTCATCGCCGCCGACGCCGACGGGGATGGCGTGGCCGATTCGCTTTTGTATCAGGTGCCCGGGGCTACGGGCAAAGACGGCGCGACCATCTGGGCAGCGGTGCGGATCATTGATAATAACTCGGCAGTCAATGCCAGCGTGGCCTGGCGAAACAACGCCGACCGATCGATGGCCAATACGGCCGACGTCGATGCGCTGGGAAACGCCATAGGCACGTCACAGAACCTGGGCTTGTTCCCGTCACACATCGGCCTGCAACAGTTGTTGCTGCCGGCCAACGCTGCCAATGAACTGACCAGCTGGAATGCCTATCGCATGCCGAATCTGCCGACCGGGAATTATCCGTCCCTCAATGCTTATAACGATACCGGCGCCGTGCGGTCGGACATGTCGTACATCACCCGCGGGGATGCGCTGTTCATGGGCCTGACGCGCCGACTGAACAATCCCGGGCGGACCAACGGTGCATCGACGGGCAATAAGTTTCGTGCCCCGCTCGGCGATCAACAATACCTGGGCTATCGCTTCGGCCTGATTAACCCGACCTACAATTCAAACCCCTCGCTTTTGCCTTTGACCGCACCTGCGGACATTGAAAAGCAGCTGAACACCAATCCCAACAGCACGTCGCCCGGTCCCACCTCGGCCTACACGCTGGCAATCAACTGGGTGAAGAAATCGCAAAATCAGTGGGTGCAATACCCGGCCAATCGCGTGCAGTATTGGTTCGGATACAGCCACAACCTGGCCAGCGGGGGCCTTGCGGGCAGCGACATGGAATGGACGACACCGGGCGCATCGCCCACACCCAATACGTTCGGGGTTGCGGGTGTGCCGAACCCCAGCGTCGGCTGCGTGCGCCCGCTGGTGACGGTGAATAATCCTACTTCAAACGCCATACAGGCCCACAGCTACACTGGGACCGCTTATGCCATTCCAACGATCGTGACCGGAATGAGCCCGTATCCGACGCTGGCCGATGCGTCGAAGAATCCGACGAAGGTGTCAATCAATACGGCGCCATTCGGCGACCTCTGGCGGGGTTTCTGGAACGTGATGTGCGATGACACGGCCACGTCCAATGCCGCACCGGCCGGTTCGGGCAATATTTTCAAAGGCTATGGCACGCTGACCAACGACGAAGTGTGGCTTTTGCGCAGCGCGATCGCAGCAGCCAACACGATTGACCTTCGCCGCGGGGATTTGGCGGCCAAACCCGGCCCGACGGCGCAGACGATCACCATCAACGGCAAGTCGATTACGGTGTTCGGATCGGTCCCGCAGGCGTTTATTCGGGACATCACCGCCGGTGCCACCGGCAATTTAACGATTACGCTTTACAACCCGGGCACGGCGACGGTCAACACCACGGGATATGGTTTTTTTGACTGGTCGGGCGCGGGCGCTCCCACGCCAGTAGCGTCGACCGCCATCCCCGCTTCGATCGCGGCAAACGGCACTACCACAGTGACGATCGCCGCCGCCGCAGCAGCGACGGTCAAACGACTGTATCTGATGGTGTCAGCTAACAACACAGCGGATCAGGCCCCGCTGGATTCGGTGAATCTCACCGGTTTTCTGCCGGGTCCGAAATACTATCGGCGGAATTCTCCGGCCAACGCAGCCCCGCAGTGGAGCGTAGTTCATGCCGGAACGGTGGGCTTCTCGGGCGCGGCCGGTACCACGCCGACCGTCGGCGGGCCGACATTCCAGATTCAATACGCCAATGGCGACTTCGGTGGGGGCAACAAAGGCGTGGCGGTGGGCAAGTTCCCCTTCGGCGGGTTTGCCCGACTCGGGGACATTTTGCAGGTAACGTTCATCGGGTCGTACCGGGTGGACACCGCAGGTTCGACCACCGATCTGGTTTCGGTCACTTCGGATGCCGTTAAGGCCGAAGACGGCACTGTGGGCAACGACGCTGTCGAACAGGTGGGCCGGTTCTGCCCGATTAACGCTGCCAACGCCGCGACCGGATTGACCGAGAGTTATAAATGGGCCGCCAAGCTCTTCGACTATTTCACGACGATTCAAAATCAAGACGACGATTACTTGCCCAATTCGCCAGCGGCCACCGGGGCGCCGGTAGTCAATGGCGGATCAGGCGCGGCCAACAATCACAATGAGGATACCAGTTCTTCGGCCCAAGGCCTGATCAACATCAACACCGCACCCGTGGCGATCCTGGCTACGCTGCCATTTACTTCCAACCCGATCACCAACGCCTCGATTGCTCAGGAGATCGTTAACTATCGGTTGGCCAATGGCCCGTTCCGATCCATTTTTGAACTGAACCTCGTGAAAAACGGGACCAACACCTTCCAAAACCGGTGGGCCGGAACCGACATGGCGACGTTCGATCCGAAACTGGCTGACGGGGATTTCTCACCCATCGCCAGCGGCACTGACAACGTAAAGGGCGATTTCGAATCGCGTTTCCTCCAACTGACCAACATCAGCAATCTGTTGACGGTGCGTTCCGATAGCTTTACGGCCTATGTGGTGCTTCAGGCTTGGAAAATGGGTGTCCCCCTTGGAGCCGAGCCGACGTTCGTTGGCCAGCAGCGCGCCGCGGTCGTGATCGACCGATCCCAAGTGACGCCGGGCAATCAGAAGCCTTCGTCGATCAGTATCCAGAACTGATCGCGTTGACCTCTCAGCAAATAAAAAACCCTCGGATCGACATCCGAGGGTTTTGTATTACGGAAGAACAGGCGAAGGCAATTTCATTCCTTCACCATCACCGTACTCTTGCCTTCCACCAGCATTTCAAACACCTGTGCCACGTCTTCATTACGCAGGCGGATACAGCCCATGCTGGCCATTTTCCCGATGCTCTCCGGCTCGATCGTGCCGTGGATGCCATAGCTGCTTTTGCCCAACGCCTGGCCGTCGATTCCACTTAAACCGATCCAGAACTCGCCCAGGGGATTCTTGGGGTCGTCTGCCTGAATGACGCCTTCGCCGCGGGGGCTGAAATAGGTTGGGTTTTTAATTTTCTTATGAGCCTCGACCTCCCACGTGCCGGTGGGGGTGGAATCGTCCTTGCCCAGCCCCACGCCAAAGCTGGTTACATAAGTGGAATTGCTCTTGTCCGGCGAGCCGAGATAGAGGTCCATCTTAAAAGCCGACTTGCGCACGACCGCATGGAACGGGCCGTTGATGATCTTAATCGTGCGGCCCGATCGCAGCTTTCGCGGATCGTCCAGCTTGTTCAGCCGGCCGAGCAGTTCCCAGGTGATGTCGTGATCGCTGGCGATTTTGGTGAGCTTGTCGCCGGGCTTGACACTGTAGGCGATGCAGCACGGATCGCCGGAAAACACTTTCGGCGAGAAGACCAACGTCGCGTTAATGTTGGCGAGCATGGACTTGGTGGATTCGGTGTCGGCGGGGGACAGCGCGCCACTTTGCAGGGCTTGATTGAGCAGCGTGCGCGCCGGCATCAAATCGCCGGCGGAGACCCTGGCCTTGGCATCACCCAGCAGTTGGGCGCTGGAAGGCGCTTGCAGCGGCGCGCCGAACGCGACGGGCTGGGTGGTCGGCCCCATGACAAGGGAAAGATCAATCGCCGGTTGTGCCGGCGCGGGTGCCACGGCCATCAATGGCTTTTCGATCAGCGGCTTGGCGTGGCCTGTAGCCGGATCGGTCGTGACCGCCACCGCCGGGGCCGGTTCGATCGAAGGCCGTTGCGGGCCTGCGGCAACTGTCGGGCCAACATCCTTGTGCCGCGACCATTGCACGACCTGATAGGTGCCGGCCAGCGCGCAGGCGCCGATGAGGGTTGAAATAAGAATTCGGCTGGTGCGTCGATTGGAACTTTTCATGAGAACCTCCGTGTCCTCGAGAAAGCCGGGCGTTGAGCGTCCCGGGAATTAACTGAGCATTTTTGACCATGCGAGTGAACCCACCCGCACGCCGGCCCAGTCGCTTCACATCAGTCATTTCACGATGCAACTGGATGCGAAGCGTTTGATCTGCCGGTCAGTAACGAGCATACCGAGCGGTACGTCGTGGTCAAGCACGGGGATGTATTCGACCAGTTGTTCTTCAAAGCCAAGTCCGCAGGAAAGCCCGACAAAATCGCTTTGAGCGAGGAATCGGTCGTAGAACCCCATTCCGCGGCCGATGCGATAACCAGTGGGTGAAAATCCCACGCCGGGAACGATCACCAGGTCGATGAGATCGAGCGGGACGGGCTTGCCGTCTTCGGGTTCCCGAATCCCTGTCGCTGTACTTGTGATGCCCTTGGTGAGGCTGGTGATTTCGGTGGGGAGCATTCGCCGTTGGTCCCAACTGACGCGCGGCACGGCCACAGTCTTGCCGGTCTGCCAGGCGCGCAGGACCAGGGGCGCCGTGTCAATTTCTTCGGGTGTAGACAGATAGAGCATGACGCAGTGGGCTTGCTGCCACTCGGGGGTACTGGCGAGCAAGTGGCAGGCCAGCACGCTCTTGGCATGGCGGTCTTCGTCGCTCATGGCCGTCAGGCGCGCCCGTAGCGCCTGCCGTACCGCCGATTTGGTTCCAAACGTTGCACTCATGCTGACATTCCTTCCCTTGTCCGAAACGAGCATACGATATCCTCGGGGAAATTCCTCGCCCGCCTCCCGTTTATTCCTTACGCTCAGCCTGCTCTATTCTACGGACCGGACGAAGGCTGGTTCAAGGGTTGATTCGTTTCTTCGGCCCATATTTTCAGGCGTTGGGCCATTTGGGCCTCATATCCACGATCGGTCGGTTCATAATATCGCTTATCCACCCCCAAATAATCCTGATCAACATGGCCGGATTTGGCATCGTGGGGGTATTGATAGCCCTCGCCGTGCCCCAGGCGCTTGGCCCCTTTGTAATGAGCATCGCGCAGGTGCTTGGGCACGGGAAGGGTTCGGCCGTCCTTCACATCTGCCATCGCGCCCCAGATCGCCAGCGCCGAGGCATTGGACTTGGGCGCGCAGGCCATGTAAATAACCGCTTGGCCGAGCGTGAGCTGGGCCTCGGGCATGCCAATCTTCTCTACGACATCGAAAGCCGCCGCCGCCACTTGGATGGCACGCGGATCTGCGTTGCCGACGTCCTCGCTGGCGAGGATGGCGATTCTGCGGGCAATGAATCGCGGGTCTTCCCCCGCTTGCAGCATCCGCGCCAGCCAATAGACCGCAGCGTCCGGGTCCCCGCCGCGCATGCTTTTTATCAGCGCGCTGGCGGCGTCATAATGTTCATCGCCGGTGCCGTCATAAACGATGGCCTTCTGCTGTATCGATTGCTCGGCGATGTCCAGCGTAATGTGCAGACGGGGTGGAGGGGCAGCTTGCGAACCGGATACCGAATTCAGTTCGCTCCTGCTCATCGACAGCACCGCCACCTCCAAAGCCATCAAGGCCCGCCGGGCGTCGCCGTCCGATGTCGTGGCCCAGTGGTCGATTGCATTTTCATCAATCAAAATATCAAACTGGCCGAACCCGCGGCCCTTGTCGGCAATCGCCCGACGCACCAGCGCCTTGATGTCCTCTTCACTCAGCGGATGGAATTGGAAAATCTGGCTGCGGCTGATGAGCGGCGAGTTAACGGCAAAAAACGGATTTTCAGTGGTGGCACCAACAAGGAGGATCAATCCCGCTTCCACGTCCGGCAACAGCACGTCCTGCTGTGCCCGGTTGAAGCGATGAATTTCATCAAGAAATAGCACCGTGCGCGCGCCCCCCGCAGCCAGGCGCTCCTTGGCCGCGTCGATAATCCCGCGAACTTCCTTCACCCCGACGCCCGCAGCATTGACGAACTCGAAGTGGCTCTTGGTGTATTGGGCGATGATCGACGCCAGCGTGGTCTTGCCCGTCCCCGGCGGGCCGTAGAAGATCACGCTGGTGAGTCGGTCGGCTTCGAGCATTCTCCGCAGCAACTTGCCCGGACCGAGGAAATGCTGCTGGCCGGCAAACTCCTCAAGCGTCCGCGGGCGCATGCGCACCGCCAGCGGGGCCACCTTAGCCAGATTCTTCGCCCGGGATTCGGCAAATAAATCCATTCCGTTTCGTCCGAAACACGTCCGCAAACAGGTTGCGGGCAGGTTGCTCAGCTGTCGATCAATCGTAGGCTGCCGGCATAGCAGCGGAAATCGAAAATCGCCGCGGGCGCGCCATGCGTTTGCAGTATTTCGACTTTTAAGTTCGTTACGCGGATCGGGTGTTCCAACACGATCCGGTTACGCGTTTGATGATTTTCCAGGCAAGTGTGTGTCAGGATTTTGCCGTCGGCGATGATACGGTAGCTGCGGACGCAGAAAGGCATGTCGCTTTCGGGATGCCCGAGCAGCGCCGACTCCATCGGGTGATCGAAATCCGTATCGAACGAGAGGTCGATCGTGCGCAGCGTCTGCGGTTCAGACCATTCGACACAGAGCCAGGGTGCCGGATCATCAATGCCGGCGACCCAGGCGTTGGGCTGAGACGTCGCCCTGGCCAGGCCATTGGCGACGCTCTCCGGGCCGAAGTGATCGATCGGCGGCCTGATCTGCATGGCCAAGTTCTGCCCGCCCGGCCGCCGCGCCGGTAGCCAGAATGCGAACGCATCGACGCCGATGTCCCCCGTGGGCTTTTGGTCAAACCGGTTGGTCAGAGAAAGCAACCCGGTTACGCGCTGCTCTGTCTGGCGCAAGGAGATATGCGCATTGGCCCGAGCCGCGATCAGCACATAGCGCGGTTGATCGATCGTCGATTTGAAGCACAACTTGACGGGATGCCCTTGACCGGCGGGCAACGATATTTCGCAGGTCTCAATGGTTTGGTCGAAAGTGAACCCCGGCACGCGCGATGCCGTTCTAAGCTCAAAGACTGCGGTGGTTGCCTCGGCCACATCGGCAATGAACGTGATCTGCGGCACGGGGCCGGCCGGCACGACAAGCATTTGCCCGAATGGCCGATCGACCTTCTGCGCTGGCCCGTCGGCGGGCAGATCGCTCAACTGAAACCGGCTGGACGAGGTGATGCGACCCTTTCTAACCAAGTCTTCCGGGTCGGTAAAGCGATATCCAGGGATGTATTGCCCGACACGCGTCAGTTGCATTTGCAACTCTTGAAGTTTTTTTCCGGCAGCAATATCCCGGGGCCGCAGGCCATCACGGATGCAGAGGCTCGCAGCCATTCCCACGGCCTGCCCGCCGTGTGCGCATGTAGCCATTACACGGGTTGAACCGAACGCCACGTGCGATACGCTGATGATCCGTCCGGCCAGAAATAGGTTCCCGATATTTCGGCTGTACATCGACCGATAGGGAATCTGATACACCGCCTTCTGCTGCCATTGGGTGCAGCCGTGATAGGCGGAAAACACCCCGTCGGCCGGATGCAGGTCAATAGCCCACCCGCCAAAACTCACCGCGTCGTCGAAATGCGTTCCTTCGATCACGTCCTGCTGCTTGAGAAGATAATCCCCCTCAAACCGCCGGCTTTCGCGCTTGCCCGGGATCGTGCTGACCCATTCCAGCGACAGGTTCTCCGCGTCGGGAAACTTGCCACTGTTCTTGATGTAATCCCAAACGCCATAAACCACCTTCCACAATTGCCACTTAATTTCCTCCGTCTGGTGTACGGTATCAAGTCGCCCGCCATACTCGATCCACCAAAGCCGGCAACCAAATGTCGAGGTTCTGAAATCGCGGTAGCGTGGAATCGCCTGCTCGATATTCTTCAGCGCGAAACCAGGCGGGCAATATCGAACTTTCCGCCCCATGTCACGCGAATAGAAATACATGGAATGGCCGAGAAGCTCGCCGTAAGCCTGGTCGGGTGCGAACTTTTCCCCGAATTCATCGACCGATTCGGCCCCCATTCGGAAGGCCGCGCCTGAAAGAAAGCCGAGGGTTCCGTCACCGCTGGCATCGCAGAAGAGTGGGGCGGAGCAGTCATAAAGGGTTGAATTCTGACTGCAAAACGCGCGCACCGAACGGATCGTGTCGGCGTCAGATTTCGCCACCTCGAACGCCGCGGTGTTGAGGAGCAGGGTGATGTTGGCTTCGGCGGTTACTTTCTCCAGCAGGATTGAATCGAAGATGTAGACGTTGCCCTCGGGATTGCGGTGCATGTTTTCGACGAGGATTTCATCGATGGTCCCTCCTTCGCGGGCGTAGCGGCAGTTGTTGCCCATATGTGCGGTCGCGCCGAGCGTCCAAAGCCGCACTTCGCTCGATCCGTTCCCACCCAGTACGGGCCGATCCTGCACCAAGACCACACGCAGGCCCGCGCGGGCCGCGGTGATGGCAGTGGAGACGCCGGCCAATCCGCCGCCCACAACGACAAAATCGGCTTGGATCGGAACGGTTTTGAGGTCACGGTGGTCGGTGGCGGGCTGTATAGTCATATCTTTCCTGAGTTTAATGGCACCTGATTCGGCCCGCGATTACAACCGAAATGCGAATGAATGAACAGGCGATTCGTGCGTACATCGTCAGGTTATTTTCGGGTCGTCCGCAATCGACCTTTACGAGGTTTCCAGATGAATAATGCAGCGCAGCAGCGACTCAAAGCACTGGCGGATGAGATGGTTTCGACCGGTGCCGAGTCGGCGTTACAGGTGGCGGTTTATCATCGTGGTTCGTTGATCGTCGATGCTTGGGCGGGGAAGATCAATGGCGGTCAGGCGGTGAATTCCGACACACTGTTTCCGGTATTTTCTACCGGTAAGGGCATCGCTGCCACGGCGATTCATCGGCTGGTTGAAAATGGTACGTTGGCCTACGACCGGCCGATCGCGGACTATTGGCCAGAGTTCGGGTGCAATGGGAAGAGTGGTATCACGTTGCGGCAGGCGCTGAATCACACCGCCGGTTTGCCGCACATGCCCGATTGCCCGGATATGTCGTGCATCTGCGACTGGGAGACCATGTGCCGGCGCATCGCCGGGCTAACCCCGCTATGGGAACCGGGCAGCCGCGCGTTCTACCATGCGATCACGTTTTCATGGTTGGTGGGGGAGCCGGCCCGGCGGGCCGACGGCCGCGATTTCCAGCGGATCGTGGAAGATGAAGTCTGCAAGCCGCTGGGGATCGAAGGGCTGTATTTCGGTATCCCTGATTCAGTAGCCGGGCGCGTGGCCGATGTTTTTGCCGCACCGCCGGTTGCCGCACCGCTCAATGCCCCACCGGCACCGCCGCCTGACCCGGTTTCCCTGCTGGCCATTCCCAATTGGGTGAAGCCCCTGGAGGCGTTTATCAACCGCCCGGACGTTCGACGGGCTTGCGTCCCAGCCTCTAACGGCATCATGACGGCCAAGGCTGTGGCCCGGCATTACGACGGGGTGCTTTCAGGGGAATTGCTCAAATCCAGCACGCTCGATCAGGCCACGACTCCGTGTCGCCCTACCGGCCTGCGTCCAGACGAACCCCCAATGCGCCGCGGACTGGGATATGGCCTGACCGGCCCGGACACGGACCTCGGCAGAGTCTTCGGGCACGATGGCCACGGCGGATCGGTCGGCCGCGCGGATCGCAATCGCCACCTTTCAGTGTGTGTCGCCAAAAGCAAAATGGGCGGCGATGCGTTCGGTCGCATCTGGCAGGCACTGGCGGCGATGCCGGAATTCAGCTGATTTCAGGGATGAAAAATCACCCTGCGCAACTGCGATGGCTTGATCGGGCCTAAGAACCAGCCGTGTTCAGGCGGTTTCGGCTTCGAGCCGCATCCGGCTGGTGCTTCGCTTGGCGATTTCTTCTGAAATCTGAAGCTGAACCTTGGGGTGGCTGTCGCCGCTGTCGATCAGACGATCGAACTCGGCGTTGATTTCGCCTTGGATGGACCGCAATTCATCCTGAAGTTTGCGGCGCTGAACTTGAAGGGCGTTGAACTGCTCTTCGATCCGCTGCATCGCCACCATCTTGGTGTGGGCTTTTTGGAATAATGCGACCGTGGGGGAGGAGGGGATGTTCTCCTGAGACATAGAAACTCCGTTTCTCTGGGATGAGAGTGATTCGGCAACCGGCCACCGATGGCAGGCCGCATATGACATCCTGTCAACGGGAGCATTCTGCATTCTGATCGGGCCGGTGTCAAACCGGGTGCAAAATCGGCGCGGGGTTGAGACTGGCTCGCAGCGGGGCATAATGTGGCTCGCTTTGCGGGTTCTCCGAATACGGATTGTTGCCTGTAGAAAAAAAGAGAAGTCGAATGAAATCATGTTTGCTGAGTCTGATTTGCGGGCTGATTCTGGTCCTGGGTTCAACTGCCAGCGCGCAGATGCAACTGCTGACGGGTCCAGCACCCGCCAGCCAGCCGGTAACCATCGTCGTCGCCAGCACTCAGCCTACCTCGCAGCCGACGGGCCTGCCCCGCAATCTGCTCGATAGCCTCACCGAATCCAAACTGGGACAGGTTTTCAGTGGCGAACGGCCGCTCACCATTAACGATGTCAAGAATCCCCTCTTCTGGTTCGACACCGCCAAGGACTTGGTCATCACCATCCTGGCGTTCATTCCGCGGTTTCTCGGCACGCTGATTTTCCTCTTTGTTTTCTGGCTGGTTTATCGCGGGATTCGCAAGCTGGCCGTCGGCAGCATGAAGCGCAGCGAAGTCGATTCGTCGATCCGCGACATGCTGGCAACATTGATCAAGTGGTGCGTAATGGGCTTCGGGCTGGTCATTGCCTGCAACCAACTCGGCATCCCCATCGTGGCCATGCTGACCGGCGTGTCGATCATCGGCCTGGCTATTGGTTTTGCAGCGCAGGAAACGCTGGCCAATTTCATCGCAGGGATCGTGATCTTTCTGGACAAGCCATTTAAGGTGGGAGACTGGATCGAAATCGGCTCGCAGCAGGGATCGGTCCGCCGAATTACCTTCAGATCAACACGATTCACGAATCTCGACGGCGACGTGGTGATTATCCCAAACACCAAAATCCTATCCGAGCAAATCATCAACAAGACTACGAACCCGGTGACGCGAGTGAACGTGCCCATCGGCATTGCTTATAAGGAATCGATCGACAAGGCCCGGCACGTGATGCTGGAAACGCTCAAAGGCGACCGGAGGATTGAGTCCACCCCTGCCGCGGAGGTGGTCGTCCGGGCCTGCGGTGCCAGCAGTGTCGATCTGATGTTGCACTTCTGGATTAGAGAGGAACGCTACGAAGACGCGATGGTCTGGGAATACATGGAACGGTGCAAGAAAGCGCTGGACGAGGCGGGTATCGAAATTCCCTTCCCGCACATGCAGGTGTTCCTGGAAAACACTCCGGCGGTGGAGAAATTGGCGGCCGGGCGACCCACTTCAACAAACTGAGAAAAACCGGTATTTCCTTATTACTTCGCCTCTTTCCAAAGTTTCGTCTCCACCAGCTTGAACTTCTCGAAGCTGTGTTGCAGTTCGTCCATGAGTTTCTGCGCCAAGGCGGGGTCGAGATTGGGGTTTTGCATGGCGTCTCTCAGCGCGGTGGTGGCGTCGTCGAGGTCATTTGCGCCTTCAGCGAACTGGCGCGTGGCGTCGAAAAGCATCCAGTTGTTCATTTCGTCGCGGCTGGGCTTGTACAAAATGCGCCAAGGCGCTCTGCGGATTTCCGCGGTCGCGCCTTTTATGTTGTCGCTGCTGGTTTTCAATCCGGCGATGATGGCATCGATGCGCGTGCGATTGCGCTGAAGCATTTCCTTCACGCTGCCGGTGATGTCCTTGGTGTTGGCTGCGGTGTCCTTCAAATGGGTGACGGCTTCGCGCGATTTTTCCATAGTGGCATCGGCCTTGTCGAGGATGCCGGGCATTTTCTCCTTCGCCGAGGCCATCGTCTGGCGAAGGCTGGTGATGGCGGCTTTCCAGTCACCTTTGGTGTCACCAAAGAAATCCCGAATTTGCGTGAGCATATCTACGGCCCGTTCGGATATCGGGTCAGCCTTCTCGCGGACGATCTTGACGACCGTGGCGGCGTCGGCGACGGTGGAGTTGATCCCCGGCAGGGTCTTGAAGCGCACGTCGCTGGCCACCTGCTGCACGTCGGGCATGACCGCGGCCATTGAGGCGAAAATCGCGCTGATCGGGTTGGGCTTTCCGGCAAAGACGTATTTCTCGGCAGCGGTCGAGCCTTTCCCGAGCGAATCGATGTTGAGCCAGGCGGTTCCGGTCAGGGTGCTTTGCATGCCCATCGAGGCATCTTCTCGCAGCACATAGCGATGGGGCATTGAGAAGGTCAGCAACAGTTGGGGTTCGTTCTGCGTGCTTTGATCGACATTCATCGGTTCGATGCGATCGACCGTTCCAACGGGAAACCCGCCGAGGCGCACGGAATCGCCGACGCGCAGGCCCGAGAGATCATCGCCGAGCTTGAAGGCGACATGGTGCTGCGATTTTTTGTCAAAAAGGCTGCTGACTCCTTTTATCGAGACAATCACCACCACGCACAGCGCGATGCTGATGACGATGAACAATCCGGCACGAAATGCACTGCGATCTTTTTTCATGTCCACACCTGTCTGCTCAATCGAGCAAGTCGCGCTCATATCCTCCGCTGCGTCGGCGGTCGGTGAGCGGGCCTTCGGTCAAGCCCCCGATAAACTGCCGCACGAGAGGATCTGTCGAAGCCTTCATTTCCTCGGGGGTGCCGGAAATCACAAACTCCCCTCCGTCCAGCAGAACCATCCGGTCGGCGATGCGAAATGCCGACTCCATTTCGTGCGTCACCACCACGCTGGTCACGCCCAGCTTCTGGTTCAGGTCGTTGATAAGCTGGTCGATCTCGGCGCTGGTGACGGGGTCGAGGCCGGCCGAGGGTTCGTCATAGAAGAGGATTTTCGGGTCCAGCGCGATCGCCCGGGCCAACCCGGCGCGTTTTTTCATCCCGCCGGACAATTCCGCAGGCATCTTCTCCGCATGTTCACGCAGGCCCACCAGTTCCAGCTTGATTTTCACCATGATCTGGATCGTCTCTTCGGGTAGGTCGGTATGTTCGCGCAGCGGAAGCGAGACATTGTCGGCCACGCTCATTGAATTGAAAAGCGCCGCAGACTGGAACAGCACCCCGATCGATTTTCTATAGTCGTCCATCTCCTGACGGCTCATTTTCTGCAGGCTTCTGCCCAGCCCGACGATCTCCCCGCCATCAAACGGCAGGTTGCCGATCATCAGCCTCAGCAGCGTGGACTTGCCCGATCCCGATCCGCCCATCACCACTAACGTCTCGCCGTCGAGCACGTCCATGCAAATGCCGTCCAGCACGGTCTTTTCACCGAATTTTTTCACGACATCACGAACTTGGATCAAGCTTTCGGCCATGTTGAAAAGGGTGTGTGCCGACCGCTAGGTCGAAGCGTACCACCCGAGCGAATAAAACACGCCGGTGAAGGTCAGGTCGACGATGATCAGGAATACGATAGTAAGGACGACCGTGCGGGTGGTGGCCACGCCCACGCCTTGTGCCCCGCCCCTGACGCCAAGGCCGAGGTAGCAGGCCAGCGAACTGATAATTAGCCCGAATACGCCGGCTTTGATGAGGCCGGTGACAAAATGCCTGACATTGATGATGTCGAACGTATGAACCAGGTATTGGCGCATGCCGATGCCGAGGAAGCCGTAAGAGACGAGCATCCCGCCGAGGATGCCCATGAGATCCCCAACCACGGCGATGCAGACCATCATCACGACGGTCGCCAGCACGCGGGGGACGACCAGGAAACGGATCGGGTCGATCGCCAAGGCTTGTAGGGCTTCAATTTCTTCCGAAACGACCATCGTTCCCATTTCGGCGGCGATGGAAGCCCCGGCAAATCCGGTCAGGACGATCGCGCTGGTCAGGGGGCCAAGTTCCCTGAAAACCGCTACAGAGATGATGTCGGCCACGCGGACCACAAGCCCGAAATCCCGCAGAACCGGGGCCATCTGGAAGGCCAGGATCGAGCCGATGCAGAGCATCACCAGGCAGACGATGGGGATGCTGCGCACACCAACACGATCCATCTGCTGCCAGAGATTCCGCCAGGCAAACCGCCAGGCGCGTGCCTTGAAAAGTCCGTGGCGAGTCGCCTTGATGGCATCGAGAATGAGATACCCCAGCCCGCCAATGAGTTCGAGCTGATCGATCGCAAAGCGACCTATCGACGTAACCGGTGCGATGACAAAGTTCATGCCTTGTGAGTTACAGTCGGCAGTTGGCGGGACATTTCGACAAGAAATGTGAGACGGGTCCGATAACTCGGTCAGCCGACGGTGCATACGCCCTTGCCGGCCAACCGCGCGGATGATGCCGATGACTATAGCAGCGTGCCTTTGAGCATGATCGACGCGACGCTGAAATAAATCACCAGACCGGTAACATCGACAAGGGTAGCGACGAACGGTGCCGATGCCGTCGCGGGATCAAACCCCAAGCGCCGCAGCAGGAAGGGCAACATGCTGCCTACGAGTGAGCCGAACATCACCACGCCTATCAGGCTGAACCAAACCGTCAGGCCGATCATATAAGGATGGCCGGCATAGACCTGCCAGCCGAACCAGTACCAGAGGCAGATGCGGATGAAGCCGATGGCTCCGAGAAATCCCCCGAGTGTAAGACTCGACATCAATTCCTTACGAAACACCCGCCACCACTGTCGCAGGCGCACTTCCTGCAAAGCCAGCGAGCGGATGATGATCGAAGTGGCCTGCGAACCGGAGTTGCCCCCCGAACTGATAATCAGCGGGATAAACAGGCCGACCACCACCGCTTTAGCTAGTTCGTGCTCGTAATGTCCCATTGCCGTCGCGGTGAGGGTTTCACCCAAAAACAGCGCCGCCAGCCACCCGCCTCGTTTCTTGGTCATTGGCCAGAAACCCGTATCAAAATAGGGCGCGTCCAATGCTTCTGAACCACCGAGCTTTTGCATTTCACGCGTGGCCTTCTTCTGGGCGAATTCCAGCACGTCGTCCACGGTGATGATCCCCAGCATTTCCCCGCTGTCGTCCACCACAGGCAACGCCACGCGGTCGTATTTTTCAAACGCCGACACCACCTCTTCACTGGGGGCACGCACGTTGATCGATACCACCGGGCGATCATCGATATCCACCACCTTCACCGCCGGGTCAGCCAGCACTAACGACCCGAGGCGCAGGTCTTCAATCAGTTTGCCATCACTGCCGACGATGTAGAGCGTATTGAGTGTTTCCTTTCCGCGACCGGTTTGACGAATCTGCTGTAGAGCATCGGCGGCAGTGATATTCGGGTCCAACGCGACATAAGCCGGGGTCATATAACGACCTGCGGTGCCGACGGGATAGCCCATCAGATCGCGAGTCGCCTGAAGTTCCTGCGGGCTGAGCAGTGCGATCAATCGCCGGGTGACCTGCGCGGGCATCTCTTCCAGCAGGCGCGTCCGGTCGTCGGGCATCATCGCGCCGATCAGTACCTGCGTGGCTTCGTTGGAAAGCGAATGAAGCAGGTCTTCCTGATGATTTCGCGGTAGATATGAAAACGCCTCTGCGGCCTTGGCCTTGGGCAATACGCGATAAATCACGCCCTCTTCTTCAGGCGGAAGGTCGATCAGCAACTCGGCGATGTCCGGTGCGTCCAATTCGCTGAACGCCTCGCGGAGTTCATCCCAATTCTTCTGACGGATGATTTCCTGCAAATCGGCCTGAAGAAGGTTTCCAATCATGCGAGGATTGTAAAGCGGAACGAAAAAGAGGAAAGCGG
>JBBQSU010000081.1:0-17105 GCA_038234815.1 Tepidisphaerales bacterium | reverse complement strand
CGAGGGTGTTGTTCCACTTCACGCCCAGACCGACTGCGGTCGAGGTAGCGTACATGTTGCTGACGGCAAAGCCGTAGCTCAGGTTCTTCAACGCGGTGAAGTTCACCATATTTTGCACGGGGTTGCCGCTGAGCGTGTCCTTTTCGTCGTTCGAACTCGGGCAGATAAAGACTTCCGGAGTGATGTCCTGCGTACGGATCAGGAGGTAAACCGCGGCAGTGATGTCGTTGTCATTCGGCTTGTAAGTCGCCAGGAACGGATCCGCGCCAGTGGCGGGGGTGCCTGTCTGGCTCAACGACGTTGCAGGGGATCCACTGGCGTACTGCGTCCGAGGATAAGCGCCCTTATTCTCGTTGGCATAAAGCAACAGAGCCTGGCCGATTTGGCGCAGGTTGCTGGCGCACTTGACACGGTTGGCCGTCTCACGAGCGCGGTTAAGTGACGGAAGCAGGATCGAGATCAGCAATGCAATGATGCCGATAACGACCAACAGTTCGACGAGGGTAAATCCCTTGCGCTTCATATGAAGCTCCTTTCAAAACGTCGCACTACGGTCGGGTTTCGGACAAGTTTCAAAGATCGACGGATCGGTTATAAGATATGATTGCCGTTTACAGCTTATGAAAAGCTGCGTGCGTCGATCTTGGCCTCGTCTTCAACCTTCACGCGGTGGGACAACTGAACTCGCACCAGCGAACATCGCCGATGCATGGTAACCATAATGGAAAATATAAAAGAGCCTGACGTTTCCGGGATCCTCGTACAACACTGACTTAACCCATCTCACCCGGACGCAATGCTCGGACTACCATTTCTCCACCAGAAGCTATTCCGGTGAATCTGGGTAAAGCCTAACCATCATTCAGTTGGGGGTCAACAAAAATCTTTTAAAACAAGAGTGAGATTCCGTTGTATAGACAGTTTGCGGCTCAAAGCGTGACCAGTGCCGCAAAAACCGGCTTCCCAACCCCGACAAGACCAGACGAGAAACAAAGATTAAAAAAAATTAAGAAGACCAGAGGAAAGAAAATCTCCGTAATCTTTGTTTCTCCTCTTCCCACGGCGATGGGTACCACCCGTCCACTTAATTCATCGGCGTGTCGTTCTCCGGCCGCAATTTGGCGTTATCTGACCTTTTTCTTCGTTTCAGCCGTTCGATCACCGTCCGCGGAACCAGCGTGGACAGCTTGTCGATGTCCCCACCCAGCGCCACCACCTGCCGAATCAGGCTGCTGCTGGTCAGGGCGTGCTGATCGCTGGTCATAATGAAGATCGTTTCGATCCCCCCCACCGCCCGGTTGGCCAACGCCAGTTGAAACTCATACCGCAAGTCCGAGGCGTCGCGGATGCCGCGTAGGATCGACATCGCCTTCACTTTTCGGGCAAAATCCACCGTTAGCGAGTTGTATTTTTCCACACGGACGTTTGGCATGGATTTGACCAACTGCCGGATCATTTCAACGCGCTCGTCGATGGAGAAAAGCCCGCGTTTGTCGGGATTTACGCCCACTGCTACCACCAGTTGGTCAAACAGCACCCGCCCGCGATCGATCACGTCGAGGTGACCGTTGGTAATGGGGTCAAACTGTCCGGGGAAAAGGCCGATTTTGGCGATACGTTTGGGCATGGGTTAATGCCTAGATTACGCCCGATCGAGCGATCGTCAAAGCTTTAATCGCTTAATTGGCCGGCAGGGTTGCCGGCTGGGTGACGGGCAGGGCTGCGGGTTTGGATTCGATCGACGGCGCGGAATTGGCGGCTAGCGGTTGCACGACGATCACCAGATCGACCCGAGCCGGCGCGGTGGTGGAGGCAGCCGGGATCTCGCCGGCACGCTCGGTGCCACCGCCTGCTACGCCCGCCAGCGACCCGACTGCGGGGCGTGTGGCTGGCGCCTCAGCGGGCTGGGTGGACGCTAGCGTCCTCTCCACCGTCACTCTGGGAGAAGGGATCAGTTGCGCGTCCCGATAGACGTCGGCGATGCGGCTTTTGGCCTGGGCCTGATCCAGCCCGGCTACGCGGATCGGTTCGACCATCGGCAGAGCGATGGTGCCGTCGCCGCTGACACGCACGGTGTTGGTTTTATCAACGCCCGGGCCGACCAGTTCATCGACGGTGATCGCCAGCACCTCGCCGGGTTCAATCGCCGGCTCGGTCGTGGCCGGCCGGTTGGTCTGCGTGGTTTCGGGGGCATCGGCCTTGGACTGAGCATGGTCAAAGCCTAGCACGGTGCCTGTCGCACCGCCGACGGCCGCAGGGGTTTGAATCCGCCCGCCGTTCTGAAGCAGCACGCCTCTTAATTCCGCCACCTGCGCTGGGCTGATATTCTGGACCTGGTATCGCTGGGGCGGTTGCGCCGCGCCAGACGGTGCGGCATTGGCTTCGGGCTGATTGTTCACCGCCAAGCCCATGTTGCTCTGCAACTCCCGGTCATTCAGCTTCTGCTGCGGGGCCGCCGATTCCTCGAGACCCTTGCGATCGGCCGACCCATCGGCCTTCACCTGCCAGTTGAATTGATTCAGGCTCAGATAATCACCCAAGGCCTGTTCGGTCTGCTTCGCATTGGCCGAATCGATCACCAGTGTCACCGATTCGTTGTACCCCAGCCGAGCCGGCCCTGAAGAGTCCTGCTTGGACTTGGCTCGATCCAGGTCCGCATCGGCCACCGTCGCCTTGCCGGTCGTATCCCTCATCGGCATCGTTCGTGCTGATTCCTTCTTGCCACTGGTGTCGGGACCAGCCGCGACTGGCCCAAACTGGCCAGCCGGTGCTTGCTCGGAATTCTCCGAGGCACGGTCTTTCCTATCGGTCTCTGCCCCGCGCCTGGGCGCCACTGCCGGCGGCGCTTCCGGTAGGGCCTCTGTCGGGTTGCGGCTCACCAGCACGTTGGGCACGCTCTGCCCCGGCAAGGCCATGTAAACCACCACGCCCAGCCCCACCGCCAGGATGCCGATCGACGCTGCGACCAACAGCGACGGCCAGCGGTTCAAGCGCACGGTGCCCCGGTCGCTGGCGGCATCGTCCAAAAGCAGCGAGCGCTCGATCTGCTGCTGCACCCGCTCGGAAATTTCGGCAGGGGCAGACTCGCGCGGAAGATCGCGCAGTACAAAGCGCATCTTCTTTAGTTCTTCCAGTAAAGCCTGATGCTGAACATTGCCCGCCAGGTGCTTTTCCAATTCGGCGCGCTCCAGCGCGTCGAGTTCGCCCTCGACGTACGCGGCCAGCTTCGCTTCTATGTTTTCCGTATCTGCCATGTCCTGTCCTGACGGTCCTGCGACCGCACGCGCGATCGGCCGATTGCGATCCACCTATTTCAAATAATCCTTCAGCTCGTCCCGCAGCGCCAGTCGCGCGCGAAACAGGCGGCTTTTCAGCGTGCCCAGCGGAAGCGACAGCGCGTCGGCCATCTGCTGATAATCAAACCCTTCAATGTCGCGCATCACCAGCACTGCCCGGTAGTCCGGGTCAAGCCGGCCCAGCGCCGACAACACCTGCTGCTGCCGTTCTTTCGTCTCGACCAGGCTGGCCGGCTCGCTCGATGCGTCCGAAGCCAGCCGATCCACCAGCCCTGCGGCCTGGCTCTGGTCCTTTTGCCGCCCGCCGGGGCTTGAATCCAGCGAAAACGTCCGCTGCCGGTGCGCCTTGCGCAGCTGGCTGATCGACAGGTTCACACCGATCCTGAAGAGCCAGGTGTAGGGCGCCGCGTCGTGGCGGAAATCCGCGATTTTCTCCAGGCCACGCAGGAAAGTTTCCTGGGTCAGCTCGCGGGCCTCGTCATAATCCCCGACCAGCCGCAGAACGGCATTAAAAAGCCGATCCTGATACAGCAGCACCACCTGGCCGAAGGCCGGTCGATCCCCGGCCTGGGCCTGACGCATCAGTTCCGGCCCGCGGTCTCGGGCAACGCCGGGGCTTGCGGACGATCGGGATGGTGTTGAACTCACACTGGGCATGGGATTAGACGCAGCAATCCGGGGAAAGTTCCGCCCGCCGGCAAGTATCCATACCCGCCAGCCAGTCCGATAAGTATAACCCCAACCTCACTTTGTCCCAAACCTCGACGATACCACCGATTTTTCCCCGCGACGCTTGCAACTTTCTCTCATCGGTCGGATGATGTCTACATGCAACTTGGTTGCAACTGGAAGGTCAATGGCTATCGAAATAAAACAGCTCATAAAACAGTATCGTGGGCCGGACGGCAGCGTCGTGCCGGTCATCGATATTTCCGATCTGACTTTGGCCGATGGCGAGCAGGTGGCCCTGATGGGCACCAGCGGATCGGGAAAAACCACCCTGCTGCACCTTATCGCGGGGATATTATCCCCGGATTCGGGGCATATTTATATCAGTGAAGGCTTGGACGCGCCGGTGGACATAGGACAATTGCCCGAAGCCGCGCGGGACGTCTTCCGCGGGCGAAACATCGGCTACATCTTCCAAACCCACCACCTCCTGCCCGGCTTCACAGCCCTGGAAAACGTACTGCTGGGCATGAGTTTTGGCGGAAAGCCTTCAGACCCGGCCTGGGCCAAACACCTGCTGAAAGAAGTGGGCCTTTCCGACCGCCTGCATTACAAGCCCGCCAGGCTGTCCATCGGCCAGCAGCAGCGCGTGGCGGTGGCGCGGGCGCTGGCCAACCGGCCGAAACTGGTTCTGGCCGACGAACCGACCGGCGCGCTCGACTCGGCCAACGCGCAGCAGGTGCTGGAACTGATTCGCGCGCTCTGCAGGGAAGTCGGAGCCGCACTCCTGCTTGTGACACACGACCGGGACATCGCCGCCAAGCTGTCGCGGGCACTGGTGCTTTCGGAATTAAACCTTGCGGGGAAAAAGCCATGAACTTGCTGCAACTGGTCCTGAAGCAGATGCGCCAGCGGGCGCTGGGCACGTGGCTGACCATGCTGAGCGTTTTGCTGGGCATGGCATTGGCCTGCTCGATCCTGATCCTTCAGCGCGAAGGGCAATCGATGTTCGCGCAGACGGATTATGGATACGACGTGCTGATCGGCCCGCCCAAGGGTTCGCCACTGCAGCTTACGCTCAACACCGTCTATCACCTGGACGTCAGCCCCGGCGTGGTGCCGTATGTGGTGTATGAAGACCTGTCGCGTAAAGGTCCGCCCGGACCCGGCCGGGCCGATTTTCGCCCCTTCGTGAAGCAGGCGGTGCCGTTCATGGTCGGCGACAGCTTTGAAGGTCGCCGGATCGTCGGGACCAGTCCGCGGATGTTTGGCTTTGATGACGCCGGACAACGCGTGACCGGCGAAGCGTTCATGTATCGCGCGGGGAAAAAATACGAGCTGGCCGCGGGGCGCGCCTTTGGCGCAAAAAAGTTTGAAGCGGTGATCGGCAGCGAAATCGCCGCCGCGCTTCACCTGCGCTTGTACGACGACAAATTGACCGAAGAACAGAACGAAGCACAGGGCGGGGCGTTTCGGGCTACGCACGGCATGCCCGGTCCGAACGAAACCCCGGACATTCACAAGCCGCGCTGGCACATTGTCGGCATCCTTCAACCCACGCACACCGCCAACGACCGCGTGCTGTTTGTCCCCTTCATCAGCCTCTATGCCATTGCCGAACACGAAGGGGGCATGATCGACCAGGCGCTGCTGCGCGCCCGCATCAACCCCGCGACCGTAAAGCCCGAGCAACTGGACGGAGTACTGGCCTCGCTGGGGATCGATCCGGGCAAGGTGCCGGCATCAGTCAAGAACAAATTTAAGCTGGTCGCCACCCAGCCGACCGCCGGAGACGCCCACGAGGCGCACGACGAACAGGCCTATGATCTGGACGCGCAGGGTGACATCGTGCCGCACCTGCCCAAAGAAGAATGGTCGCTGTCGGCGGTGATGATTCAGGCCCGCGGGCCGTTCCAGGCCGAACAGTTGCTTTATAATTTCAAGTTGATTGACGACCGCGCCGCCGCCGTCAATCCCGCCTCGGTGATGCGCGATTTCTTTTCGACGTTTTTATCCGGCACCACGACCGTGCTGCTGGTGATTTCGCTGTTGGTGACGGTGGTTGCCGGGGTGGGGATTCTCGTGAGCATCTACAATTCGGTGTCGGCGAGGATGAAGGAAATCGCTATCCTGCGTGCCCTGGGCGCGACGCGCAAGCGCGTGCTGACGCTGATTTGTATTGAAGCCGGGCTGATCGGCCTGGTCGGCGGTCTGGCCGGGCTGATGGTGGGCCATGCCATGGCGGCAGTGGCGTCGGTCTATATGAACCGGCTGATGGGACAGACAATTAACTGGAGCCTGATCGACACCCGGGAATGGAAATACCTGGCCGGCGTGGTAATACTGGCCGTTTTGGCCGGATTGGTTCCGGCGCTCAAGGCCTATCGAACCAGCGTTGCGGCCAATCTGGTCGCGTCGTGAATCCACCTGTGCACCGGAAGCGACTCGCTTATGACACGTCACATACTTGCCATGCTCATTGGGCTGCTGCTGTGTCAGGTGATGGCACTGGCCCAGCCGCGGCCCGGAGCGGACTCCGAACTGGCGCTCCGGGCACAGTCGGCCATCGCCGGTGAGGATTTCACGACGGCGCTGCCGATACTCCAGCGACTGGCGGTGGCGTATAAAGACGATGCCCGCGCGCTGGCGGGGATCGAAGAGCAAATCCGGCTTTGCCAGCGCAACATCGCCAAGGGCAACGGCCGGCCCGCCACTCAGCCGGTCGAACCCCGAAAGCCCCACACTCGTCCGCTCGACGGGCAGGTTCTGACGCTCAGCATCAAAGAACTGGGCAATTTCGATTACGACCCCGACCGCGGGGGCAATATCCCCGCCGACGTGCTGGCCTTGTCGGGCAGCAAGCTGCGCCTTACGGGATATATGATTCCGATGGACCAGACGGATAAAATCACCAAATTCGCGATGGTGCCGAGTTTGTTCGCCTGCTGTTTCGGCCAGCCGCCCCAAATTCAGCACACGATCGTGGTCAGTTGCCCGGAAGGAAAATCGGTGGCGTATTACCCCGACGAATTGAGCGTCGAAGGCATTTTGAAAGTGCAGGAAAAGAAGGACGACGGCTACGTGGTGAGTGTTTTTGAGATGCAGGCCGACAGCGTCAAGCCCGCGGCCAAGTGAGTTTTTTCAGGCGGTTTGTTTATGGTTCGATTTTCGTCAATGCCCCGCTCGGGCAGCATCAACCTGCGCATGGTGATCTTCATCATCATCGTGGCTTTTCTGCTGGGCGCGCCGGTCTATATTTTCGTGAGAGAAACCATCACCGGCGGGGTGGTTCAGGAAGGCGATGCGCTGCGCGTCGATCTTAAAGCGCTGGGCAATTTCCCCATCGACCAGACCGATGGAAAGATCAGCGACATTCCAGCGCAATGGCGGCAGCTTGACGGCAAACGGGTCGCACTTGAAGGGGAAATGTACGTCACCAACACCGCAGGGTCTGAACTGAAGGAATTCCAACTGGTTTACAACATTCAGAAGTGCTGTTTTAACGGCCCCCCGCAGGTGCAGGAACGTGTTTTTGCCCGCGCGCTCGAAGGTCAGACGGTGCCCTATTATCCGGGGCTGGCACGGGTCGTCGGCACGCTGCACGTCAAGCCGGAAAAACAGAACGGGCAGCTCGTTTCGCTGTATACGCTCGATGTCATCCGCGCCGAAGCGCGCTAGCGGATTTGAAGGTCGCGGATTCGAATGAGGCGGATTTGAGTAACGGCTTAGTTCCGTCCGTTCATCGCGCCCACCGCCTGCTCGTACACCTGCACGCAGGCCTTGGCCGAGTCGGTCCAACTCATCCTGCGGATTTCAAACGAGCCATGCTGCCGAAGCGTGCTGGCTAAAGGCGGATGCTTCAGAACCGCGATGATCTTGTTGGCCATCTCGTTGATATCCCAGAAATCCACCTTCAGCGCGTGCGTTAACACTTCTGAGACGCCCGACTGCTTGGAGATAATCACCGGAACGTCGTTGGCCATGGCTTCGAGCGGCGCGATGCCGAACGGCTCGGACACCGACGGCATCACATACAAATCCGCCATCTTGAAGACTTTTTCGACATCGGCACCCCGCAGGAAGCCCGTGAACAGCACCTTGTGACCGATGCCCATCTGCGCGGCCATTTCGATCGTCCTGCGGATCATGTCCCCGCTTCCGGCCATCACGAACTTCACGTTGTCCATCACTTCAAGCACTTTTTTTGCCGCGGCCAGGAAGTATTCCGGCCCTTTCTGCATGGTGATGCGCCCAAGGAACAGCACCAGTTTTTCGTCGCGCTTGATGTCGTATTGCTCGTGGTCAAATGCGCCGTTGCCGTTGGCTTCAATGGCGTTGTAAACCACTTCCACCTTGCTGGCATCGACACCGTAATGACCGACCACAAGGTTTTTCGTCAGGTGCGACACGCAGATCACCTTGATCGCGCCGTGCATCCCGCGACGCTCGATGTCGTAGATCCGCTGATCGACATGCAACCCGGAACGGTCAAATTCGGTGGAGTGGACGTGCACGACCAGCGGGCAACCCTTGATCCCCGCGACGGCCAGGCCGGCCGGGAAAGTCATCCAGTCATGGGCGTGGACCACATCGAACGATTCTCCGCGGGAAATTTCAGAGGCCAGGGCCGCGTAACGCTGCACTTCGGAAAACAGGTCTCCGCCATAATGGGCGGCATTTCCCTTCCCTTGCGCCGGCGCCTGCGCGGGCGCAGCGGACTCATCGGCCGGCACGGCCGCGCCAGCGCCAACGGCTGCGGTGGTCGTGGTTGAAGCCACTTCCGTCTTGCCGCGATCGGCGATTTGCGTTGGCTGGACCGATCCGGCTGAGGCGTAAGGCGTCAACCCGGCAGGAATCGTGCGAAACGTGACATGGTCAAACTCGTCCAGCCGAAATTCGGTCGTGGGAATTGCCAGCGGCGAATCGGACCGCGCACTAACCAGCCGAACGTGCGTGCTGAACGGCGTGGCCACCGGGCGCGGCAGCACGAAGAGGATGTCGGTGCCGATCCCGCTCATGGCCTTGGTCAGACCGTAGCAGGCGGTACCCAATCCTCCGCTGATGAACGGCGGAAATTCCCAGCCGAGCATGAAGACACGCATTTGCCCAACGCTCTTTCTATCAAATTGGTTCGCGACGACGAGACTCGATGACGGGACACAAGCCTAACCGGCCTGCTCTTGCGGCACAACCACCCGAAAAGATCGGTTTTCGGCCAAAGCAGGCTCGGCTTAGGCCCCGGATTGCGCGCTACAATTAGCCTATAAAGAAGCAGTCGGGCTTGTCAACAAATAGCTGCCGGATCCGCCGTCAATTATCCGTTTCGTGACATCGATTCACACGTCCAGTGTGTCATAAACAATCTCTAATTACTCTGTCATCGGGGCAGCAGCCATCAGCATTTTCCCGACGCCGAGAGTTTTGTCAGTTCCGGTAAAGGGCCGATCACGCAGTTTTCCGACTCCCCTGTCCCTTTTCGCCGTCAGTGCGCCGTCGCGCGGGCCGCCTCTCGGGGCTTGTTCAATGGCGGACGCAGTATTCCGATCAACATCGGGATAATGCCGATGACCATCAAAAGTTCAACCAAGGTAAACGCTGCTTTTCCACCTGCCACGCTGCTCATTTTTGGTATCCTTCAAAAAACGGCGACTGATAAATCAGCATGACCGATACGTGTGGACGCCGTAAGAACGGCCTATGGATTCTTATTTAAGTTGGCTTTGGCAAATCCTTAAGGAAGCGGATCATGTTTAAAGAAAACCTGTGGATCGTCTATGCCCTCTCCGCTGCGGTGTGTGCTGCGCTGGTCAGCATTTTTGGCAAGGTGGGAATGAAGGGAATCGATTCGAACCTGGCTACGACCGTGCGCGGGGTGGTGCAGGCCGGCTTGCTGGTAATCTTCGCCACGATGATCGGATTGTGGGACGGCCTGCCGACGATCAAGGGACGCGCCGTTGTCACGATCATCCTCTCCGGCGCTGCCGGGGCCGCATCGTGGTTGTTCATGTTCAAAGCGATAGAAATCGCCGACGTCTCGCGCGTCTCCCCGCTCGACAAGCTCTCGGTCCCCATCGCGGTGGTATTGGCCTACCTCTTCCTGAAAGAACGGCCCGCAGGGATCAACTGGATCGGCGTAATCCTAATCGCGGTCGGGGCCTATTTAACGTCGATCAAGCGATGACGCTGACTGCAGCAAGTCTCATACGCTGGAGAAACAAATCCGCAGTGACGCGGACTGATGGGCCAGTCATGCGACAGCAACGGCGGGACGAACTATATTGGTTAGGGTCGGTGGGGTTTTGCTTTGTCCGGCGGCGCGCCGGGAGAGATGGTCTGCTTATGCGAATGAAGACGGCAACGATGTTGGCTGCGGTGTGGGCAGCGGGATGTACCCGGCAGGGGCCTGCGCTGAATACCAACGCCTTTGTGGCCCCGCCGCCGCCGGGCGGCGCGTCGGCAATGACTCACCAGGAAGTGGGGCACGGCACCGGGCAACTGCAACCGAACAATTCCGTGGCGGTCAACCAAGCCCCGGACAAGATAGACCCGGTGGTAGCCGAAGAGGTACGCCCGCCGGGCGAGACCGCCCAAGTCCCCGTCACGCAACCCGCGACCCAGGCGGCGACACAGCCCGGCCGGTCGTCGGGGCAGTATCTGACGCTGGGCGGGGTGATGTGCGAGGTGAATTCCAAGCCCGTCTTTGCCAATACCGTGCTGGCGCTGGTGGACCGCGATCTCCAGGCCAAGGCCACCACCTTGAGCGAGGAAGAATTTAAGGCATACGCCAATCAGAAAGTGGGGGAAAACACCCAAGCCTTGATCCGCGACGAACTGGAATTTGCCGCGGCGCAGACTGAACTCGGACCGGACGATCAGCGATTGGCGATGACCCTGACGACGGCCTGGCGGCAACATAAAATCATCGAGGCCGGTGGTTCACTGGAGATGGCCCGGCGTAAAGCCCAGGCCGACGGAGAGAGCTTTGAAGAACTGGCCGATCGGCAATACCGAACTTATATGCGGCAGATTTTCTATCAGAAGAAGTTCGTTCCGCGGATCGAAATCCGCGCCGACGACATGCGCGAATATTATCGCCAGCATGTGGACAAGGAATTCACCGAGCGACAGGCGGCGCGGTTCAGGCTGATTAAGATCACCGCTGCGGCGACTGGCAGCCTTGAGGCGGCCTTTGAGAAGATCAAAAGCATTCACGAGCGCGCCGCCAAGGGGGAGGATTTCGAGAAGCTGGCGGCGGCGTTTAATGACGAGCCGCGTCTTCTGGCCAGCGCCGGCGACGTGGGCTGGATCGACCGTCATGCCTATCGTGACGAAAAGATCGAAGAGGCAGTTTGGAAGCTGGAAGTGAAAGACATCACCGACATTATGCGCGTCGGCGATGCCTATTTCATCGCCAAGCTGGAAGACCGGAAAAAAGGCCGAGTACGGCCGTTTGAAGAAGAAGCGGTGCAAGACGCCATCCGCAAGGAACTGCATCGCAAGCAGTTCATCGCACAGCGCGATATCGTGCAAAAAACGCTGCTGAAGCAGGCGGTAGTGACGCCCTATCCGCCCAACCTCAACCCCGCGATGGACATGGTGATGCAGATGTATCCGAGGTGGAAGCAATTCGCTCCCGCCGGCCCGCCAGTGCCGGCGCGATGATTGAGAAACATGCCAAAACCGATTCCCATGGGGGTCAGGGCATAATTAGCAACTTCGCGGTCATGTTTTCTACGAACGGCAGCTCGCTGGCGCCCATGTGCGTGCCGAAATTTCCGTAGATCACATAGGACCAGCGATAGGTGACGTTGACCAGTTTCTTGTATTGCTCGACATCCCCCTGCGGCGGCCGGCGGAAGCCCCATCGGCCGGCGGTGTCATCGTACACCCGGTCCATCCCCCCGAACAACTGTGAAAACAAGCTCGATACGATGACATCGTACACGCTTGAAACCACGAAGCATCGATCCGAGACATGGGCCAGCGCATGCGAGAGATCGAAGTCGGGTGACATACCCGGCGAGGTCATAATCACGCGATCGATCTTGACGTCAGCAGGCAAGTCCGCCAGCGCCCAAGTGGCAATGATCGGCCCGCCACTGACAGCCAAAATGGAGATGGGCCGATCCGGCCCGGCACGACGAATCTCCGTTAGACGCTGGGCCACCCGCCGGGCCTGCTGGCGATTGTGATCGACCTGCTGCAGCGCACCGAACCACGAGTAGGGCAAAGTCCAGTCGAAAACCTCGATGTCCCCGTCAAATCCGCCGGCCCGGAGCGCGGCAAAGCGCTCGCGATCGCTGGGGAGAGCACCGGGCACGCCGGGCAGAAACATTAGATAAGGCCGGGCCTTGATCGGGAGATCATGCGAACCTTCAAAGAACGATTGGTCGAGCCGTCCGCCACAACCGACGAGGAAAACCCCCGCCAGCAAAAGAATGACCGGACGATCAACAAGGGCGGTGAGCAAGAGGAGATATCGATCCCAACAGGGCTTACGGATCATGCGATTCCCGCGTGGTCGGCAGGTGGCCGGTGACAAGAAGCGGAGCCAGCACCTCGCGGGCGAACTCTTCGCGCATGTCATCGATGTGCCCGCCGAAATTGCCCCACTTCTGCCAGGCCGGATCATACGGGATTTGCGTGAGCTTTGAATACAGACCGGCTTGGGCGGGAATTTTGAAGCCGACCATGCCTGCCGATTCGGTCTTCACGCCGTCCATCGTGCCGAAAATTTCTGTGCCCGTGCCCAGCACAAAATCATCGTTTTGACTGGAAAAGGAATACATTCTCCGGACATGGCGCAGGGCCTTGCTGAGATCATATCCCGGCGAGAGGGCGGCGCTGAGCAGGATGGCGGTGTCAATCTGCACGCCTTCGGGCAAGTCTTCCAAGGCCCACACGAGCAGGCCATTTCCGGCGGAATGGCCGGTCATCACGATCCGGTCGTTCGGGTGCGTGCCGATAATATCGACAAGCCGCTTGGACAGTTTTCTGGCCAGTTCCCGGTTCTTGTCATAGCGCACGAGCGCGGCAATTCCGCGGTCGTTGCCGGTCCAGTTGATAATGATGTAAGTCAGATCAATCCCGCCGGATTTGAGGCCGTTGAGCATCCAGTCGTCGATGCGCGCCGGCCCGCCGATCCCGGGCAGGTGAACGACGTAAACCGGCTGGGTGCTCGCGACCGAGCGCATCAGCGACGAGGCCACCGACGGCGCGCTGGCGCAGCCAAGGCCCATCGCGCCGATCAACGCAAGCAACCCCGCGACGACCGTCGCTCGGATGGATCGCCGGTGAAAGATTTCGGGACTGGGCATCTCGGCTATCTCTTGAGTGGGCTTATCGACGGTCGTTGCGATTATAGGCCGAAAAGGAGAGTCTGTGCGGCGTTTTTAACACCTCTGAAGGACGCAAGGTCCGGGGCAGACTCGAGAGCAAGTCGGCTTAGCTCGGCGGCAAGGCCGCGCTGGCCGGGGCACTAAAACTGCGCTTGCGCTGACGCGGGGCGTCGGCGGCCGACTTGTCACGATTGCCCTGCATCCCGCGCGACATGGCGATCACCCCCGTGCGGGCCAGTTCATCGATGCCATAAGGGCGCATTAGTTCGACGAACGATTCGATCTTGGCCTCGGTGCCCGTCAATTCCACGATCAGGGCATCCTTGGCCACGTCCACCACTTTGCCCCTGAACAGCCGGACGATCTCCACCACTTCGCTACGTTTTTCGGGCGCGACGGTCACACTCACCAGCGCCAGGTCGCGCTCGATATACGCCGAACCACCGAAATCCCGGACCTTCACCACGGCAACCAGCTTGGCTAGTTGCTTGCGTACCTGCTCCAGCGTGTTGTCGTCGGCATTGACGACGATGATCATGCGCGAGAGGTCGGGGTTCTCGGTCCGACCGACGACCAGCGAGTCGATATTAAACCCGCGGGCCGAAAACAGGTTGGCCACCAGCGCCAGCACGCCTGGCTCGTTCATCACCAATGCCGATATCACATGACGCATAAGGCCACTCCTGAGGGGTTTTGAACTGATCATCGTAGGAAAAACACGCCCCGGAGGCAATCGCCGGCGATCACTTGTGCAAGTCATCTCCTGATTCGTTGCGTGGGTATGGCCATTTTTGGTGGACCGCCTCGGTTCGGCCTAATCGTGCTTCAGTGGCCTGACCCTATGGCGTGAGTCCCGCCACAGGCCCTAAACCTGTGCTGGGGAATCCATCGTCATCGACGAAATATTGCCACGCGCCATTTCGCTATATGGATGCGATTCCCATTGCGTCCCGGGGCATTGCCCCTATAATTCTCACGCCCGGGATTTAGAATTGCCCGCTTGCGTGGCGAACGAACACCCAAGTGGCCTATCGTGTCCCTGAGAACCATGACCACGCGACTCAAACGATCCGCCGCCGATTGATTTCGGGGGCACCTTCCGCCCCCTCGGGTGTTCGGTTGTTCAACAACCTCACGCCCGATAGAGTGTTCGATGCGCGTTTCTTAACCCCCGAACGAGGCAGTGAAAATGACAGTCAGACCCCCAGCACAGGGCCTTTACGATCCCCAGTTCGAGCACGACGCCTGCGGCGTGGGGTTCATCTGCCAGATGAAAGGCAAGGCCTCGAACAAAATCGTCTCCGACGCCCTGCAAATGCTGGAAAACATGAACCATCGCGGCGCCTGTGGCTGCGAGGTTAATTCAGGTGACGGCGCGGGCATTCTCGTCCGCACGCCGGATAAGTTCTTCCGCAAAGAAGCCAAGAAGCTGGGCATCACCCTGCCCAAGCAAGGCGAATACGCCGTCGCACCGTTTTTTTTCACCAAGAACGATGCCGAGCGGGCCGAATGCCGGCGGATTTTTGAGGAAGTGGCCGGGCAATATGACATGACCGTTCTCGGCTGGCGCGACGTGCCCACGATCGACGGCATCGTTGGCCCCACGCCCAAGGCCTCCGAACCGGTCGTCTCTCAGGCCTTCATCGGCATGAGCAAGACGTTTTACAACCGGGCGGATTTTGACCGCAGGTTGTATTTGGTTCGCCAGCTCACCGAAAACATCGTCGAATTCGGCACCCCGAACCTCTCGGCCGAGGCCCGACAGACCTTTTACATCAACCTGATGTCGGCCTCGAGGACCGTCTACAAAGGAATGCTGACCGCGGATCAGGTGCGCGCGTATTACCCCGACCTGACCGACCCGGACTTTGAATCGAGCCTGGCCATCGTTCATAGCCGGTTCAGCACCAATACCTTTCCTTCCTGGGATCGGGCGCACCCATATCGTTACGTGGCTCATAACGGTGAGATCAACACCCTGCGTGGCAACCGCAACTGGATGCGCGCCCGTTACGGGTCGCTGAAGAGCGATGTCTTCGGCGACGAACTGAACAAGATGTTCCCGATCTTGACCGAATCGGGTTCCGACACCGCCACCTTCGACAACGCCCTTCAGTTCCTGGCCATCAACGGCCGTTCCCTGGCACACTCAGTGCTCATGCTGATCCCCGAAGCCTGGCAGAACAATCACCTGATGGACCCGGAACTCCGGGCGTTTTACGAATACCACGCCTGCCTGATGGAACCCTGGGACGGCCCGGCCTCGATCGTCTTCACCAACGGCGCGCAGATCGGCGCCGTTTTGGATCGAAACGGCCTGCGGCCCAGCCGGTATTACGTCACCAAGGACGACCTGGTCATCATGGCCAGCGAAGTGGGTGTGCTGCCGATCGAACCCGAGCGCGTGCTGCGCAAGTGGCGGCTTCAGCCGGGCAAAATCTTCCTTATCGATAGCAAGGAAGGCCGCATCATCGACGATGCCGAGATCAAGCAGGCGCTGGTCGATAAGCGGCCCTGGAAAAAGTGGTTGGAAGAAAACTTGATCGAACTGGACGCACTGCCCGCGCCGGCGTCGGTGATCGAACCCGATCACGAGACCCTGCTGACCCGGCAGCACGCCTTCGGCTATACCAATGAAGACATCAAGCTGATTCTCACCCCCATGGCCGTCAATGGCGAGGAGGGCATCGGGTCGATGGGCACCGATACCCCGCTGGCCTGTTTGAGCGACAAGCCGCAGCTCTTGTACAACTATTTCAAGCAGCTTTTTGCGCAGGTGACCAACCCGCCACTTGATGCGATTCGTGAAGAACTGGTCACCAGTCTCTACACCTATCTCGGCCGGGAAGGCAACCTGCTGGATGAAACCCCGGAACACGCGCATCTGCTGAAGCTGAAACAGCCGATCCTTTCGAATTCCGACCTTGAGAAGCTCCGGCAGCTGAATCTTGAGGACATGAAGAGCGCCACCGTCCCCATGCTCTTCAAGGTGGCCGACGGTGAAGCCGGCCTTGAAAAGGCCGTCACCGAACTCTGCGACGCGGCCCATGAGGCCGTGCAGAACGGCGCGACCGTGCTGATTTTATCTGACCGCGGGGTGGACGCCGAAACGGCGCCGATCCCCTCGCTGCTGGCGACGGCGGCGGTGCATCATCACCTGATCCGGCTGGGCATCCGCACGCAAGCCGGGCTGGTCATCGAAACCGCCGAGGCCCGTGAGCCTCACCATTTCTGCCTGCTTCTGGGCTACGGTGCCGGCGCGATCAATCCGTATATGGCCTTCGAGACCATCGCGGCCATGCACAAGGACGGCCGGCTGCCTACCGAATTGACGCTCGATTATGCCAACAAGAACTACATCAAGGCCGCCAACAAATCGATCCTGAAAGTGGCCTCGAAGATGGGCATTTCGACGGTGCAGTCGTACCGAGGGGCGCAGATTTTTGAAGCCATCGGACTGGGTGAACAGATCATTACCCGGTACTTCACTAACACCCCAAGCCGGATCAAGGGCATCGAAATCGATGTGATCGCCCGGGAATGCCTCCTGCGCCACCGCAAGGGGTATCCGCCCATTGATGTTCTCGGCGAAGTGCTGGACAACGGCGGAAATTACCAGTGGCGACGCGATGGCGAATACCACATGTGGAACCCCGATTCGGTGGCCCGCATTCAAAACGCGGTCCGCATCGGCATCGACAAGCCCATCGACGGCTTCAAGGCGTTTCAGGAATACACCCGCCTGGTAGACGACGAAAGCAAGCACCGCTGCACGCTTCGTGGGCTGATGAACTTCAAAGCG
>JBBQSU010000080.1:0-17534 GCA_038234815.1 Tepidisphaerales bacterium | reverse complement strand
AGCGCGGCGCGCAAATCCTTGGCCGCCTCGCGTGCCGCTGTGGCCTGGGCCTTCTGGTCTTCGATATACGCCGGCTTGTCGTCGGCGCTGATTTCCGCCGGTGGATTGGCCGCCAGCTTGTCGGCCGCGGCAGCTTCGGTTTCTTTGACTTTGATATCGGTCTGGGCCTGCTTGATCTCCTCATCCTTGCCCTTGATCTCCTCCTTAATCGAATCCCGCTCAGCCGTGCCGTTCTTGATCGCCTCGTCTCGCTGCTGCTGCGTCAACACCCGCTTGCCGGATTTAATCGCGGCCTGAAGGTCGGCGATCTTTTTCTTCAGGGCTTCCTGCTCGGCGAGGTTCTTCGCCTGCTGTTTTTCCAACTCGGGACGCCACTGCTCCTCCCACTGAGTTTGCAGCATCACCGTCGGCCAGCTTTCCCACACTCTCGTCCCCACCCAATTGAACTCTTCCTCCTCAAAGCCATGCTTGGCGATCAGGGCCTTATACTTCTCCCCCGTTTTCAAGACCATCGCCATGCCGGCCGCGCCCGAGTTGTTGCCTTCCATCGCCTTGCCGGCGGTCTTCATCATCGCGTTGATCTCTTTGATCGCCGCGATGTATTCCACCAGTTGCTTTTCCTTCAGCTTGCCGTCTTCCGGCTCCTTCCAATCGGCGCAAAGCCAGGATGCACCGCCAAGAACGCACACAAGTATTGTCAGTAGGATTTTCATTCTCGTCTCCCAAATTGCAGTTACGGTTCGACTGGTCGCGTAGTTTACGACCGAAGCGGGGAGACGCATAGAGCGAAATTGATGGCGCTCATCGGCTAAAGCTTATCGAACATCATCGCTGCCAGAAGCAAGGGGAGATAGATGATGGAGGCAAAGAAGAGCTTGCGGGCGTCGATGCGTTGTCTGCCGATAGCGCAAGCCACGCCGAAACTCAGGAAGGCCATGCTCATAAGCATCGCCACGACGAGATAGAAATTTCCAGTTAGACCAAGCAATGTCGGCATGAGGCTGACCGGCACCAGTGCCGCGGCATAAAGTACGATCATTCGGCTGGTGATGTTGAGCTTGGGATCGATGACGGGAAGCATCTTGAATCCGCCGGCGGCGTAATCGTCCCGATAAAGGATGGCAATGGCCAGAAAGTGGGGCATCTGCCAGAGGAAAAGGATGCTGAAGAGGGCGAGCGCGCCGGGCGAAAAGTCGTTTTGGACGGCAGTAAAGCCCATCATGGGCGGGATGGCCCCGGGGATAGCGCCGATGACAGTGTTGAGGCTGCTGTGGCGTTTCATCGGGGTGTAAATCAACAAATAGCTCACGACCGTCATAAGCCCCAGAACCGCCGTCAAAGCATTCACGCAAATCGCCAGATACGAGATTCCGCCAATGCCAAGCAACAGGGCAAAGGCGACGGCTTCGGTGGAGGAAATCCTGCCGGCGACGAGCGGACGATTACGCGTGCGGGGCATCCGCCGGTCGAAATCGACCTCCATCCATTGGTTCAACGTCGCAGCACACGACGCGGTGAGCATCGTGCCCAGGAGGGTGTGGATCAGGCGAGTCCAGTCGCCGAGAGTGTGGGCGGCCATGTAATAGCCCACTGCGGTGGTGATGACGACGAGGAAATTCATCCGCGGTTTGGTCAACTCGTAGAAATCCCTGAAGCGGGCGGTGCTGGCGGGCGCGCTCTGGACGGCGGACTGAAGTTCGGTGAATTCGGCAACTGGCTTCATGGTGTAGGATTGCAAAGAGGTGAGCTTGAAAGTTTCGGTAACAATGTGGGCGTCGGTCCGGTGGGGAGGCGCTGGGTACGCGTGTCGGCAGTTGAATTGAAATGCCAGGCCCGGGCGGTGAGAACGAACGCGGTGACAAGGAGGAGCGCGCCGACAGCGACGTGGGTGCTGGCCAGATCGGCAGGCTTACGCATGAGGATGGTGAAAATGCCGAGGATCAACTGTGCGATCAGCAAGATCCCCATCAGCCACGCCGGGCGGCGCAGGCGGGATTCGTTGGACCGGGCCAGTGTCCACCCGGCCGAAACGGCGACCGTGATGCTGACCAGGATTGCCCCGAGCCGATGGCCGAAGTTCAGCCAGATTTGGTCGAGGGTGACGCGCAGCAGGCCCGGTTCCTGCAAGCGGAGATGGTTGATCGAGGTCAATTCCTCGGCCGTGGTGGGGGGAAGCCACTTGCCATAAGCCAAGGGGATATCGGGGATGGCCAGTCCGGCGTTGTAGTGCCTCATGAGGGCCCCGACGATCAACTGGCCATAGATGACGACGACGCACAACGCAGCCAGGCGCGCAAGCGTGCGATCGGCCAAGCCCGAGGCCGGCGCGGTCTGGCGCGCGATCCACCACCGTGAGGTCATCAGTGCGCTGAGCGCGGCCAGGCAGAAGAAGGCCTGCGCCACACAGGCATGGACGACCGCTAGATCAAGATTGACCAGCACCACACGCAGTCCACCAAGCACGCCCTGAAATATGATTGCCACCAGCACGCCCGTGCAGACCCAGCGGACGCGCGGGCGCCGCTCGACCTTCCACGCGACGATCGTGAGCAGAACGGCGAGGAACCCGACCAGCGTGCCCATCAGGCGATGCGTATGCTCATAGAAAATTCCGCCGAGCCATTTGCTGGGCGGGAAGAGGAACATGTTGTAACCGTAGCTGTTGGGCCAGTCGGGCACGCTCATGCCCGCGCCATGCGACGTGACTAACCCGCCGATGAAGATCAACGGGAACGTGGTCGCTGCCGTCAATACCGCCAGGGTGTGCAACCAGATATTGAATTGTGTGTCGCGCATAAAAGTGACAGGAATAATACCACCGGCGAGCGTGGGAAAAGAGTCCGCGAACGGAATTAGCCTGAAAAATCTTCTTCTCATTCGATTCGGATTCAAATATCCGTTTATCGGCGTGTGAGGCGAGCGTGCGGGAGTGGATTCACCCGAGTAGCGACCGGATGCCGATGATAGCAACTGTCGGGCGTTGGGGACGAAGGCGATGGACTTGCGGAAGGACGATCAAATGAAGCGAACTGGCGTGCTGTGCATTGTGGGTGCGGTGTTGGCCGGGGGGTGCGGTGGAAAATCCGGTGGCCCGCAATTGCTGAACCAGGACGCGGCCAATCAACTGGGCGCGCAGCATTCTAATTTTGACGGGAAGGAACCGGCGATCAATCTGCAGACCCGCATGGCCGCTGGGCAGCTAGCCGAAAGCCAGAATACGCCGTCGCGGGCTGTCGAACAGTACAAGGAAGCGCTCAAGATTGACCCTGGGTTCGAGCCGGCGATGTACCGGCTGGCGGTGGTCTACACGACAATGAAGGCGTATCCGCAGGCGATTGCGGCATGGCAGGCGTACGAGAAACAGACCAATGGCGCACCCAACGCCTGGGCCAGTCTGGGTTTTTGTCAGGAACTTGCCGGTCGATATGACGACGCCGAAGCGTCATACCAGAAAGGGATCGCGCACAGCCCAAAAAACGTGCTTTGCCGAACCAATTATGGTTTGATGCTGGCCCGGCACGGCCGCATCGACGAGGCCACCGCACAGCTTTCGGAAGTGCTTGCTCCCGCCGAGGTGCATTATAATTTGGGGGTCGTTTACGAACTCCGCGGGATGAAAGCCAAAGCCCGCGAGGAGTATGAACTTGCATTGAAAATGGACAAAGAGCTTGCCGAGGCGCAGAAGCGTCTGGCGGGGCTGGAGTAAATGGCCACCAGCTAAAGCCCGACTGACGCGGGCGTGCCCGCCGGCGCGACAGGGTTGCTCGTGGGCGATCTTTGCGATACCAATGCGGTCTGTCATTAACCGGATGGACCAATGTCAGACCCCTTGATCGCCACGCAGGCCGATTACGCCGACGCGCTGCTTACCAGTCGGTTGGCAAAAAACTGGTGTTTCCTCATCCTCCTATTGCTGCTGCTGGGGCAGATCGGGTTGTTCCTGGTCTCCCGGTATACGAAATTTGATCTGCACACTCCCACGCGCACGCTCGACATGGTGCATTATGCCGTTGGCATGACCGGATTTTTCGCACTTGGTACCACACTGATTTATGCCGTCATGCTCCTGCTGATGATTAACGTGATGGTGGTGGGCCGGTTGCTGGGCGTTGGTAAGATCACGGCCGCGTTCGTCTGGTGCGTACTGCTGATGGTGATTGTGTTTCCGTGGCAGGCGTTTTTAAATTACGCCAGCCTGACCGGCGCGGATTTCAAAATCCCCGGGGCGATTTATACCTGGGACGAACTGGTGAATTCGTCCCGGTTTGGCATGGGCGATGATTCGGGCAGCTATACGATCGGTCAGGCCGTGCTGAAATGGTCGCGGTTTATAGGCTTTCCGGTGGTGGCTATTTTGATAAACATTATGATCCAGGCCAAGAGTGCCAAGGGCCTGCGCCGGGCGTTGGGCGAAGAGGCCATTTTAACCGACAACAACGTCGTCGCGTTGCGCGCGTAAACGAATCTGTCATGCGCGAAGAACGGGGCCAGATTGTTGGGGACGTGGTGGTTTACGAGGCGTTCACGCTTTGGGGATCGATCGGCGGGAATGTTTCGGTGGTGGAAGGGGGAAAGTTTTACGTCCGTGGAACTGTTTACGGCAACCTCGTCGTCGAAGCCGGTGGGCGCGTGCATATCTACGGCAACATCACTGGAAATCTCATTGTAAACCGGGCCGCCAAGGTAATTCATAGCGGGTTGATCGGCGGATCGGTCACCAACAAAGGCGGGCGCATCTTCCTCGATCGGCAGGCGAAAGTTCTTGGCAAAGTGAAGACAAGCTCGGGCGAAACCCATTTTGAATCCAAGAGTGACTGGCTGGGCGGACGCGGCGACAACGCCAACGAGCGCAAGACGCGCAAACCGGATAGCGAGTGAATTGCCCCGCCGACATGACCGATCAGAGCTTGCCGCCCAAACTGATCCGCACGCTTATATACGGCTCGCCGGTATCGACCAACTCGCTGGGACGCACCGATCCAAATCGATTCTTGTAATAATCGCCCAGAATCTGATAGCAAACAGCGCGTTGATCTTTGTCGTCGGGAAGCTCAAGGTACATGGCCTTGATTTCGGGCTTATGGGTCACGTCATAGCCAATTTCAAAGAGCACGTTTTTTGCCCCGGCGGCATACCATGCTTCGATTTGGTTCTGCAGGATGGAACCGTGACCATCCGCGGACCACTGCCGGGCTTCTTTGATGAGATCGGCATTACGGGCCTGTTCGATAGCGAGCGTTAGCGTGCTTGCACGAGACGTCTTGGCATTGCCCGTTGCCGGCAGCTTTGCCCCGCCGAATTGCAGCACCCCGGACAAGAGGAAGAACACCAAGGCCCAGCGGACGAGAAAATCGAATAGTGCAAGCAGAATCACGACGGTCCATGAATCCGCCGGGTCCATGCTGAAAAGATAGATCAGGAGCAACCAGTAGACGCCAAGCGAGATGGGGAAGCTGATGAGGGCTTCCATGCCGCCGGCGCCGCCGGTCATGGCGCGTACGCCGGAGTCTATCCAGGTGGTGATGCCCTCGCTGAAGACGGCAATAGCGGCCAGCTTGAGGACCGCGGTCCAGACGCCGCCGTAGCTTACGCCCAGCGGCCCGGCGGTCATCAGCGCGAATCCGACAAGCAGCGCGGCTTTGCCGGCGGTGAGGAGGCTCAGTCCAGTGGCGGCATAGACAATCCCGACGCCGGTGAGGTGGTATCGTGTGGCATAGTAAAACACGTACAGCAACAGCCCGGCAATCAGCAGCGCGACCGGAGCATGTATGTCTCGCGTCGGGTCGATCAGGTTTTCGTGTGAGAAATGGTCTAGCTGTTTGGGAACCGATCCGGCATAAGCCAAGGCGGGCGGGCCAGAGAGAGCGACTTTTGCGCCTGGGATATGGGCAGCGGGGGTCGTTTTATTTGCTGGCCGAAGGGGGACAGTCTTCGACGGAGGAGCGGGCGCAACGGAATTATCCCCGGGGGCCAGATCGTAGAGATCTTCAGGTTCTCCTGTCGAAGGCGCTTCGGTTGGCACGGTCATCACGACGCCGCACTTGCATTTGGCGCGCTTGCCCGCCAGCCCAGGTGTCCACAAATGGTGCTTCCCACAACCGGAACAGGTGAAGTGAATCGCCTCGGGCATCGCCGTCTCCTTCTGGATTCTGGAATCAGAAGAATGCCATCGGGCTTGGAATCTGACAAGCGATTAGGTGGATACTGATACTGCCAGACAAACAAGTCGGCTGGTGACCGAAGCGAAGGCCGTCGCACGGCGCTTTGACATAACTTTATCGCGCCGCCTGGACTGCTGGCGCTAGCGGGGTGGTGGCCTGTCCATTTGCGGGTCCTGTGGGACTCGGCTTATTAAGCAACTGAACCCCCACAATCGCGACTGCAACCAGCGCCGCGATCGACAGAAAAATCGCCACCGTCAACATGGTCGTAAACCGCACGGCTTGCTTGTGCAGGATGCGTTCAATCTGCCCGTCGCGGCTGTTGATATTGTCGCGGAGAGTCTCCAGCACCAAGGCGCTGGTGGCACTATTTTTCCCGAGGGATTGCATCGCTGATCCGACACTGCTGATGTTGTCCACGATGGCGGCGTCGTGCTTGTGCAGTTGCTCAACATTCTCGCGCAGGCCGTCGAGCATTTGGGTCTGGTTGTTCGCATTGTCGCCGACCCGATCCAGGATTTCCGTGAGCTTTTCCTGGTGGATCGTCTGCTGGGTCATCTGAACGTGGATCGCCTTGAGCGTTTCGCCTTGCAGTTTGCTGTTTTCGGGTAATGACTGCAGCAGACCCGGCAACTGTGCCAGATGCCGGAGCAACTCGTCCTGCCGGCGGCCCTGGTCATCCAGATTATCGCGGATGCTGCCCATCAAGTCGGTGAGCGTGCCGAAGCCCTGCTGGAGATTGACGATGGCCTGGTCACGCTTGCTCGGCCCGCCGAAAGGCTTGAAGAAGCGAGTGCGCGCCGCATCGGCTGGTTTCTGATCGGGGGTTTCAAGCATGAGCGGCAGATGGCCATTGCCATCTTTCCGCGGCTTCAACCAGTTTCCAATGCGTTCGATCAGGGTTTGTGAATCGTTCATGTTTCCTCCGTCCATGGCACGCGGTTGTCGTTGACACCAATTCGCGATAACTCTAACATCGCGCGCTCGATGATGCCAACGAGTTTATGGCCGAAGCTGGCGGAATTTCTCCTTCCATTTGCGATTTTGCTAATGGGCATCGGCTGCGGCAAAACCGACCAGTCCGCATCAACCACCCGGCCCGCCAAGGTCGCGTCGCTCGTGCCCGCAGCGACCGACCTGCTCCTCGAGATGGGGCTGGCCGACAAGCTCGTCGCCGTCAGCAATTTCGATGTGCTTCGTCCCGGACAAAAGCCACTCCCGAAAGTCGGGGATTACCAATACACGGATTGGGAAAAGCTAGCGGAACTCAGGCCGACGGTGCTGGTGATTCAGGTGGAACCGTCGCGTTTGCCTGCGGAGTTTGCGTCACGCGCCCGGGCATTGGGTATGACGCTGGTCAATGTCAGAATCAATCGCCTGGACGACATAAGCTCTGCAATTCTTACGCTGGGAGCCGCTGTCGACGAGGTCGAAACGGCCCGCGCGTTTCAACAAAAACTGTCGGCCCAGCTTGATGCCGTCAAGCAGCGCGTTGCCGGTCGGCCGGCCGTCAGAACACTGTTGGCCCGCGACGAAAAAGGCGTCAACGTGATCGGCCCTAATAACTTTCTGGACGACCTCTTGCGCTTGGCCGGCGGAAAGAATGTAGTCGAGGGAGACGTGGCCTGGCCGTCGGTCGATGCCGAGCGGCTGGTGAGTCTGAATCCAGATGTAATCGTTCAACTGCTTCCCGATGCCCCGGCACAATTGCTGGAACAGGCCGATAAAGTTTGGCATGACCTCAGCCAGATTTCCGCGGTGCGGGAACGGCGCGTTTATGTCTTGCGCCAGTGGTATGCGCTCCAGCCGGGCGGGCATGTTGGCGAACTAGCGCAGAATCTTGCCGACTTGCTTCATCCCGCTTCGGCGACGTCCGGCCCCTCTGCTCAACCGGCCCCAAAACCATGACTTCGTGGAGCGCTCCAGCACTGGTGCGGCTGCTGCTATTCAGCGTCATGGGCTGGCTGCTGCTGGCCGGGGCGTGCGTCTGTGTCGGATCGACCGGCCAGATCGGTTTGCCCTCGGCTGCGGTCTTCGGACTGCGCTATCAAGTGGTGCTGATGGCCTCGCTGGTTGGTGCGGCGCTGGCCGCGTCCGGATGCGTCTATCAGTCAATCCTCCGGAATCCTCTGGCCGATCCATATTTGCTTGGCGTAAGCAGCGGGGCGTCACTGTTTGCCTATCTTTGGCGATTCCCCCAGATCACCAGCTGGCTGTTGATTCCCGCGCTGATGAACACCGGCATCAGCCAGCAAGCCTTTGCCTGGATCGGTGCGCTGCTGGCGGTCGGATTTGTCCTGGGCATCGGCGGGCAACGCGGACGGCTCGATCCCGTCACTCTCATTCTCGTCGGGGTGATCGTCAACGCCGTCGCTGCGGCCCTCATGGTGTTGATCTACAAGCTGGCCCAAGGATTGGCCGCTTCAGGTGGCGAACTCACGTTCCTCATCGGCGGGCTGCAAACATCCGTCCCGCCTGTTCAACTATGGTTCGTTACCGGCGTTTTCTTTGTCGGCATGATCGTCATGCTCTGGCTGAGCGGCCAGTTGACCATTGCGGGCTTGAGTGAAGCCGAAGCCCAAAGTCTGGGTGTGCGGGTCAATCGCCTCCGTTGGATCGGCCTTGTGACGGCTTCACTAATGACGGCCAGCGCCGTAGCCATCAGCGGGCCGATCGGCTTCGTCGGCTTGATCTGCCCTCACCTGGCGAGGCTGTTTGTCGGCAGCGATGCGAGGAAAGTGCTACCGGCTGCCACCGCGATGGGCGCCTCGCTTCTGGCTGCAGCCGATGCGATCACCCGCCTGCTGGCTCACGAGCACTTGAGTGGGCAGGCGCTGCCGGTGGGTGTGCTAACCGGCCTGCTCGGCGGGCCATTCTTCCTGGTGATCCTGCTGCAAACTCGCAGGCGCAACGACCGTGGGGAGGGTGTGCTATGACGCATTCCCCGACGCCCGTTTTCTTGTCGCCCGTCCTGGCCCGGCCTACGCAGGCCACCCCGCTGAAGGGGGGGCACCATGCCTGACCTGGCCACGGCCAAAAACCTCGCCGTTTCCTACAACGGCCGCGAGGCGCTACGCGGCATCGATTTGTCGCTTCAAGCCGGCGAATGGCTAGCGCTGCTAGGCCCAAACGGCTGCGGGAAAAGCACCCTTATCAAGGCCATGATCGGACTGGTCAAATCCACCGGCAGGGTTAGCTGGCAGGGCCGTGACCTGGCGCATTTTCCGCAAAAGGCGATTGCGCGTCTGGTCGCCTATTTGCCCCAGTCGCCGACGTTTGAACCGCTGCAATCGGTGCTGGATGTCCTGCGCTTGGGTCGCTATCCGTACTGGGGCGCGTTCGGCATTGAATCCACCGATGACACTGCCGTCATCCAAGCCATCGCCGAACATCTGGGGCTGGTCGATCTGCTGGATCGGCCGATGGACCAGCTTTCGGGCGGGCAAAGACAGCGCGTTTTCGTCGGTCGCTGTCTCGTGCAACAGCCGCAGGCACTGCTGCTGGACGAGCCGAATACATTTCTCGATCTCCGACATCAGATTGAGTTATGCAAAATGCTCAAGGCGCTGACGCGCGAGCAGAACCTCGGTGTGTTAATGGCGGTGCATGACCTGAACCTCGCCGCTTTGTTCGCCGATCGCGTGCTTTTATTGCATGAGGGCAGGCTGCTGGCTGCCGGTCGTCCCGCCGACATTCTCGCGTCTGCCGATTTGCCCAAAGCCTACGGCATCGCCGTCCGTCCGGTGGGTGGCGGGCTAGTGGTTCCCGTTGTTGATAACGATGAAGGCTCGGTCAATCCGTGACGTACCGCGTCGGATCGGTCACGCCCGCGGTCGCGAAGCCTCGCTTGCGCAGGATGCAACTGTCGCAGTGCCCGCAGGCGCGGCCCTCGGCATCCGGGTCGTAACAACTGTGCGTAAGGCTGTAGTCCACACCCAGTTCCACCCCGCGAGCGATGATCTGGGCCTTGGTTAATTGCACGAGTGGCGCATGTATCGTGAAATTGCCCCGCGTGGTTCCCGCCCGCGCGGTCGCTTGAAACGACTGGATGAACTCCGGCCGGCAGTCTGGATACCCGCTATAGTCCAGGGCATTGACGCCGATGAAGACATGATCGCAGCCCAGTACTTCGGCCCAGGCCAAAGCAAAAGAGAGGAAAAGGGTGTTTCGCGCGGGCACATAAGTGATGGGCACGCCGCTGGACATTGCCGCTTCATTCCGGTCCTTGGGAACACTGATGTCTGCCGTCAATGCGCTCCCGCCGAACTGTCGCAGGTCGATGGTTACCACGCGATGTTCTGTCGCCAAATATAGTTTCGATAGAATCTCCGCGGCCAGCAATTCTCGCCGGTGCCGCTGGCCGTAATCAAACGCCAGCGTGTAAACCGGCGTAAAGCCCTGAGCGCGGGCAATTGCCAGGCAGGTCGCCGAATCAAGTCCGCCGGATAGAAGTACGATCGCGCTGGGCATTGCCCCAAAATAGCCGATGAATCGGGTCGTTGGCCAGCCCTGGCGTAATCGCGGTCCGGCATGATCGCGATTCGATGCAATGGAAGCCGCCTCGCTCTGCGGCTAATATGAAAATGCGTTATGAAAGTTCTATTAGCCAATCCACGAGGTTTTTGCGCCGGTGTAAACATGGCGATTGACTGTGTTGATGAGGTCCTCAAGCTTAAGGGCGCGCCGATCTACGTGTTTCACGAGATTGTTCACAACCGGCATGTGGTCGAATCGTTTGAAGCCCGCGGGGTGAAGTTCGTTGACGATATTTCGGAAGTCCCAGCAAACGGGACGATCGTTTACAGCGCCCACGGAATTTCGCCAGAAGTGCGACGGCAAAGCCGCGCGCTGCATTTGGTGGAGATCGACGCTACCTGCCCGCTCGTGACAAAAGTGCATCTGGAGGTTCTGCGCTTCGCTCGGGAGGGGTATTGCATCATCTTCGTTGGGCATCGAAATCACGACGAAGCGATTGGCACGGTGGGAGAAGCGCCGGCGGCCATTCGCGTGGTGGAAAGCCCCGAGGAAGTGGCTAGCCTCGTCATCCCCAATGAAAATCGCGTGGCATATGTGACCCAGACGACGTTAAGCGTGCTGGACGCCCAGCGGATCATCGACGCGCTGAAACGCCGGTTTCCCAATATCAAAGCTCCGCCTAAGGATGACATCTGCTACGCGACGACTAATCGCCAGAACGCGGTGAGTCAGCTTTCACCGGAAGTGGACATGGTGCTGGTGATCGGCAGCAAAAACAGCAGCAACAGCCAGCGGCTGGTGGACCGCGCTAAAGAGGTCGGCAAGCGGGCGTTTTTGATCGACGATGAAGCGGAACTTCGGACCGAATGGTTCGCAGGAATCGACGCTGTCCTGGTAACGGCCGGGGCGTCGGCACCGGAATACCTGGTCAATGCCCTGCTGGATCGACTGAAGTCGGATTTTGGCGGTGAGATCGAACTGCGAACGCTGGTGGAGGAAGACGTGAGTTTTGATCTACCCCGGTCGCTGAAGCGCCTGACGGTCGTCCAATAATGTCGCCGCTGATTTGTGCGAATGCTCTTAAGAATTGGATCAAGGCATCGCTTAGTAAAGAACCCGTGAATTAACGCTCGTGACTATTCTCAATCCCGCCGGCAGCCGATATTCTCACAAGACTCATGCACTTGATCCCGACCGACATTCCGGCCGTTCGCATTGTCGTCCCTAAAAAACACGGTGACCACCGCGGATTTTTCTCGGAAGTCTACAGTGTTAAAGCCATGCACGAGGCGGGGATCCAAGACGCGTTTATCCAGGATAACCAGTCTCTTTCAGCAGAAAAAGGCGTCGTGCGCGGGCTGCACTATCAGCTTTCACCTTTTGCGCAGGGCAAGCTGGTCCGCGTGATTCGCGGGGCGATCCTGGACATCGCGGTGGACATCCGCACAGGCTCGCCGACTTTTGGCAAGCACGTTCGGGCGATCATCAGCGCAGAAAACTGGCAGCAGATTTATGTCCCGCCCGGCTTTGCTCACGGGTTTGTCACACTCGAGCCAAACACCGAAGTGATCTACAAGGTGACTGCCGACTATTCACCGAGCAACGAACGCGGCATTCGCTGGAATGATCCGGCGCTGGAGATCGATTGGGGCGTGGACGAGTCGACGGCGGTCCTGAGCGACCGCGATCGCAAGCATCCACTCTTGAAAGATCAGCCGGATCTGTTTTGATACGGGCCGGCGCATGGCGAGAACAACCGACGATAACCTTCAGCGGTGAGGTGGATATGAAAGGCATCATTCTGGCAGGCGGAGCGGGCACGCGGCTTTACCCTTTGACGTGCTGCATCAGCAAGCAATTGCTGCCGGTCTACGACAAGCCCACAATCTATTACCCGCTGTCGGTCCTGATGCTGGCGGGGATTCGGGAAATCCTGATTATCTCCTCCCCGCGAGATTTGCCGATGATCCGCAGTTTGCTCGGCGACGGCGAGGATCTCGGCCTGAAGCTGATCTATCGTGAGCAGCCCGAACCCAAAGGCATCGCGCAGGCGTTTACGATTGGTGCCGAATTCATCGGCGACAGCCCGGTATGCCTTATTCTCGGCGACAACATTTTTTACGGCCATGAGATGACCGGGATGTTGGCTGAATCGGCGGCGCTTTCTCGCGGCGCCAAGGTCTTCGCGTATCAGGTGAAAGACCCCGAACGGTATGGCGTGGTGCAATTTACGAAAGAATACAAGGCGATGAGCATCGAGGAGAAACCGAAGCAGCCGAAAAGCAACTGGGCGGTAACCGGACTGTATTTTTATGATGCGTCTGTGGTGGGGATTGCAAAAGCGCTCAAACCCTCTGCCCGCGGAGAGTTGGAAATCACCGACGTCAACCGAACTTACCTGGAGCGGGGCGAACTGAGCATTGTTCCGATGGGCCGGGGCATCGCATGGCTGGACACCGGCACCTACGATTCGTTGCTATCGAGTTCCATCTTCGTGCAGACACTTGAAGAACGGCAGGGGCTGAAGGTGGCCTGCATCGAAGAGATCGCCTACTTCAAGAATTTTATCGACGCTGCACAGTTACAAAAGTTGGCCGACAAGGCAGGCAAGAGCGACTACGGCAATTACTTGCGCCGAGTTTTGGCAGATGCGTCGGCGGGGATGTAGAAGGCATAGGGGCGTCATGCCCGTTTCGCGCTCGTTGGATCGTTTTGACAAGATTGGACCGACAATGAGAACGCTGCTGGTGACCGGCGCCGCCGGGTTTATCGGATCGAACTTCGTACGATTGCTCATCAAGCGGCACGAGCCGGTCAAGCTTGTGGCGTTTGATAAGCTTACCTACGCCGGGAACCTGGCGAACTTAAGTGATCTGCTCGGCGAGCAGGTCGTTTTCGTCAAAGCCGACATCTGTGACCCGGTGGCGGTGACGCATGCAATCGACACCCACCGGGCGACGGAAATTGTGCATTTTGCCGCAGAGTCGCACGTCGATCGATCGATCCTCGGGTCCGGGCCGTTCGTGCAGACCAATGTGGTGGGCACGCAGGTATTGCTGGATGCCGCGCGAGCCAAATCAATCGAAAAATTCTTATACGTCAGCACCGACGAAGTGTATGGCACGCTGCCGGAAGATCAGCCGGACGTGAAGTTTACTGAGGAAACCCCGATCCAGCCGAATTCCCCGTATAGCGCCTCCAAGGCCGCCGGGGATTGCCTTGTTCGCTCGTACTTTCATACGTTTCATCTGCCCGTGCTCACCACGCGGTGCAGTAATAATTATGGCCCGTACCACTTTCCTGAAAAACTGATCCCGCTTTTTCTGACCAACCTGATGGAAGATAAGCAGGTGCCGCTTTATGGCGATGGGAAGAACGTCCGCGACTGGTTGTATGTGGAAGACCATTGCGAGGCGATCTGGACGGTGTTGAACAGCGGGAAGTTCGGCGAGGCATATAACGTGGGGGGCAACAACGAGATGACCAACCGGCAGATCACGGAGATCATTTTACGCGAGATGAACAAGCCGTGGGACAAGTATGTGAAGTATGTGCAGGACCGGCCTGGCCACGATCGGCGATATGCGATTGACGCGACGAAGATCAAGCGAGAACTGGGCTGGACGCCGAAGTATCAATTTCAGCAGGCGATTGGCACGACGATCGAGTGGTATCGTAAGAACGAGAAATGGTGGCGCGACATTAAATCAGGGGATTATCTCAAATACTATCAAACTCAATACGCCGGTCGTTAGGGGATATTGTTATGAACGATTTGTACCGATCGGTGGTGATTGCCGGGGACCGCGGCATGTTGGCGCACGCGTTGCGGAGCACCCTGTCGGCCCGCAACATCGCTTGCGCGGGGTTTGATCGTGACGACTGCGACATCACGCAGATTGACGCCGTGCGCGCATGGTTCGACCGCAATCGACCGAGCCTGGTCTTGAATTGCGCCGCTTACACCAATGTCGATGGTTGTGAGGCCAATGCCGATCTGGCCAGAAGCGTTAACGGCACCGGCGTGGGCAACCTGGCCCGGGCCTGTCAGGAAGCCGGGGCGATGCTGGTGCATTATAGCACCGACTACGTTTTTGACGGAAACGCCAGGCAACCGCTTCGGCCCAGCGACCCCACCGGCCCGCAAAGTGTTTATGGCGAATCGAAACTACTCGGCGAGCAATTGATGCAGCAGCACCCGCCCAACCGCTGGCTGATCTTGCGGACTGCGTGGCTGTATGGCCCGAACGGCCCCAATTTCCCATCGACCATGGTCAACTTGGCGCGGCAGGGTAAACCGCTGAAGGTGATTCACGACCAGATCGGCTCACCCACGTTCACATTCGATCTTGCCGAGGCGACAATGAACCTCATCGATGCCGATGCCGACGGCATCTGGCATCTCAGCAATTCTGGGCAGACGAGCTGGTATGATTTCACCAAGGCGATTCTCGCCGAGTTTTCTCTACAGACCGATCTTGCCCCCATCACGTCGGCGGACTGGAAGGCCCTTAAGCCCACCAGCGCGGTCCGGCCGGCCTATAGCGTGTTTGACATCTCGCCCTACGAGCGCCTGACGAAAAAGAAAATGCCTGCCTGGCAAGATGCCCTGCACCGCTATCGGCTGATGGTGGAAGCGGCGGGGACGCCTTGACGATCGCCAGCTGGGGCCAAACCGGCCGAAGTTCTTACGCGTGGTGCGGGGCGGGTTTGGGCGCTTCAGCCAGCGGTGAAAGTTCGATCTTCAGTCGATTGAGTTTCTGTGGTTCGGCATCCAGCACGGTATAGCGGGCACCACCGAGATCGAAGGCTTCGTTATTTTCCGGAATGCGCCCGACGGTATTGCTGATAAATCCGCCGAGCGTGTCGAACCCGGCATCGTCGGGGATGTGCAAACCGACCACGCGGTTCAGTTCGTCGATGTAAATTCGCGCGTCAGCTTCCCAACTGGTTTCGTTCAGTCGCTTCAGCGCCGCGGGCACTTTCGGTTCGTGTTCGTCACTGATTTCGCCCACGAGTTCTTCCAAAATATCCTCAATCGTGACCAAGCCAGCGGTTCCGCCGTATTCGTCGAGCACGATGGCGATGTGAACCTTCTGGGATCGAAAATCCTGCAGCAAATCGCGCAGCGGCTTGCTCTCCGGGACATAAAACGGCGGGCGCACTACCGAGCGAAGATCGAACTTGTCCGGCGGCAGGCCCAGGTGTTTCAACAGGTCGCGGGCGTACAGCACGCCAATGATGTGATCCAGCGAATCCTGATAAATCGGAACGCGAGAGTGGCCCGATTCCTCAAGGCGTTGCTTCACTTTTTGCAGCGTGGCGGTCTGTTCGATGCCGACGACTTCTGTCCGGGCCGTCATAATCTGCCCGACTGTGGTGTCACGGAACTGGATCACCGATTCGATCATCGACCGCTCCTGTGGATCGACGATGCCCTCCTTGGCGCCTTCTTCCACCGCAGACAGAATCTCCTGCTCAATCTGGTCCTGCTGGCGGGTGTCGTTGGTGCCCGACGCCGAGCGGATTTTGCGGTCGGTCCAGTGCATCAGGATATTGATCGGCCTGAAAAAGAACCGCAGGAAATGAAGAAGCCCGATCATCGTGCCGATCAAGCTCTCCCCCGCGTACTTGGCCAACGCGTTGGCGATCATCACTGAAGTAGCCACAGTGATAACGCCCGCCAGCAGGGCCGAGACGATCAGCAAGACAGAAAACGGCCATGGGATGCGGTGGAGCAGCCACATCGTTAGCAGCAGCACCAGCAGGTTGCAGACGTGCCGGACGATGGCGGTCAGGAAGATCAGATCGGCGACGTGCGCAAGGGTCGGCTCGGTCCACTTGCCCTTGCCCATGCGGTCCAGGCGCGCGGCCAGACGCGTACGCGACAGATCGCGCAGCGCATAAGTCAGTGTTGAAAACAACATGCCGACCAGCGCCACCAGAATCAACGCGAAAAACGCGGCGTAAAACGACATCATCTGGCTCCTGATGGCAGACCATTACGCGCCGTCGAGAGAGGAGAAATCCCGCTCAAACCCATTTTAGTCATCAGCCAGTCTTCCTTGGTGTGCATCTTCAAAAAGCCATTTTTCGTTCTATCGTCGAAATCACACAAGTGCAACATTCCGTGAAGAGCATAAAGAAGCAATTCGTTTTCGATCCGATGGCCGAACGTTTTGGCCTGTCTGCGGGCCTCGGGCAGGCAAATGATCACCTCGCCGGACGCGACCTTTCCATCGGCGTTCGTATCCAGGGGAAAGGTCAGAACGTCGGTTGGCCCGGCAAGGTTCAAGTATTGCAAATGCAGCCGAGCCATCGCCTGATCATTGACGATAACGAGAGACAAATCTTGTAGCGGCGGGGCGAGCAGGCGGTGCGCCGCGCGCAGGTGTCGCAAAATAACTGGCGCATACGCGCCTCCGACGAGCGCCGTAATGGACAGATGCAGCGGGGGCGCCTTGGCGGGCTTGGGCGAGTTGGATTGTGCCGTGCGCCTGTTCATCACGCCGTGCGGGCCTGCGCCGTTGTCGCCGATTGAATCTGCGCCGTACTCGGATAGGCGATACGTCCGTGGTATATCCCCAGCAGAGTTTTGACGAGCGACTTTTCGATCAGTTCTATCTCGCGCATCGTCAGGTCGCACTCGTCAAACTGCCCGTCGGTAAGCCGTTTAAGCGCGATCTCGTGGACCAGCGTTTCGATTCGGCTGGCGGTCGGTTCGGGCATCGCGCGGCAGGCACCTTCCACCGCATCGGCCAGCATCAAAATGCCCACTTCCTTCCCGCGCGGTTTGGGGCCGGGGTAGCGATATTGCATTTCGCTGATCGCCGGGTCGTCGGCGTTGCGGTTGGCGGTGCAGGCCTGGTAATAAAAATACTCCACAAGCGTCGTGCC
>JBBQSU010000079.1:0-17718 GCA_038234815.1 Tepidisphaerales bacterium | reverse complement strand
GGGTTTTCGTTGCCGTGGGGCATGGGGGAGGCGCAACAAACCGGACCCCCCAAGCACCCGGCCGAGTTCGGCCAGCACCCGCCCGGGACATCGTTGAAACCCCAAAGGGACCTCTTTGGGACCCCCTTTGGACCCCTTTTTGTTCCCACGATCGGGACGAAATATCCAAATTTGCCTGATTTTCGACGAAATCTCGTTGGCGGCACCAAAGTGTGCAAAGAAAAGAATGTCCTTGGGCCGCGAAGGTCGTGGCGACGAGGGGCAACGCCATCGCGGCGAGGTGTTTCCCGCTCCGTCATTTCCCGACGGACCACGCCACTTGAACTGCGCCCCCTCCATCGCGATAAAGCGCGCTATGGTGAAGGTGTGTCGAAGGATGTTCGCCTATATGCCGTCGGAGATCGATTATGAAAAACTCCACTGCGACCACCACCGTTGCGGTATTCACGATCGGACATTCGACGCGCACGCTTGCAGACTTTCTCCATCTCTTGCAGGCCCACCAGGTGACGCGACTGGTGGATGTTCGAACCATACCCCGCTCCCGGCGTAACCCGCAGTTTAACAAGGAAAGCTTGCCGGCCGATTTGCGATCCGCTGGTTTGAGCTATCAGCATATGCCTGGACTGGGTGGCTTGCGCCACGCCCTTCCCGATTCTCTGAACAAAGCTTGGCGAAACTTGTCGTTCCGCGGCTATGCCGACTACATGCAGACAGCGGACTTCAGGAAGAATTTGCTGGGGCTCATAAGCCTGGCTCAGAAAGAACGAGTCGCCTTGATGTGCGCCGAAGCGGTACCCTGGCGCTGCCATCGCTCGATGATCGCCGACGCGTTGGTCGTGCGAGGCCTCGACGTGGAGCACATCATGAGTGCAACCCGTTGCCAGAAGCACACACTGAGGCCGTTTGCTCTGGTGACGAGGAAACGGGTTACCTATCCAGCAGAGTCTGGAACAGAAGCCGGACAGCCATCCGACATTCAAGTAAAGCAACGGTCGCCCATTCGTAAAGGAGATCCAGCCATGGCAAAAAGCTTCAAAACAGGGGATCACGTTTCGTGGAACTCCGAAGCGGGCCGGGTGCGGGGGACGATTAAGAAGACAATCCGCGCCGCCATGAAGTTCAAGGGATACACGGTGCGCGCATCGAAAGAAGAGCCGCAGTACCTGATCAAGAGTGACACAACGGATCACATGGCCATGCACAAGGGCTTGGCGCTCAGGAAGATCCGCAAGAGCAAAGACGGAAGCAGGGGCACGCGCGCCAAGGCCGCGCGGAAGTCCGATTAAAGAATCCCGCCCTAATCGCTGGAAGGCCGTTCATTATGCGTATCAGGCAGACAACACTCCTGCTCCTCATATCGCCACTGGCGCTGGCCGTTGCCGCCGCTTATATCCAGTGGGGTGGTCTTCCCCACGAAAAACGTACGGCGTCAGGTTCGGTGTCTCAGTTGCCTTGTACCTCGAACACTTCGAGGCTTTTATCGCCAAGGCTGCCGTGGTGTTGCTATCTATTACACCCGATTTCGATCCATTCGAAGATCGCGTCGCGGACCGGGTCATGAAATCGGCGCTGGTGGCGCAGATTTGTGAGCAGTCGAGCATCAGCCGGATGTGATCGCGCTCGGCGTGCTTGCCGCCCATACCGAGACAATGCTGGATGGTCTTCAAGCAAGTCTGGTGACATGATGAAATGAACTTTCCTCAATGCATTGCTGCATACTCTGTTGATTCATCTGAGACATGGCACAACTCCTCGGATTAAGAAAGGATCCTAATTTGCGAACTCTTTGCCGGCCCGCGCCGGTGTCGAAAAAGACGGCTGAATACCGAACATATTTTTCCGGCGATGGCCAACTTGCCGGATCGAATGTCCGTTTCACAATCTATTCTAGGTCCTGAATTTATGTCCTCCTTATCGGGGTTTTTCGGAGGTTATTCTTCGTGCGGTATTGCTAGTATTGTTATTGTATTACATTCTTCGATAAGGATTGCGATGAGCACACAACGTTTCGACGGGATGTCGGGATTGACTCGCCGCCAATTGCTTGGCGGAACTGCTGCCGCCCTACTGTCGAGCTACACGTTCGTAAATCGCGCAGCCATGGCGGGACGATCTCCTCTCGGACGCGCAGGCCAATTCAGCACATTGAACGCTACCCGGCCCGAGGGCATCGACCTCGTATTGGAGCGCCGCCCGCTCCTGGTGGGCGGAAAGGCCGGCTCGGCCATTACTCTGAACGGGTCATTTCCCGGCCCGGTCATCCGCATGACGGAGGGGCAAGATGCCCTGATTCGCGTCCACAACCGCATGGACGAATCCACCTCAATTCACTGGCATGGGCTGATCGTGCCTACCGACATGGACGGCGTGCCGGGCATCAGCTTTAAGGGGATCGCACCGGGCGAGACGTTTACCTATGGCTTTCGCGTCCGGCAGAATGGAACTTACTGGTATCACAGTCACACCGGCCTGCAGGAACAGCTTGGGCATTATGGACAGCTGATCCTCGAACCCGCCGAGCCTGATCCGGTGGCGTATGATGTGGAATACCCCATCGTGCTTTCGGACTGGATGTTTGAAAACCCGCATGCCGCGCTGCACAAGCTCAAGACAATCGAGGGCTACTTCAACTTTCAGCGCCCCACGGTCGCCAATGTCGATGAGCAGATGGAAGCTACGGGTGACAGCTTGGGCGAGGTTTTAAAGAAGCGATGGAAGTGGCGGTCGATGCGGATGGACCCGACAGACATCGCCGACATCACCGGCGTGATCTACACCTATCTGATGAATGGGCATGCAGCCTACGAGAATTGGACTGCGGTGGCGCGGCCGGGGCAGAAGGTGCGCCTGCGAATCGCTAATACCAGTACCATGACTTATTACGATTTCCGCATTCCCGGGCTACCCATGACCGTGGTGCAGGCCGACGGACAAAATATCAAGCCGGTGGAGACCGACGAATTGCGCATCGCGGTGGCCGAGACCTATGACGTGGTTGTGACGCTTCCGGAGAATCGGGCATATACGTTGTTCGCCGAGACGATGGACCGCAGCGGATACACGCGCGGCACAATTGCCCCTCGCGCGGGCATGTCTGCCGAAGTTCCTCCTCCGCGCCGCCGGCCCATGCTGACGATGAAGGACATGGGGATGACGCCCGGCATGAAGATGAACGGCGGCGGGAAAATGGACGACATGAAGGCCATGAAGCACGAAACCATGCCCATGGTCTCGGAACAGGCCGGCCCGTTGCCCACGTCAAATCTTCCCAAGCGGATCATGCACGGCCCGGACCACCATGGCCCCGGCAGCATCGTCATGACAATGAGCGCCTTTCGCCGGCTGGATGAACCCGGCCTGGGCCTTGGGCATGATGGCCGGCGGGTCCTGACATACAGCCAGCTTCGCTGTCTCAAGACCCCGCCCGACCGTCGCCCGCCCACACGACAGTTTGACCTGCACCTTACTGGCAACATGAACAAGTTCATCTGGGGCTTCGACGGAAAAAAGTTCTCCGAATCGGACATGATTCGTTTTGTGTACGGCGAGCGTCTGCGCATTAACATGATCAACGACACCATGATGGCCCACCCGATCCATCTGCACGGCATGTTAATGGACCTGTACGCCGGAGAAGATTATGCGGCCAATCCCCGCAAGCACACGGTCAATGTCCAGCCCGCCGAACTGCTAACTGTAGACATCACCGCCAATGCTCCAGGAAAATGGGCGTTTCACTGTCACCTGCTGTTCCACATGGAAGCGGGAATGTTCCGCACAGTAGCGGTGGTCCGCTCGCTCGAAGGAGGGCCGATCCATGCCGCTTCGTAGAGTTATTGCTATTTTGTCCGGTGCGATGTGGATGATGGCGCCAGGGCCACTGTTCGGCCAGGAAAAGATGGCCATGCCCAACACGACGACCCGGCCCATACACAACGAGTCAGAGACGATTGCGCCCATCGCGACTCAGCCGGTTCCCCCACCGTCATTGCCGTCGGGGCTGACTCTGGAGCAAACGCTCGATCGTGCCGCCAGTCCGCCGCCGAAAGATTTTCCCCCGACCATTCGGGATGATAAGTTGCGCGCCGCCTTACTCGTCCAACAACTGGAATACGGCTTTGGCCAGAACACCGACGATCAGGTCGGTTGGCGGGCGATGGGTTGGATCGGATTCGACTACGACAAGCTTTGGCTCCGGACCGAAGGCAGTGCCAGCGTGGAAGGGCCGAAACAGGGCACGTCGGAAACCGATTTGCTCTATTCCCGGCTCATCACGCCGTTCTGGTATGCCCAGGCCGGCATCCAATATGCCAGCGATTGGGACAGTGAAGACTACAACGATCGATGGTCTGGTGTGCTGGCGGTGCAGGGGCTGGCCCCGGGGATGTTTGATGTCGAAACTTCTCTCTACATCTCCGAGGACGCCGATGTCACTTTGCGCTTCGAGGCCGACTTCGATCTGCGCCTGACGCAACGCCTCGTTCTGCAGCCGCGGACAGAGTTTCGCTTCGCAGCCCAGGATGTGCCGGAGAGGAGTCTGGGTGCGGGGATGACCAATGCTGACGTGGAACTTCGATTGCGCTACGAGATCAAGCGCGACTTCGCACCGTACATCGGCATCGGGTATCACCGCCTTGTTGGAGAGACTTCCGGCCTGGCCCGCGCCGCTGGGGACGATCCCGAGGAGCTTCTCTTTTTCGTAGGAGTTCGCTTTGCGTTCTAGAACTACACCCTCCCCATGTCGATGCCCGAGTTAGGCGCATGTCTCTATCGCAACTACTAGCGCGCAAGCAGCCTAAAAAGGCCGCCGGTGCCGTCCTCTCTACGGCTATGGCCAGTACGCTGGCCTCGCCGGTAAATGCGAACTGGTGGAAATCATCGTATTGGACTTCACGCTAGATAGCGTAAGTCTAATCCCCACAATCGATAATCCCTTCGATGTAATCGCTTAAGGGCCTGAATTTTCATCCATCGGAATCACAAGATGCCGATCGAACTTTTCGTGGATATCTGGCCGCCTAAGATTTGTTTCTAGGGGCGATAAGAACAGGTGCTCCGGCCGCGCGGGTAAGTGAATATGGCGTCTCGTCCAAGCCCGGTCCTTGGGCGGCTTGGATGGTCTTGCCAGATTTCGAGGTTATATGAAGCCACACCCGACGATCGAACTACTCCGCGTCGCGAGTTATCGTGTCCCGACCGACGCGCCAGAGTCGGACGGCACGCTGAAATGGGATCACACCGACATCGTGGTCGTGCATTTGACGGCCGGGGATTTAACGGGGCTGGGCTGGACCTATGCGGCCCCCGCGGCGGCGCGATTAATCGAGGACTCGTTGCGCGCGACTGTAGTAGGCCAAGCTGCCTTCGCCATCGAGGGCGTTTGGGGCTCGATGGTCCACAGTCTCCGCAACGCCGGCGCCTCGGGGATCGGCTCGATGGCGATTTCCGCCGTCGACGTGGCGATGTGGGATCTCAAGGCAAAACTGCTCGGGCTGCCGCTGATCGATCTGTTCGGCGCGGTACGCGACGCGGTCGACGTGTACGGGAGTGGCGGATTCACCAGCTACAGCGATGCGCAACTGGCGGTGCAGTTGGCCGGGTGGGCGGCAGACGGCATCGGCCGGGTGAAAATGAAGGTTGGGCGCGACGCTGCCGCCGATCCACGCCGCGTGGCCGTCGCCCGGAAGGCAATCGGCGACCAGGTCGAGCTTTTCGTCGATGCCAATGGCGGTTACTCGCGAAAGCAGGCGCTAGCGATGGCAGAACACTTTGCATGTGAAAACGGCGTGAGCTGGTTTGAAGAGCCGCTGTCGTCAGATGATTTGGCCGGCCTGCGGGTAATGCGCGATCGCGCTCCCGGCGGCATGGACATCGCAGCCGGCGAGTATGGCGACACGCCGACCTACTTCCGCCGCATGCTCGAAAGCGGCGCGGTGGACTGCCTGCAGGCCGACGCCACGCGTTGCCGGGGATACACCGGATTCCTGAAAGTCGCCGCACTATGTGAGGCGTTTCATTTGCCCTTGTCCGCCCACTGTGCGCCGCAGCTGCACGCCAGCATCGCCTGCGCCGTTCGGCCGCTTCGGCACATCGAATATTTTCATGATCACAACCGGATCGATCGCCTGTTATTTGACGGCTCGCTCGACCCGCAAGGAGGCCAGCTGCGGCCGGATCGGAAGCGCGTGGGCCACGGAATGATCTTCAAAGAGCCTGATGCAGCGCCGTACCGCACGTAGCAATAACGGTGCGGTCATTTATCCGAATGGGGAATCAGTCCCTGAACGATTCCCTTCACTGCTTGCTTGATGATACCCGCCTCGTTCGGATCGCCGCGCAGGATCGTTTCCATGAAGTTCTTGGCTTCCTTGAAACTGATGTGCGGGGGCAAGGTCGGCGTGTCGGGGTCGCTGATGGCTTCGACCACCGTAGGCCGATCGCTCGACAGTGCGCGATCCCACACGTCGGCCAAGTCCTCCGGTTTCTCCACGCGAATGCCACGCAGCCCGAGCGATTCGGCGTAGGCGGCGTAGGGGAAATCAGGCAGCTCCTGACTGGCCTTGAAGCGGATGTCGCCTTCCATGATCCGCTGTTCCCATGTCACCTGGTTCAGGTCGCGATTGTTGAGCACAAGGGTGATCCAGCGCGGGTCGCTCCACTCTTTCCAATATTTGCCGACGGTGATGAGGGCATTGATTCCGTTCATCTGCATCGCACCGTCGCCGGTGACGGCAATGCACACGCGGTCGGGGAAGCAAAATTTGGCTCCCAGCGCGTAGGGGACAGCAGCGCCCATCGATGCCAGATTGCCGCTGCCACTGGCCATCATGCCGCGGCGGATCTTAAGGTCGCGCGCGAACCAGTTTGCCGTCGTTCCGCTGTCAGCCGAGAGAATGCAGCGATCGGGCAGCTTCGGGCTAAGCTCCCAGAAGACGCGCTCCGGGTTGAGCAGTCCAGCGTTGCCGTCGGTCATCGCCCGAGCCTCGACGATCTTCCACCAGTCTTTCACGTTCTCGATAATCGTCTCCTGCCACGCGCGATCGGATTTGCGCTGGATGAGGGGGATCAGCGCTTCAAGCGTTTGCTTGGAATCGCCTTTCAGGTTCACGTCCATCGGAAACCGCAGGCTCAGCAGCCGGCCGTCGATGTCGATCTGCACGCCCTTGCATTGTCCGACGGGCGGATAAAATTCGCCGTAGGGAAAGCTGCTGCCGACCACGAGCAGCGTGTCGCAATCCTGCATCATGTCCCAAGTCGGCTTGCTGCCAAGCAGGCCGATATGGCCGGTGCAATAGGGCACATCTTCTGGAACGACGGCCTTGCCGAGCCAACTCTTGGAAACGCCCGCGCCCAGCAGATCCGCGAGTTGCAACACTTCGTCCTGCGCATCCAACGCGCCCTGCCCGACGAGCAGCGCGACCTTTTTACCCGCGTTGAGCACATCGGCGGCGGCGGCAAGATCTCTGCGGTCGGGGATCATGTACGGAATCGGGCAGCCGATGCCGGACAGCGCATGATCGTGCTTCTGCGGCGGCTCGGGGACGGCGGTTTCTTCCTGGATGTCTTTTGGGACGATAATGCACGTCACCGTTTTTTGATCCAGCGCGATGCGCATTGCGCGATCCACGCAGTGTCGCACGGCCGCGGGGCTCATCACCGTGACGCAGTATTCGCTGGCCACGTCCTTGAATAGCGACTGCAAATCCACTTCCTGCTGGTAGCGGCTGCCGATGGCGGTGGTGGCGGATTGGCCGACGATGGCAACGACCGGCGCGTGATCCATTTTCGCGTCATACAGGCCGTTCAGGAGGTGAATCGCGCCCGGCCCGCTGGTGGCCAGGCATACGCCAATAGTGCCAGTGAACTTCGCGTGCGCCGACGCCATCCACGCCGCCAGTTCTTCGTGCCGCGATTGGATGAAGCGCGGCTGATTATCGTTCTTGCGCAGCCCCGCGAGGATGCCGTTAATCCCGTCGCCGGGGAATGCATATATGCGCTGGACATTCCATTCGACGAGCCGCTGCATGATGTACTGACCGACCGATATCGACATGTTGCACATCCTTTGAGTTGCCAAACTTCTAAGGGACAAACTGTTTAGAATATTTCAAGATCAAGAACTTCGCGTTGGACGTTTCGCGTCGGGATGAAGCGACTTCGTCGCACTCACGGGGTCGGCATTTCGCTGGGCGGTCTGGCATTTTACATCCGCTTGTTAATGTCGCTGCAAACAAGCACCGAGTTGATTGGGTACGCCGTTGCCAGACAAGCGAGGATATCGAGGGGAGCGATCGCAGCGCGCAAATACGCTCCGCCCGGCGACCACCGGCGCGACGTGATCAGAAGCGCGGGCGGCCTCACCGTCACGCGTGGGAGCATGGCTTCAGACGGAGGCATCGATCACTCCAAACGTCCCCGCCGTGGCGATACCGCTGGCGATATGCCGGAACAACTCACCGGCGATCTGCGGATAATTCTGCTTCCACGCCGGCGGTTCCCGACCGGTCGCGGGAAGCCATCCGGCATGTTCCACTGCGTAGACAGCGGCACCCAGGACCGAGCCGTCGATAAGGGCTGACCGCGTCGAGCGATGCCGGCCACGCAACAATGCATACGCCGCGCCAAAGATCCAGCCATGGCCAGCTTGCGACAGCAGCGCCGCTGTTTGTTCTGCCAGGGGCGGCAACGTCAGCCCGGCCGCGTCGGCGGCTTGCCGCAGCATCGATTGGCCGGGGCTTTGCCTGGCCGGCGGGATGGTCCTTGGGGCGTACTGCTCGTCGAACGAGCGAATCGCCGTCAGCACCACCGTTCCCGCTAAGCCGGCCAAGATGCCTATGCCAAGCAGCGTTCCCGTTTCGTTTTTTGTGTGGCTCATTGTGACCAACCTTTGGACTTGTGAGAATCGCGCGCACTGGTTACCAAAGCCAAGGCCGCGCCGGCACCGGCGAGCAGGCCGGTGAGCAACGCCTTGCGGTGCTTGGTGGCCCACAACTGGACCGAAAAGCCGCGCGCCATTGAATCGAATGCGCCGTGTGCCCCGTGATCGCCAGGGACCGGCTCCCAGAAATTATTCGGCTTGGTCGGATCGACGGGCTGGTCCAGCATTGCGCCGTCCCAGGCGATCCTGGATAGGTAGTGATCGAGCAGGCCGGGGATCACCTTCTCACCCAACGTCGCTTCAACGGTGGTATACCCGACCATGATCTCGCGGCGATTGTTTTCCGCGGCGAAAAGGATCGCATCGGCGGCCACCTCGGGTTGAAAGATCGTGCCGGTCGGCCGCGCCTGCTTGGGCATTTTATTCTTCGTCCAGGTGAACTGCGTGGTGTTGAGCGCGGGCATATTCACCATCGACACGTGAACATTGCTCTTCTGATGAATCAGCTCGCTGCGAACGGATTCAAAAAAGCCCTGGATGGCGTGCTTGCTGGCGCAGTAGGCGCTTTGGAGAGGGATCGATCGAAACGCCAAGGCCGACCCGACACCGATGATCACGCCCTTATCGCGGGGCTGCATGCGCTTGAGCGCGCAGTTTGTTCCGTATACCTGCCCGAGGAAAGTCACTTCGACGATGTGTTTGAACTCCTCCGACGTCATTTTCATAAACGGGCTGTACATCGACACCATTGCGTTGTTGATCCAAAGGTCGATAGGCCCGAATTCATTCTCGGCCGCGCGGGCCGCGGCTTCGACCTGATCGAACTGGCTGACGTCGGTTTGCACGACGAGAGCCTTTCCGCCACGGGATTCGACGTCGCGTTTGGCACCTTCCAAGCCGTCCTTGCCGCGGGCCAGCAAAACCACTTTTGCGCCGCGTGTCCCCAGTAGCCGAGCCGTAGCTCGTCCTACTCCGCCGGAAGCGCCGGTCACCACCGCCACCGTATGCTCGTTTACGCGCATCATGAAAGATCCTTGTTAGACGTATGAATCGACCGCCCGTGCCTGATCAGCAACTGCATTCCCACCACCGCTACCACCCCAAGCCCGATAAGGAGCAAGGACTTGCGCATCCCGCTGTGCAGCGCCTTCTCGCGAGCGGCGACGACGGCTGCCTCCGGCGTATCGCCTCGTCGAATGCCGCCGCGCTTGGCCAGTTGCAGCACTTGCGCCAGATGCAGCGGTGTGCGATCGGTTTCCTGTAAGATCATCTCCTGACAACTGAATCCGTCAGCGATGATGATCTCGTCCGCTCCGGCGCGGCGAACCTCGGGCAAAAGAGCGCGCTCGCCGGCGGCAAGGCCGACGTCGTAATGGCCATTCTCTTTTTCGTATCCGAAGGCCCCCGCCATCCCACAGCAGCCAACGTCGGGGTGACGATGCGCCACGCCCATCTTGTCGAGGATTTCCTTTTCGGCGAAGAGCTTGCCGAACTCCTTGTCCCATAAAGCGTCGAGCGCCTTTTGATGGCAATGCCCATGCACGATTGCCTTGCCCGCAAGTCTGGGGATCGTGTAATTCGGCGCTCTTTTGCGGAGGAGGTCGCTGAGCGTATAAGTCAAACCCGCCAGCCGTTTAGCATCCTCAGAGTCAGGCAGCAGATTGCCCAGTTCGTCTTTGAACGCGGCCCAGCAGCTGGGTTCAAGGACGACCATCGGCACACCGGCCCGGTAATACGGACGCAGTTTGTCGAGCAGATCGATCCACCACCGCTTGGCCATGCCAAGGAAGCCGTAATCGTACAACGGGCGACCACAGCAGACGTCGGCGGTCGGGACGATCACACGGAAGCCGGCGTCTTCCAGGATTTCGGTCGCGGCAATGGCGACGTCGGGATGAAAATGGTTGTTGAACGTGTCGGCGAACAGCACCACCGGAGCGCCGGCGGGATTTCTCACATCGTGCGCCTTGAACCAATGCTTGAAGGTTCGCGGCGCAAAAGCCGGCACGTTCCGGCCCGGATGCACGCCGGCTACAAACTTCGCCACCGAGCGCAGCCCCGGCAATTGCGTCACCAGGTTCGCCATTGACGGCGCCAACGAGGCAAGCGTCGACCAGAGGTGAATCCAGCCGAACGCATACGCGTGGCGAGGGCGAAGCCTTCCTTTGTAGTAGTGACTTGAAAACTCCGCCTTATAGGTGGCCATGTCGACGTTGACCGGGCAATCGCCTTTGCAGCCTTTGCAACTCAGGCACATATCCAGCGCATCCTTGACTTCCTCACTCTTCCAGCCGTCGTCGATGACTTCACCGTTCATCATCTCGAACAACATACGGGCGCGGCCCCGGGTGGAATCTTTCTCCTCGCGCGTAACCATGTAAGAAGGGCACATTGTTCCCCCGCCCTCGCGGCGACAAGCACCCACCCCGACGCATCGAAGCGCCGCCCTGCCAAAACTGTGGCGATCAGCGGGATATTTGAAATAGGTTTCCGGCTGCGGCGGATTGTAGTCCGGGCCGACACGGAAGTTTTCCGTGAGCGTGTACGCCGGGCCGTCGAGATTCACGACTTTCCCCGTGTTCATCCGGTTGGTCGGGTCCCAAATCCGCTTGAACTCTTTGAACGCCTCGAATAATTCGGGTCCGAACATTTTGGGAAGAAACTGCCCGCGTGCCTGCCCGTCGCCATGCTCGCCCGACGCAACGCCGCCGTGTTTTATGACGAGGTCGATTGCTTCTTCCATAAACCGCTTGTAAGTGTCGATGCCCGGCTGAGTGTAAAGATCGAACCCAACGCGGCAGTGTATGCATCCCTGCCCCATGTGGCCGTACAAGGAAGGGTTGTAACCATATTTATGAAACAGCGGACGAAGCTCTCGCAGATACGCGGGCACCGCGTTGACGGGGACGGCAGAATCTTCAAACCCCGGCCATGCGTCTGGCAATTCGGGTACCCAGGCGGTGCTGCCTAAAGCGCCTTCTCGAACGTCCCAGATCATTTTCTCTTGTTCTGGATCGTCGTAGAGTTTGGAGTCGATCGGCGTCCGTTCACCGAGTTGTTTGACGCCGGCGATCATTCGCCGAGCTTGCTCATCGCTGTCCTGTTTTGATGCCCCGCCGAACTCGACGAGCAAGAACGCCGGCCCGTTCGGCAGGATCGCCATGCTCGCGCTTTCATCCCCTTTTTTCTTCACGTAACCGAACAGCAGCTCGTCGATTCCTTCGCAGGCGATCGGATCGAACTTAAGCACCTCCAGCGCACAGTCGGCCGCGAGATAAATGTCTTTGAAGCCCAGCATCGTTACCGTCCGCGCCTTGGGCGAGGGCACGAGATGCAGGGTTGCTTCGAGAATGGTGACGAGCGTCGACTCCGATCCGACGAGCGCGCGGGCGACGTTAAATCCGTTTTCAGGCAGAAGATCATCGAGGTTGTAGCCCGATACCCGACGTTCCAGCTTGGGGAATTTTTCGCGAATCAAGCTTCCGTAGCGGTCGACAATCGATTTGAGTCCCGCATAGATTTCCCCATGCCGTCCACCACCACGGATGTGCGCATCGAGATGCTCCGGCGAGGTCGCGCCGACGTGCATGCGCGTGCCGTCGTAGAGCAACACGTCCAGCGACTGAGTGTTGTCGCTCATGCGCACGCCCAGACCGTGCTTCTTACTGAGCAGTGAGTGGCTGCCGCAGGAGTTATTGCCTAGCATCCCGCCGATGGTGCAGCGGCTGTGGGTGGCCGGGTCCGGCCCGAAAAACAGCCCGGCCTGCTCTTTGGCGGTCGATCGGAAATGATCCAGCACGCAGCCGGGTTGAACGACGCCGAGTTTCGCGCCCCCATCAATGTGGACGACTTCGTGCATGTATTTCGAAAAATCCATGACGACAGCCACGTTGCAGCACTGTCCTGCCAGGCTCGTCCCGCCGCCGCGTGAAAGGATCGGCGCATCGTGCTGGCGCGCCAGGCGCACGATCGTTTCAACATCCTGAGCATGTCTGGGAATCGTGACGCCGATCGGCGCTTGTCGATAATTGGATGCATCGGTGGCGTACAAGGCACGACTGCCGCGATCAAACCGTACTTCGCCATCAACGGCCGCCTTTAGCGCCGACTCCAAAGAAGCCGCCGCATCGTCAGAAAGAGCCGTTCGCGCGTCATCCTTCCGCAGCCGATCAAGCCGCGGACTTTCTTTCTGCGATCCCAATACGGTTAGTTTGGGCATAATTTGATACTAGGCCCCCACTTAAATGGAACCTGCGGAAATCAAAATTTTAAACCAGGCTGTGTTAAAGTTCGGATGGCTGACCACATTTCAGAAAACGGTTTCAGATCGGCCGCCGCCATTTCTCAAAATCCCGCCGCGAAACTTTCGGGCTATCGCAGGCTTTCGTCTAGCACTCTCGCTTGGGATTTGATGCGGCCGCGGGCTTGCATTGGTTACCTGCCAGCATCGTCTTTCCTAGCTCGGAAGTCAGCTGTTTTCGGCTCGCTTGCTGGAACAGCACCGCCACCGGTTCAATGCCCGATGGCCCCAGCGGCAAACGTGCCGCGCGGCGGCATACTTGCCCGAGAGTTGACCTTTGCGACCGTAGCGACGATCGCTCATGGCATGGCCGCCGTGCTTGCGGCCCTGGATACCTTTGAGAAGGATGTTGCTGTCCGTCTGCTAGCCGCGCCGCGGGGATGAAAGCGCAACGCGGGCAACTCCAAGGGAGGGATAAATTGTTGGGCGTACCTACCCGTCCAGTGTCCCCCCAAACGCCGCGGCCATTGGTAATCGCAACGCGACATGCGACAAGCAGAAAGCCCTCCGGTTCAAACCGAAGGGCTTTTTGCCAGTCAAGTCGGGGTAACAACCCTCGGGTTGAACTAGACGCGGCGAAAATCGAAGCGTGCGCCGCGGCGTTGATGGAAACACGCAGTCCGCATGTTGAGGTAATCACGCGACTTACGCGCGGCGGTTGAGTTTGCGGCGGAAATTGGCCCAAGTTCCTGGTGCGACCCTGGTGCCGCCTCCGCGCCTGAACGAGTGTCGTGGGGGATGGTTTGGAGCGACGTTTTTTCCCCCGAACGGCGCTCCACCCAATGAACAAGGACCAGGTTGACGCTTCCGCGATGTCCCCGGGGTCACGGTGAATGTCCCTGGGGACATCGGGAGTGTCCCCCAGGGACATCCGTTCTGGCTCCGCCGATGTCCCCCGTCTGTCCGTGACCCCCTTTGGCCCGTTTGTGGCCCCTTCGCGCATCGGGTTCTTTATTCACAGGTCGGCTTTGTCAGGTTGTCGTTGGGTGTGGCCAGCGGTTCCGTTGCCACACCCCGATTTCCCCGCTATCATCCGCGATATATCCGTCTGCATAAAGGGACACAACCTATCCCTCTATGCAGACAGACTTGGAGGCCAAAATGCCTGGCAAAACCGTTGCGGAGTGGGTGGATGAACTGCAAACCCGTGGCCGCTACACCTTCCTGCGCCAGGACGCGGTCGGCGGCAGCGGCCTTTCGCCCGAGGCGGTAAAGAAGGCGCTCCAACGACTGACGCGCCGGAACCGTGTGGCCAAGGTCAAGGAGTACTTCTACGTCATCGTTCCCTTGGAATATCTCGGCGCCGGCGCTCCGCCGCCATCCTGGTTCGTCGCCGACTTAATGGCCGCGATGAAGTTGCCGTATTACGTAGGCTTACTCAGTGCCGCCGCGATGCACGGCGCTTCGCACCAACAGCCCCAGGAATTTCAGATCATGACCACTCGGTCGGTTCGCCCCATCCAGGTGGGCCGTGCCCGACTCCGGTTCGTCGCCAACCGAAAGCTTGACGACGCGCCGTTGGTCAACGTCAAGACGCCGACGGGAGCGGTGCGCGTCTCTTCCCCCGAGGCCACTGCAGTGGATCTGGTGCGCTTTGTCCGCGTGGCCGGACATCTGGATCACGTCGCGACGGTTATCAGTGAACTGGTCCCACGTATGAATCCTCGCAAGTTGCTGGAGGTGGTGCGCCGCGCGGATGATCTGCCCAACACGCAGAGGTTGGGGTACGTGCTGGATCATGTGCGCGCCAGGGACCTCGCCAAGCTGTTGTTGCCCTGGGTCCGCCAGCGGCAGCCTCGCCCCGTGCCCCTGCACATTGGCCTCCCCCCGTCTGACGCGACACCGGATGCTCGCTGGCAGGTGATCGTGAGCCAGCCGCTGGAGATCGAAGCATGATCCCCCAGGCACACATCACGGCATGGCGCTCCATTGCCCCGTGGGCGGACGACGCCCAGGTCGAGCAGGATCTGGTGCTTTCCCGCGCTGTCATCGCGCTGTTCGCGGACAAGGACCTGGCCAGTACAATTGCGCTGCGCGGGGGCACGGCACTCAACAAGCTGTTCGTCCGTCCGCCCGCGCGGTATTCCGAAGACATCGATCTGGTGCAGACCAAAGGCGCCCCGGCCGGCCCCATGCTCGACGCCATCCGCCGCACCTTGGACCCCTGGCTCGGAACGCCCAAGCGTTCACGCGCGGAGGGAGGCATCACTCTGCTTTACGGCTTTGAATCGGAGATTCCGCCGGTCAGGCCGCTGCGGCTGAAGATCGAAATCAACACGCGGGAGCACTTCACGGTGCTGGGGTTTATCCGTCGGGAGATCGTGGCGGACAATCCGTGGTTTACAGGCACAGCCAGCGTGACCACCTATGAATTGGATGAACTCATGGGAACCAAGCTGCGGGCGATGTACCAGCGCCGGAAGGGGCGCGACCTATTTGACCTGTGGTTGTGCCTTGAGAAGAAGCTGATTGATCCGGAACGTGTGGTCGCTTGTTTCGCCAGGTACATGGCCCACGGCAATCAGCAGATCTCTCGCGCCCAATATGAACGTAACCTCCATGAGAAGCAGGAACACGTCGCGTTTCAGGGAGACATCCAGGCACTGCTGGCCACCGGCGTTGCGTATGACGCTCAGCTCGCCATGAGCATGGTGCGCCAAGCTCTGATTGAGCGACTGGCCGGGGAGCCGTGGCGGCAACCGGCGGAACCCGGCGGCGAAATGACGCGGCGGCACAAACGCCGAGGGTGAGGTCGAAGGGACCACGCGATGAACAAGACCCAAAGAACCAAGGTGATCGCCACAATAAAAGATGCTCATGTCACGTATCTTTCAAGCATAGCAGCATCGCCACATGCGGCCGCCCTGCAGCCCCGATTCCTCAACCTTGCCCGCAAGCTGCGAGCGTTTGTCCGAAAGCAGGATGGGTCCCTGAACGCGGTTAAGGCCATTCCGAATCTGTCGAGGGTCCTGTTTGGGCTGGCGGAGGATCTGAATCGCCTTGGTTTGCCGGGTTATCCGTTTGCGCATGAAACGAAGATCGTCAATGATGGCGCAATCGCCGCTCTTGAGGTCAGACGACGATCCAATTACTCGGGGGAATGTGCGTCGTACGGCGAAAGCCTGCTGAATTGTTATCTGGATGTCTTTGTCACATTCACGGTGTTGAACACGCCCAAGGACATCGGTGCCAAGCCAACCTTTCTGGTCAATCCCGTTACCGGATCGGTGCTGGAACTCGACATCCTCCTCGAAGACTTCAGGCTCGCCTTTGAATTCCAAGGGGAGCATCACTATATGGACCCCAAGGTCCAAGCCAAGGATGCGTTCAAGCTGGCACGATGTGGCGCCCTTCAGCGGATACTGATTCCGGTGAACATAAGCCAGTTGCAGAGAGCCGAGCTCGAAACGCTAATCGTCAATTCGATGAAGGATTTTCTTGGCCTGCATGAGGTGCTGCTAAACGGTGATCCGTCGAAGTTGCCAATCGGCGCAGCCTCCGCAAAACAGCTTGTCGGGTTCAGCAAGGCTACCCAGCGGATCTTTCTGGCGGAGACAATCTTTCGTCCGACCCTAGACTGGCTGGATGCCCACGCAAGCACTTACGTGGCCAATGCGATCACCCGGAGCCCAGTATCAGCAACGACCGCTGCGCCACGACAAACGCCGCCGACGCCGCAGTTGCCGCTGGGCCAAGTGTATGGCGGTCTGCGACACATCACGTCCATCCGAAAACGCCCGTGATCTCCTACATTCTGAATAACCGCTTCTATGTGGGCGAGATCGTCCGCCGTGGCCAAACCTATCCCGGCAAGTTCCAGCCGCTGGTCAGCCGCGAGCTCTTCCAGACCTGCCAGGATATCCTCAGCGGCAAGAATCGCCGCGGGCGATCGGCGGATACACCGCTGGCTGGCGGCATCCTACGTTGCGCCCATTGCGGCTTCGCCATCACCGGCGAGCGTATCCGCCGCAAACTCGCCAACGGCGCGATCAACGAACACATCTACTATCGGTGCGGCAACAACCACAAACCGGCCGGCCATCCTAAAGTGCGCTGGCGGCACGAGGACGTGGACGCCGCCATTCTCCGCGATCTCCAGACGCTCCAGATCAAACGCGCGGATATCCGGCAGGTCGTCCGTTCGACGCTCAACGCCTCGTGCGATAACCTCAACGATCACCAGAATCGCCAGCGGACGACGTTGGCCAGACGCCAATCGGAACTACAGGGGATGCTCGACCGTTTGCTCAACGCCTACCTGGGCGGCACCGTGGACGAGGGGACATTGCAGAAGAAGTCCGAGGAGCTCAAACGCGAATTGTCCCTGGTCAACGAGGCGCTGGAGAGGGTCACCAAGGTTGGCCCCGGGGACAGCGCGACGGCCGTGGCGGTTTTTGATTTTTCGCAAGAGGTCGCCGAGTATTGGCAGCGATCAACCTGGCCGGCTCGACGCGAGATCTTGGTGTCGGTGAGTTTGAACCGCGCCCTGAGCGACGTAAGTCTTTGTCTCACAAAGAGAAAGCCCTTCGACCTGTTG
>JBBQSU010000078.1:0-17718 GCA_038234815.1 Tepidisphaerales bacterium | reverse complement strand
CATGCAAGACCTCGGTGACAAAAACAAAATGAATCAAACGCGAGGCCTACGCGAACAAACCGGGTATGTAGCATGGCCAAAGCAAAAGCGCAAATGTGCAGTGCACCGTTATTTTGCGGGCGTCCAAATGATTTGGCCCTGACGTTCGGTCCGAGAAACACGCGCGGCTTTTGACCAAGCCAGCTCGGCATCGTACCTTTATCGCGTCATGAGTGATCTCGCCTATCAGCAGTGCATTAACCCTTCGTGTGCTTCAGTCTATTCAGTGAACGAAGTTCACGTCGCCTGTCCCAAGTGCGGCAGCTTGCTGGACATTAAATACGACTGGTCGCGCCTTCCGGTGCCGAAAAGCCTCGGCTTTTTCGAACATCGCTGGGCGACCAAGGGGACGGGCGGGCAGGGGCGGCTTGATTTCTCGGGAATTTGGCGATTCCGGGAATTGCTGCCGTTTTATCAACACGAGGACCAGATCGTCACCATCGGCGAAGGCCGAACCGTTTTACAGCAGGCCGATCTGCTGGCCGCGCAGATGGGCATGCAGGCGGGAAATCTGTTGCTGCAATACGAGGGACTTAATCCGAGCGGCAGTTTCAAAGACAACGGCATGACGGCGGCTTTTACGCACGCGAAAATGGTGGGCGCGAAGAAAGTGGCCTGCGCATCGACAGGCAACACCAGTGCATCGCTGGCACTGTTTGCTTCATTGTCGCAGACGCAGGGGATCGTATTTATCGGTTCCGGACGAATCAGCTTTGGCAAGTTGTCGCAGGCGTTGGATTACGGCGCGACTACGCTGCAGATACATGGCGATTTTGACGACTGCCTGCGGCGCATCCGGCAGATCGCGGTGGACGTGCCGCAACTGGGCATCTATCTGATGAACAGCGTCAATCCTTTCCGATTGGAGGGGCAGAAGTCGATCATGTATCGCATCTTGGAAGCCCGAGACTGGCAGTCCCCCGACTGGATCATCGTGCCTGGCGGAAATCTGGGCAATTGCAGCGCCTTTGGCAAGGCCTTTGCCGAACTGCATGAACTGGGGTTAATTAAGAAAATCCCGCGTCTCGCGATCATCAACGCCCACGGCGCCAACACGCTGCACCAGCTTTATACCCGCGACGGCCTGCGCTGGAACGCCGGCCATATCGACCGCGAGCACATCGGCCGCTTTTATGCCGGGATGGACGAATCGGGCTTTCGGCCGCATACGGTCGCCAGTGCGATCGAGATTTCCCGTCCGGTGAACCTCCCCAAGGCCCTGCGGGCATTGGAGACAATGAATGGCGTGGTGCGGGAGGTGACCGATAACGAAATCCTTGAACACCGTGCGATGGTCGCGCGATGGGGATTTGGCTGCGAACCGGCCAGCGCTGCCACCATCGCCGGCCTCCGGCAATTGCTCGACGAGCGCGTTATCAGCCCCAGCGACACCGTCGCATGCATCCTTACCGGCCACGAGCTAAAGGACCCCAATGTGACCGTGAAATATCACACGGGCATCGACATGAAAAGCGTGCAAGACCTGGCCCCTCGAGAGGAGCCGCACGGCAAATTGAGTAACCCTCCGGTGCAGGTGGATGATGATCTGGAAACGATCGTCGTCGCGCTTGGGGGAACGCCGGACATGTTACGCAGACTGAAACTCCCTCCGGGGAGGTCGAATCTGCCGGTCACGGAGTACTAGGTTTGACACCGATTTTCGACAACTTACAATTTTCCGCGGGCACGCCGGCCCCAGGGCCAAACGATCCCAAAGACTATCGTTAATTTGAGGGAAGTCCTCCAACGCCTGGGCTTCGTCGTCATGCGGCAACGCGGGCGTCAGTTGGCAATGCGGAACGGCTCGCGTGGATGGGTCGTCCCGATGCATTGTGAAATCAAGACCGGGACCGTGCATCGCATACTGCGGCACCGGGAAATAAATGGCAAACAACTCATCGCCGTGGCGAGGTGATAAGTACGGTGGCTAAATCAAGGAATCAAATACCATTATGACAACCATCGCAATTACTGGTGCAGCGGGACGGATGGGCGCACGGCTTATCGCAGTGGCGCATGCCGACAACGATTTGAAGGTGCTCGGCGCGATTGAGCGCGCCGAAAGCAAATTTCAGGGCCGGGACGCCGGTGAGATCGCCGGTATCGGCGCGATTGGGTTTCCCGTCACCTGCGATCTGAAGCCGACACCGCAGGTGCTGATCGATTTCACGGTCCCCGCCAGTACGCGGCACTGGATCAAGACCTGCCGCGATCGCGGGATCGCCATGGTCATCGGCACCACCGGATTGCAGGAACAGGATCACGCCGCGATCGACAGGGCCGCAACAGACATTGCGGTCCTGCAAACACCCAACACCAGTCTGGGCGTCGCCGTGCTGTCTAAGATCGCGGCCGAGGTCGCCAAGATGCTGGGCGATGATTACGACATCGAGATCGTCGAAAGTCATCACAATCAGAAGAAGGACGCGCCGTCGGGAACGGCGGCGGGGCTGGCCGATGCGATCCTTAAGGCGACGGGCAAGACCGCGGCCGACCTCGATTATGGCCGGCACGGCGGAGAGGCCTTGCGAGCGCGCGGGCGCATCGGAATGCATTCGCTGCGCCTCGGGGACGTGGTGGGCCAGCACACGGCGCACTTTGCGTCGCAGGGCGAGCGCCTTGAGCTGACCCACATAGCAACCAACCGCGATACGTTCGTGCATGGCGCGCTTCGTGCGGCCAAGTGGCTGGCCGGCCAGAAGCCGGGCCGATATACCATGGCCAACGTCCTGGGGCTGGGATAGCGCAGGACGAACGGAACGCGCGATAGACTGCTTGCCGAAAGTTAGCTTTAGCTGCCCGTCGCCGCCGCCGCGCCGGTGTTTGCCCGATCCACCTCGTTCTTCAGATCGTTCATCAGCTTCTTAAAGTTGGCCTGATCGCTGCTGAAACTTCGCCGGAGCGTATGGCCTTGCTGGTCCATCAGCAGCACTTCCTTGTCGGCCTGATCGGTCGGGTGATTACGGAAATCGACGACCGTCCAGCCCGTGCGATAGTCGACGTCCTTGTCGGTCGATCCCACCATATCCCCGACGCCGACGTCAAATGCCTTGGCGTGCTGCTGGCCATTCTCCCACTTATAAACTTCAAACGTCACCTTGTTACCCACAACCCCGCGCTTCACCCAGAAATTGACACGGTCAACAATCTTGATGCTGCGGGTGGGAGCCGAGCCGAGGCTGGCCACGCCGAACTGCGCCGCGACAGCGGGGATGGCCGCGCGGGGCATGTTGAACGCCGGGTTACGCAGGCGATACCGCAGTTTATAGCGATACGTGTGTCCGGCTTGGACGGTGTCGTCATGGGCGCGAATCTCGAAATAGCCCGTGGTGGTGCCTGGATCAAATTTACCAGCAGGCACCTGCGCCGCGCCAGCCACCGCTGCGCCGGCAGGTTGACCAAAAGCCGGGTTTGAAGGCGTGCCGGAGCCGGGGGGCATCTCAAACATCGGAGGGATGGCCTGCGCCAATTGCGTCGGGCGATCAGGGTCGGGCACGGCGCGTTCGCTGGGCGGATATTTCGGGGTCTTAGGCGTGGGACGTGGTGGCTTCGGCGGAGTCGGCCTTGGAGGAGTTGGCTTGGGAACATCGGGCAGCGGGACCGGTTCTATTTTCGGTGCGGCGACGACATTGGGATTGCTCTTGCCGGGTTCGTACCACTGATCGCCTTTGGTCACGACATAAAAAGCCGGCGCAATGATGTCGGCCTGATTCTTTTCGGCCCATTGATCGTACTGCGCCGCTGATGCCAATGGCGCACGGTCACCTGGGTAGGGCAGGAGCACCACGTTGGCCAGCGGTTTGATCGTTACAGATGCCGACCACCGATCCGTGTCCGGGTCGATAAGCTCTTCGCGCAGCAGTTCCACCTGCAAGAACAGACACTGCGAGTTAAGATAAGCGGGCACGCCAGCGGCAACGTAATTGGCAGCGATTTCTTTCGGATCAACCTTGAACGAGAGTGATACCCAGTCGATGTCCGCCGGTGTGATCTGTGGATTGGCATTAGGAATCCCGCCGAGGTTCGGTTGGGCCATCGCCGACTTGTTCACAGTGGATCGACCCTGGGCACTGTCGGTAAAAACGGCGATCGGGGTGAGCGGCACCTGCTGCATCAGGTTTTGGGCCAGGTTCGGATTGTTGCTGCCGTTTTCTGATCCTTTTGTAGGCCCAATGAGGCCCAAATCGACGTGATGCGGCACGTTCAGGCCGGCGATCATGGGAACGTGATAAGTGCGTCCGGCCAGTTCATCAATGACGTTCTTGCGGAACGGCACCACGGGCATTTGCGGCACGGCCACGTCGCTTTTGATCGCCGCCTCGACGCGCACGAGCGGACCTTCGGCGATCAATTGATCCACTTCTCCCGGCGCTACCGGCTTGCCCGCCACCATCACGGACACGGGCGTTTGGAGCACGTACGACCAGAGCATCCAGACGAAGAACAGCCCGCCGATACCGATGGCGATCCATTGCACCTGGTCTTCGAGCATTTTTAGATACTTTTGCATGGTTTCCCTGTTTTACAACGGTCTAGTGTCATCAACAGCTTTTCAGCGGCCCACGACCGCAGGCGGCGGGGCGTCGGGAATGCCCAAAGTACGCTTCAAGCGCGGGGGCATGTACTTTTCCGTCCAGCTTCGCAAGAATAATTTTTCACCATCCAGCACCACCTGCACGACGTCCTGCGGGCCATAATAATAACCCGTGGACTCGGCGATCACCGGATCGATCGGCACGACATTAATGACGCGGGTCACGGTGATGAGCCGATTGCGGCTGAGTTCGGCAAGGAACTGTGGCACCTCTGCGGCCGTCACGTTGACTGTCAGGCGAAACGTGATGACATCGTAAAGGCCATTGGAGGTTCGACCGGTCGGAGAGATGGTAAAGTTTTTGGGCGGTGGGGCGTTGGGGTCAGCCACGACGGCGACCGAGACATTCGGCCCACCGGGACCTCCGGGTCCCACTGGCCCAACGACCGCAGGGCCACCCAAAAACTGCTTGTCCTTCACTTCCAGTTTCACCAAATGCTTGACAATGGCATCAGGAATGCCCTTGGCAGTCTGATTTGTGGCGCTGATGGATTCGCAAATGTCACGCTGTACCCAGACGCCCACCTGCGCCCACCAAATGTCCATTGATTCGGGCCGGACCGCCGGGTTGAACAGCTCGCGATGAATGGAGAGAGCATCAACATTCATATAGATTTTGCTTTTCTCCGCGACCGCCTGCTTCAGTTGCATGGGCACGCGCGCGGCAGCGCGATTGTATTGTTCCATCACCTGCGTTTCGTTCACAGGCTTGTCATTGACATAAATGATCTGGGGTTTGTAGGTGGTTTCGAGCAGCTGTTCCTGGGCCATGCGGATTTGATCCGGCGTGGGTGGCACACCGGCGTGAAGCACGACGCCGGGAATGACATCGGTCATCTCATGGATGTATTCGTCGCGGAACCGAAACGCATTGGTTTCGGGATTGGGGAGAGAACCCGGCACGAGCAATTGTCGGGCATTGAGATCGGCAACTGCCTTGACCAGTTCGGTGCTTTCGGCCGCCACGAGCTTGGTGACGGCGTCTGCCTTGTCGATGATCGGCTGGTTGGGGAAGACCTGGAGCGGAACCGGCTCGGTTGCATCGGGATTGACGATGGGCAGATTCCTGCTCTTGCTCAACAGGCTATTCAGGCTGGTATAGACCTGCGCCCGCGAGGTACCAGCCTCTTCGAGTCCCTTATACATGCTCGAAAGCGGTACGAAAAGCGACACGATCGCCAGCAGGGCAATGACCCCGAAGATAATGCTGACAATATTCTTCTTGACGATATCCATGAATCGTTCCTACGAAAGAAAGTCCTAACGGCCCGCCGCCGTCTGCACGGCTGGCGGGGGATCGATCACCACGGCAACCAAGATGGTCAGGCTCCAGTCATCGTGCATGTCTTCACCGGTCAGCCGGTCAATGAAAATCGCCGGATCACCCTGCGTGCCACCACCAGCAGCGGGGGCACCGCCGCCAAACGGCACGCGGGACGATTCGCCGGGGGGGACAAATCCCCCCGGAATCGGCGCGCCGGTCCCGGGGGCACCGGCCGCGCCCGCGGCGGTGGCCTGGGCTTGGCGCTCGCGGTTGATGACGGCCTGTCCCGCGGCCAGCGCGGTCACCTTGGTCGCGTCCTGGGGCACCTTCAACGCCTGCACGATCTCCGCCCGGGCGACATAAAACTGCGCGCCCGGTTTGATCGACTTGTCATTCATCGCTCTCAGGGCCTCGACGTATTTCTTTTCCACCAAGGTGTAGGCGTCGGCGAAGGGTGTGGTCACTCTAAGTGTGATGAGAAATCCACGCTTGGAATTGGTCGGCGCAATCGGTCCGGTCGGGGGGGCACTAAAATCGTCCCCGCCCATTCCCATTGGACTGGAAAAATCCATAGGCGGGGCGTCGCCTCCGACAGGCATGGTCGGCATCGCACCTTCTGAAATGAACTTTTTGAAATCCGGGTCATCCGCGATCGCGCCAATGTTCGGGCGATACTGCGTGGAAATCTGGTCGATCAGTATCTGTTGCCGCGCCCCCCGCGGAATGGATTTGATGTCTTGCAGTTTTCCGGTCAGCAGCGCCGGCTGAGGGGCCGGCAGCTTAGCGGTCATGGTGGAAAGCAGTTCGGACCAAAGCGTGCGATAATGGGTGAGGTTGCGGATGGCATTGATCCGGGCGCGGTCTGGGCCGCCTCGGTTTTCGATATCCGACCACTGCGTATCGAGTGTGCGAGCTGTGCCCATCACATTGTTGATCCGCTGCTGGTTCGCATCCGCGGACACCTTCACTCGGAAGTCTTCGATAAAGTAACGCGTGTAGGCTACACCTGCGCCCAGTACAAAGCCGGCTGCGGCCAGACCAAACCACTTGGTTTTGTCTCGCCACATCCGTTCGCGGCGGATTTTTTCGGGCAAGAGTGAGCTGTTGATTTTGGCGTCGCCCATCGCCTGAACCGCCAGGCCATAAGCACTGGCCACCGACAGCAGGTTTTCGTTGTAAGAGCCGGCAAGTTTGGCGTCGCTGGGTTGCCCGATCGAAAGGCTCTTAACGGCTTCAACATCCAGTTGCAGGTTTTGCTGAAGGTATTTCTGCAGGCCCGGCAGGCGGAACGTGCCACCCAGGGCCAGCACCTTGTCGATCCGCGACTCTCGATGCACCGAGGAGTAAAAACCGATCGATCGCTGAATTTCGGAGACCAGGTCGGCGAAGATCGGTCGCATCGCCTGGAAAATCTGCTTGGCGAATTTGCTGCTCGGCGCGTTGCGCTTGAGTTCCTCGGCCTTGGCGAAGTTCAGCTTAAAAGCTTTGACCAGGGCCTCGGTGAAATTGTTTCCACCGATGGGAATCGAACGAAGCCAGATGGTCTCGCCTTCGGAGATGATCAGATCGGTGTTTTCGGCACCCAGGTCGATCAGCATGGTGGTGCCGTTGAGCCGCCCCTCGTGGTTCATGGCGTTGTAAACCGCCAGCGGATTCATTTGCACTGCCGACACGCTCAGGTCGATGTCGGTGAAATACTTGAGCCAGTGATTCACCAACTCTTTACGCATGGCGAAGATGCCGACTTCGACATCCGGCGAACCAGGGTCCCGAAAAAGCTGATAACTCCATTCCACGTCGTCGAGCGGGAACGGAATCTGCTGAATTGCCTCGAAGCGGACGATTTCGGGGATTTTAGCCGGCTCGACCGGAGGAAGCTTGATAAACCGCGCGAACGAGGTCTGCCCACTTACACCCAAAGCCAGCGAGCCTCCACCCTTCATTGGATGCCGCTGAACGAAGTTCGCCAGCGCCGACTGCACCAGAGATTCGCGGTTGTCACCGGCGTTGGACAGGACGGTTTCGTGCTCGATGACCTCGAAGTCATCGATCTTCAAGGCGCCGGTAGCATCGCGCACCAATTTAACGGCTTTGAGGGCACGATTTCCGACATCAATTCCCCACGCGTAACGGGCGGACGCCATGTAAAGCTCCTTGGGATGGGTAGGCAGGTACTATCTTCGCCGCCAATCAATCGTTAGAACGTAATGTGTACCCTCTCGGGGGTAGTTGTTCAACATCGTTTACCCCTATAAACCACGAGTTCTTATTATCAGACGCTGTTTAGGATAGAAAAGTTCTGGCATGAACCGGATACGAACATTCTCGATCGTCACCCTTGGCTGCAAAGTGAACCAGTACGAGAGCGAACAACTGGCGGCATTGCTGCGCGCCCGCGGGTTGACCGAGGCCGATGCGGCGCATGCCGACCTGCGTGTGGTTAACACCTGTAGTGTGACCGGGCAGGCCGGGGCGAAAAGCCGGTATGAAGCTCGTAAAGCCGTCAGACTGCCGATTTTGGCCGCCGCTGCTTGCGGGCCGGTGGGCGAGGAACGGGCGCAAGGCGATGGCCTGCCGGAGGGGCGCGGAAGGGTCATCCTGACCGGATGCTGGGCCACCAGTGACCACGCCGCTGCGGCGCGCTTGCCCGGTGTGGATGCCGTGGTCACCCATCATGAAAATGTCTCTCGGCGGCTCAACGATCTGCTGGACCAGTGGATGGATGCTCAGACCCAAACCCCCACCGCGCCGGTGGCCGCTGCCGGTCGATCGCCGGCCCCTGGTACGAATTCCCTGCCCATCTTCGGCCAGCATCAGTCTGGTCGCCAGCGGGCATTCTTGAAAATACAAGACGGCTGCGACGCGCACTGCACCTATTGCATCATCCCGTCGCTTCGTCCCGTGCTGTGGAGCAAGCCGCCGGGCGACGTTCTCGATGAAGCCCGGAGGCTGGTCGATTCCGGCCATGTCGAAATCGTCTTGACGGGCATCTTCCTTGGGGCTTTCGGGCAACCCACCGCGCTCCGACGTCGCCAGGCCCCAACCGGCCCGTCGCCACTGACAGAACTTATTGCCGGATTGTGTATGCACGTGCCGGGGCTTAAGCGACTGCGGCTCAGCAGCCTCGAGCCCGGCGATCTGACCGATGACCTTGTCGCCGTGTTGAAGAATCACTGTCAGGTGGTGCCGCATTTTCATCTTCCGTTGCAAAGTGGGTCGGATCGTCTCCTCAAGCGCATGCATCGCCAATACACCCGGAACGATTATCTCCAGATGCTCCAGCGGGTTCATGCCAGTTTCGATTCCCCTGCCATCACCACCGATATCATCGTCGGCTTTCCCGGCGAAACCGACGCGGAGTTTCAGCAGACGCTCGATCTGGCCCGGGAGGCGCGCTTCATTCACATCCATGCGTTTCCATTCAGCCCGCGCGTGGGAACCGCCGCCGCCCGGTGGACCGGACAGTTCGTGCAATCGAGCGTTGTCACCGAGCGCATCGAGATTTTGCAGAAGTTCGCGTCGGAATGCAGTCTCGATTACCGCAGGCCATTCGTCGGGCAGTCGGTGCAACTGCTGGTGGAGCGGGCAAATGATAAAACGCCCGGCCTGCGGCACGGCCGCTGCGAGCGCTATTTCGACGTTCACTTTGAATCGGAATCTGTTCAGGACGGCGATTGGGTGGAAGTGACCATCGACCGGGTGACACCCACTCGAACGCACGGCTCCCTCCGGCGCGTTCTGCCGCGTTAGAATCGCGCGTCGATCAGGGGCGATGCCGGCGGTGCGTCTCTGCGGGCAATGGCCTACAATGCCGTTCGATGTCACTGCCTGTTCTTCAATCTCACCCGGCCACTTCGCCGGCCGATCTGGTTCGACTGTTTCATCGCACGCAACTGCATTTTTCGCAGCACCTCGGTGAAACGACCACACTCGATGTCGGCTCGGCGATCGTCAACGCGTCGCTTGGGCGATTGCGTGATGCGAACCAGATTCGGGACGCCTGCCTGCCTGCCGGGATGAATCCCGAGCAAACCTGCGCGCAGGTAAAGGCGCACTTTGACTCGCTGGGCGCAACGTGCCTGCAATGGACGCTCAACCCGAGCATCGATCCAGCTCAGTCCCAGACTTTACGAAACCATCTTGCCCAAAGCGGCTATATTCGGGAGAAGCGCGACATTTACTATTTGTCGGCGTTGGGTCGCCGGGATTTGCCCGACATCGCCGGTGTTAGAATCATCCCCAGCCGCGCCAGTTTCCGGCATGTAAGGCAGATTGGTCTGGAGATGAGCGCCCGCTGGAACGAACCGGCACTGGCTGACGGCTTTGAACGGCATCTCGACGATCCGCACTGGGATTCCCTGCTGGCCTTGTTTGAAGGTCGGGCGGTAGCGCACGTCGGCGTGCTGGCGGTGGGGGACGTGGGCAGGATTGCAGCCTTGTTTGTCTCGTCCGATTTCCGGCAAAGCGAACTCGGCAGGATGATGATGAATCGCGGAATCGAAATTTGCGCTCGGTCGTTGTTCAAGCATGTTTTCTTTCGCGTCAACCCAGAGAATAAGATGGCGATTCGTCTGCTCGGCGAATACGGCTTTGAGAGGATCGGGGAGGTGGAATCCTTCGTAATCCCTGTGAGCAGCAAGGTCTGAACGGAATGATCCATGGCCAGAGGGCAATGGCCAACCAGGACGTCGCCGAAACGAATCACCTGTTTCTAGATTTGGCCATGGAACCGCAGGCCAGCGCTGGTGGCTGGCTCGGGGAGGTGGATGCTCTTGCCTTCGGCTATTTGGCGATAAGCCTGGCGGTGCTGATCTATGAAGCGAGACATCGCAAAGTAGGCGTAGGCTTCGGTTTTGGCCATGTCGGAGATGGACCATTGCATACGCACGTCGGCCTGCAGGTCGAGCACTCGCCGGGCTAGTTCGCGCGGAGTTGATCTTCCGGTCATCAGAGCCGTGTGACGGTCTTCGAGCAATTCTGAAATGGTGTAACTCACCGAAGCGACGATGGGCAGCCCTGCGGCCATCGCTATTACGACGGGCAGCGTCGGAGCCGGGCCATCGGCGGTGACGATCACGGCGTCGGCTGCGGGTAGAAGCTGCTCAAACTCCACCGATCGTTTCAGCCTCTCTTCGGCCAAGTGCAGCACTTGAGGATCATTCAAATTTTCGGCCATCTTACGAACGTGCAGCACCTGCCGTCCTCGTCCCCACAGCAGCAACTTGTATTTCTCGTCAAGCTTGTGCAGGACGATCGCGCTTCGCACGGCCATCTCGTGCGCACTCTGCCGGGTTGATTCGCCCGTGCCCAGCAGCACGAAATCGCGGTCTGAAAACCCGAGACTGGCTCGCAAGGCGGGGTCTCTACGGCTGCGGATTTTGCTGAAATCCACTCCCGGGCGCAGCAGGTGACAGCGGTCGGGGTGGATGCCACGCTCGATCAGCACTCGACGCATCGTCGCGGTGGGGCATAGTGTTTCGACGCTGCGGTAGGTCGTGATCGCCCGCAGCCAGGCCGTGCTGCGGCGGGTGGGGAAGCCGATGGGCGAGAAGAGAATATGATCGGCCCCGCTCAAGACTGCGGTCGTCATGGCCTCGGCGCCCCATCCGTGCAACACGTCGGCGGGATATTCGTTGCGCAAATGCCATGCGGCGCTCGCCCAGGATCGGAACGTGCCCTTCGGCCCGACCGTGATTCGGAAAACTTCAAACTCATCCCCCAACTTCGCGCCCAGCATCTCCAGCGCGCGGATCGATTGATAGTCCAAGTCGGTCGGAACGAAATGTACCAGACGAATCTTCATAACCTGTCAACTTCAACTGCCGGGCAATGTGCATCGCCGTTCGATGCAGGTCCCGGTAACCCGATCTTTGCGGGAAATCAGCCGACTTTCCCCAACTGGTTTATCAGGGCCCGAAACGCCTTGGGCAATTCCGCGGTCACGGTCTGCCGGGTCTGATCGATATTGGTGAAACTCAGCCGGCAGGCATGCAACGTCAGTCGATCCATCAGCGGGCGCTCGTCTTCCCCGCGTGTTGGACGATAGTCGCGCTTGATCTGGCTTAGAAAAATCGCCTGCTGTTCCTGATTGTTGTAGATCGGGTCGATGGCCAGGGGGTGCCCGAGGTGCGCCAGATGCACGCGGATTTGATGCGTCTTGCCGGTCTTTGGAAAAAGGCGGACGACGGAGAATGCGCGATACGCGCGCACCACCTGCCAATCGGTGCGCGCCGGGCGCCCGCCATGTTTCAGCACGCACATGCGCGTCTTCACCGTCGGGTGTGGACCGATCGCGCCCACGATCGACCCTTCTGTTTCGTGCATCCGGCCGCAAACCACCGCGAGATATTCTTTTTCGATAGTGTTATTCTGAAACTGGTGCGACAAGTGCCGCTGGGCGGCCACGTCCTTGGCAAAGAGCATGACTCCGCTGGTGTCTTTATCGAGCCGATGCACGACACGCACTCTCGGATCTTCCCGGCCCGTCCAAGGCAGGCCGATCTGCGCGGCCAGGAGCTGGATCAAGGATTCGTCCTCCCCGCGCCCGGGAATAGCCGCCAGTCGCGCCGGTTTCATTACGGCAATCACGTGCGCGTCTTCGAACAGCACCTCTACTGCATTCTTTGCCCGAACTTTATTCATCGGCCGGCAACTATAGAGCCGAGCGGGCGTTCGGCCAAACCTCGTCTGCCGGTGTGATCTGGAACCTGTATGCGCTTAATTCCCGCTGCGAGTTCCGCGCCACTTATATGCCAGCGGATCGAACCGCTTGAACTTGGCCGATCCGGCGAAGCGCGCGCTCACTTGCATGATCGACTGCACGTACGCGTCGAACACCGGCGAGGAGCGAATCTTGTCAAACCCGGTCGTGCCGACCACACTGAACCAATCGGCGTTCCAGCCGGGAAGCCCTCGCTCTACCGTGGCTTCAATCCCGTGCTTGGTCAGCAATTCTCTGGCCGACAGCGCCATCGATTCTTCTTCCTTGGGATAGCTCTGGATCAGCACGTAATTCAGGCCGACGGTGCGCTTGGCGTCCTGCACCACCAGCGTCACCGGGGGTTTCGGTTCGTTCCATGTCTTGTTCGTCCTTGCCTGGCTCGTCTCGGCCGCGGCTTGCAGCACGGGTTCGGCAGGCGGGGGATCGACTGCCACCGGCCGGGCGATCTCCAGCACCTCGGGCTGGGCCGGCAGACTCTTCAGTTCCTCGGTCGTTAGCGCTGCCAGCACCGGCGCTGACGCCTTGTTCGTGCGCTGCCCCAGCACGAAGGCCCCCACGATCACCACGATCACGCCAAACGCGCAAACAGCCGCGCCGATATGACTCATCCTGAAAACAAAATCGCGCTTGCCTGCTTGCGCGGCGTCGTGCATTGGCACGCTTGCCGGCGCGTCTTCTATATATGTGATTGTGATCGCCGGATCGACCACCGGCAGATCGGCCGGAGCCGCCGATGCCACGCTTCTGCCGAACCAACTGTTCGACGAGCGAGTTGCCTCGGGCTTTTGCGAGTGACGAAGAACCTCAAATAACGCCGTGTTGTGCTTGCTGCGGGCCATCCTTGACCTCGGTTGGAAATGTTTCCGTTGCAGAACTGCGTTCTCCGAACGCTCCGTCTCCTGCAATGTGCGTCAAAGTACGATCGAATATGAAATCGGTCAAGCAGAAAAACCGGACTTTCTCCGCCTATTGTCTTAAAGCGTTCCTGCCGTGCTCTGCGGGTTAAGCAAAATGTATTTCGCTGATTTCAGCCCCCGGCCCACCTGGTGCTGGATGTATCTGGCCAGCAAGCGATTTATCGGATCGGTCTGATGCCTGGTAAGCCGCGGCAAGCGCTGCGGAACTCCGCCGTCGCGGGGGAGGCGAAGCAGCGATTGCAACAAGCGCAACAGCCGGTGATCAATCGACTGGCGATCGGGCACGCTTGGCGAGCAGGCTTGGCAGATCAATCCGCCACGCGAGATCGAGAAGAACATCGCCTCGCGGTCGTTTATCGGTTGCCGGCAGGCCACGCAACTCGATAGCTCGGGCAGATGCCCCGTCTCTTGCAGCACGTCCAGTTCGAAGACCAGAAACACCTCTTCATTGCTCTTGCCGCCCAGCGCACTAAGCACAGCCGCGAAGCGATCGAAGAGTTCGGGGTGCGGGTCGCGCTCTTCGATCACCAGCGAGAGCACTTCGGCGCCATACAGCCCCAGATAAATTCCCCGCAAGTCCTTGCGCAGGTGCTGATGCCCGTTCTGAAGCTTCCAATCGGTAAGGGTATTAAGATCCCGGGCTTCGGAATCGGTGAAGACGGCCTCGCCCAGATCGAGGAAGTCGATCCCGCCATCAAACTTCCCCGCGCCGGCCTTCGTCCTGCGGTGTGCGCCTTTGGCAATGACACGCACCAGCCCATGCTCGCGCGACAGCAGGACAAGAATCTGCGAGGTCTCGCTGTATTCGGTCTTGCGAAGGCAGATGCAACGATCGCGGAGTAACGCCATGCCGTCAATTATATCGCAGAGTCGCGGAGTCTGTAGCCGCACACGGGGAACTTCTCCTTTCGTGTCCTTCGTGCCCTTCGTGGTTAATAAGCACGAAAACGCGAAAGCCTGCATCCGTCATTCTTCCCCCGTCATTCTTGCCTGAATGCCATTAACCACGAAGCACACGAAATACGCGAAAGGCAAAAGGTGACGCACGTCGGATGGTCTGAAGTTTGCCGCATTTACCGACGGTTTAACTCAATTGCTCAATCGTCGGGGATTTATGAATCTGGCCGAGCGTCATCTGACCCAGGCCGCGCAGGAAAACCAGGGTGTCTGTTGCGCCTTGATCGATCTCGACGGCTTCAAGCCGATCAACGATCAGCACGGCCATGCCGCCAGCGATCAGATTCTGCGTGGGATGGCCAAACTTCTGCGTCGGGTGGCCCCTCCGCAAGCGGTAATTGGACGACTTGGTGGGGACGAGTTCGCCATTCTGCTCACCGGTGTGACCGAAGAGGAGGCCAGTGCGTTGGCCCAGCAGATGAAAGTCCGGGTTATCGGAATCACCATTAAGATATCCCCCACGCTCAGTCTTACCCTGCAGGCCAGCATCGGTGTCCATTGGACCGATCAGACCAACACGGAAACAACCATCGACGACTTGCTCAGTCAGGCCGACAAGTTGATGTATTTCGCAAAAACGCACGGAAAACATCAGGTGAGTTTCCACAGCAGCACGCATCCGTTGGCCGGGTTCGATCCAAACGCTCCGGCTCCCGTAGCGCCAGCGAGAGTGGCCCGGCATATCCCACGAAGGGTTCTGCCGGTCCCCCCGCCCCGAAAAGTCCTCTGAACCATCAGTCTTCCTGATGCGGGGGCATCTTGCCGGTTCTTTTATCAGTATGACAGACGAAGCAGGCGTAGTAGCCGATGGCATGGTTGTTGTGCTGCAAGTCGTCCGGCTCCAGGTTGTCCTTGGCTTGGCGTGACGGCCACCAGGCATGGGGGCTGTTGTGGCAGGTGATGCACTGCACCCCGCCGTGGCCACGGGCCATGCGATAGAGGGTGGTACCCGTGGAATATATCGCTCCATGACATTGGGCGCAAGTGGGTTCCTGCAACCACGGTTTGCGTCCGGCCTTGAGAACCGAGGCCATCTTGGTGAGATTTCCGTGACAATCGGCGCATTTCGGATCGTTCCCCACCGGTCCCATCTTCTGGGCCATGCTGCGGTTGCACTGGGTCTTGTTGCCGGGGTGACAGTCATAGCAGGCTGGCTGAACAGCGATCGTGGAATGCTTGTTATGCATCGCCAAGGACATCGATGACACCCCTTTGACGCCCGGTGTGCCTAATGCGTTATCCGAGTGGCAACTGGCGCAGAGTACCGGTCGGCTGGCCATTAACTTGGTCTTGCTGCGCAAGTCATGCAGGGTCAGAATGTAACCTTCTACGGTACTGGCCTTGATGCCCTTGCCGGCCACGCCGTTGGCGGAGTGGCATTTCGCGCAGTTCATCTCGTCGGAGACCGGCACCACCACTCGCTCCTGGCCGATGATGACATTATTCAAAGTCGCCGTCATGACGGCAGTCTGATAGGGCTGCCAAACCAACGATCTGCCTATTCGGTTGTAAGGGAGTGCCGGAACGCCGGTGGCGACATATTCGCCGTTGCCTGGCTTCATGGTTCCCGAAAGACCATTGCCGGTCAGTCCGATTCCCAAGGGTAACGTTTTGCCGAAGAGCTTGGGGGCATAGACCCAGAAGTCGGTGGAATCGGTCATCCCTTTGGCTTGATCCAAGGCATACTTCACGGTCACAGAGGATCCCATGAGTTGGGGTTCCTCTCCACGCTTAATCACAACAGCGTGAAGATTGTTATACGGAGGCAGGATGGCCATTTCGGCGAAGCGTCCGTTGATGCAGTGCATGCCCAGGTCGTTCCAGCCGATCAGCACATAAGACCCAAGTACGGAGGCCGCGGGCTGAGCGCCGGCAACCAGGGCGGCCTTGGCTGCTTTGGTCGGCATGGGCACCACTACTTGGGCAGGCTCGACAAACGTCACCGGGGGAGGTGTAACCGGCGCGGGCGTGGGGGAGTCATCGCCCCGAAGCACGGTGGTCAGCAACGCAACACAAAACAGTGCGGTAAGTATACGAGGCATACAGACCTCCGGGGGTTGGTGGGCCAGACTGATTCTGCTTTATGGAATGCGAACTCTCGAAGGACAGTAGCCGTGTCATCAGGGCCCATGCAATTATATTTCCAGAATTATCGGAGACCATTTTTCCATCGCACCAACGGCATGTGTTTCAGGTGGAAGTCTCTGATTATGTCGGTTTTGTAATTGACCGGGGCGACACATCACCTCAGACTTCTCTGGTTCGGCAGTGGGTTTTCTCGTCCCTTCCTCGGCATCGGAGTTCAATCATGTCCGCCACACTTCGTCCTGCGTTCTGGATTCTTTTTCTTAGTTTGGGTTTGTTCTGCGCCGCGGACGCACGGGCGGGGATGATCGATGTCTCGGCCAATGCCCTGCTGAAGGCCGATGTTGTTGCCGACCTTGCCGGAGGAAACGCCGGGGCCGTCGATCATCAGGAATCGCATCGCACCGGGGGAGTCAGCACGCCGAGCATCAATGCCGATGCCCAGGCCGTGGTGCCGACGGGCGATCTTTCGGTGCGCGGCAGTTTCGGACAGGCGATGGTCAAATTCGTTTCCACCGCCACGTTGCTGACTGTGTCGAGCAATGTCGATGCAACCTTTGATCCCGACGGGCACGCGCTCACCGGCACTGCCAGTGCTGTCAGTGTGCTCGATTTGCCCCTCACCATCAAGCCCGGCTTCCTGGGCCGATTTGATCTGTCGGTCAGCGTCTTCCACATCACGCCCGATGGTGGAGAGGTCAATGTCGAGTTCGACCAACTCGGCACCGAAACGCTTCCGGTGCTGCATATGACGTTCCGCAAGGATTTTGCCAAGCACTTCATCGACCGGCTGAAACCGGGCGATTATCGCCTGAAAGTAACCGCCAGCGCCAAGGCCGATTCCGACAACGCGGTTGACCTCACCGGTGACGCGGCTTCGGCGGGCTATTCGATGTCCATCTCCCCCAGCACGGTTCCCGTAGTGGTCCCGCTGCCGACGGCCGTCTGGCCGGGATTGCTGGTCCTGATCGGCCTGGTCTTCGCCGCGTCGCGTCGCTCTGCATCCATCAGTTGATTCATGTGACCCGGCATGAGGAGATCTCAATCCGGCCTAAACCACACCGGCTGCGGAAGCCGCTTGGGTTTGCGAAGGCGTTTCAGCCCTGTGACATCCGTCATTCTTCCCTGAATGCCATCAACC
>JBBQSU010000077.1:0-18090 GCA_038234815.1 Tepidisphaerales bacterium | reverse complement strand
GCCGTCAAAACACAGGTGCATATCCGCAACGAAAAAATCGACATCACCCGCGAGATGCTCGTCGAGTCGATCGAGATCAAGTGAAACGACCTCCGTCGGCCAGCTCATTCTAAATCTTTTTCCCTCTTGTTTTTCAGGGCATTATGTCTGATTTGATTCCAATCCGCAGGGCGTTACTAAGTGTTTCTGACAAGACCGGCCTGGCCGAATTTGCCGGCGTGCTGCACCGCCAATATGGCGTGGAACTCATCAGCACCGGCGGGACGGCGAAATTCCTTCGCTCGCTCGGCTTGCCGGTGACAGACGTATCGCAAATCACCGGCTTTCCTGAAATGATGGACGGGCGCGTGAAAACGCTGCATCCGAAAATACATGGCGCTCTGCTGGCGCTCCGCGATCATCCCGACCATGCGCAGGCGATGAAGGAACACGACATCCAGCCGATCGACCTGGTGTGCATCAATCTCTATCCCTTTGCGGCCACCATCGCCAAGCCGAATGTCACATTGCACGAGGCGATCGAGAATATCGACATCGGCGGGCCGAGTATGATTCGGTCGGCAGCTAAAAACCACGGGTTCGTGCTGGTCGTGACCTCGCCGGACCGCTACGCCGGCGTGCTGGCCGATTTGCAGAAACACGCCGGCGCGTCCTGCGGGAAAGTCCGCCTCGAGCAAGCTCAGCGGGCGTTCCAGCACACCGCCGAGTATGACGCCTTAATCGCCGACTACCTGCTTGCCCCTGCATTTGGTCAGGCGGACACTCCCGCGCACGCGGACGAAATTCGCCTGCGACTAATCAAGAAGCAGGACCTGCGATACGGCGAGAACCCGCATCAGAAGGCCGCGCTGTATGTCGAAGAAAAGGCGCCGACCGAAGCGAGCGTTGCCTACGCCCGCCAGCATCACGGCAAGGAACTGAGCTACATCAACCTGCTGGATGCCGATGCTGCGCTCAGCGCCGTCAAGGAACTTGCGCCCAACTGCGCCTGCATCGTTAAACATGCGACCCCCTGCGGCTATGGCGCGGGCACAACGCTGGCACAAGCCTTTGAACGGGCCTACGCCGGAGACCCGCTGGCGGCATTTGGCGGCGTGCTGGCGCTGGGTGGCAACGTCGATCTGGCCACCGCGCAGGCCATGACCAGCGCCGGCGACGGCAAGTGGTTTGCGGAAGTGATTGTCGCAGCGTCTTACGACGAGGGCGCGCTCGATCTGCTCAAATCCCGCTGGAAGAACGTCCGCATCCTCGAAGTGGGTCAAACCGCCAGCGCCGATCACCTCGACGACCGGCAAGTGCAGTCGCACAAGATCATTGGCGGATACCTCATCCAGCAGCGCGATGCCCTCGGCGTCGATCAGGCCAGTTGGAAAATCGTCAGCAAGCGTCCGCCCACGCGATCCGAAATTGTCGATCTCAAACTCGCCTGGCTGGCCTGCAAGCACGTCAAGAGCAACGCCATCGTCATCGCCCGCGAGCTGTCGGCGGTCGGCATCGGTGGTGGGCAGGTGGACCGTGTAAACGCCGCCCGGGTTGCTGTTGCCAAGGCCGGCGATCGCGCGAAAAACTCCGCTGCGGCCAGCGACGCCTTCTTCCCCTTTCCCGACGGCCCGGAACTGCTGCTCAACGCTGGCGTTACTGCGATTATCCAGCCCGGCGGATCGGTTAGAGATCAGGAAACCATTGATCTCTGCGACGCCAAAAACGCCGCACTTATCCTGACCGGCCAACGACATTTCAGGCATTGAATTTCAGCACGCTGCAGTGGCACAACTTGCCACAAGGCATCACGATCGCTCGGGCTTGGCCTCGCGGGTCATCAGGTCTGTCAAAGCGTAGATCGGGTCTTTACCCTCAAACAAAATCGCGTGCAGCGCTTCGGTGATGGGCATTTCGACATTAAACCGCCGGGCCAGTTTCATCACCGCCCGGGTGGTGGGCACGCCTTCGGCCACGCTGTCCATGCCGGCCAGAATATCCTCAATTTTCCGCCCTTTGCCGATCTGCTCGCCCACCGTCCGGTTGCGGCCCTCGGGGCTGACGCAGGTCGTCACCAGATCGCCCATGCCGGCCAGGCCATGAAACGTCGCCTCCTGGGCACCCATCGCCAGGCCCAGCCGGGTGATTTCAACCAGCCCGCGCGTCAGCAGCGCAGCCTTGATGTTGTTCCCCGCCGACAGGCCGTCGAGGATCCCCGCGGCGATGGCGATGACATTCTTGGTCGCCCCGGCGACCTCCACGCCCACACAATCGGTGTTGGTATAAATCCGATACCACTGCGTGCTGAAGGTGTCCTGCACGCGGGCCGCGAGGCCGGTATCATCTGAAGCCGCGACGGCCGTCGCTGGCAGATAACGCGCGATCTCCCCGGCGATGTTCGGGCCGCTCAGTGTCGCCACCGCTACGCCACGGGCGCCCCCACGGGAAAGGCAATCGGCAATCACCTGTGTGGGCCGGAGCAACGTGTCGATCTCAATGCCCTTGGCCACCGAAACGACCGGCACGCCCGCAGGAAAATACCCGGCCAGCCGTTCGAAAACACTGCGGATGTGCTGGGTTGGAATCGCGCAACACACCAGCGACGCGCCGGCAAAGCACTCGGCGTCGTTGGCCGTTAGCTGCACCGAAGCCGGAATCTTCACCCCTGGAAGCAGACGGGCGTTTTCACGGTTCTGTACGAGCCGTTCGATCGACTCCTCAAACGCGCCCCACAACGTCACGTGGTGCCCGCGCTGACTGAGCAGGATCGAACACACCGTCGCCATCGCGCCGTCCCCGAGAATCGTCACCGTTTCTGGCATAGTGGTGTTTTACCTTTGGGAAGGCAATTAAACCATTGCGCCCCCGTCTCGCCGCGGAATGCACGGACGACGATTGCTTTTTCTGCTGACATTTGGAGGGAGCCAGATATAATACCCCGGTTGCATTTCCATTCTCTTACTCCATTGGAGGCTTTATGCATTCACTTTCGCAGAAGGTTCAGTTGCTTGCGGTGGCGGGATCAATGTTTGTCGGCGGGTATTTCATCGCCGCCAGCACGATGGGGCCGAAGGACTATCAGGTGACCGGAAGAGTCATCAAGCACGAAGACAACCTGATCGTCATCGAGAAAGCGGACGGCGAGAAGTGGGAGCTGGGAAAGACAGACAGCACCAAGGTGGACGGCAAGATCAAGAATGACGTGAAAGTCACGATTAAATACGTAATGCACGCCAAGTCCATCGAAGTAAAGGACAACTAAGCGCACGCTTTGGGGAAACGATCTGTCGGCGGAATGGCGCAGCACTGTGCCATTCCGCCGTTCGCATTTGGCGATGGATTGAAGCTTATTCATCAATCTCAGTTGCGTCTAATGACCGCCGGCCACTTCGGGCGGAACATGCAGTTCCCAATTGGGGGCGTGTATGAGGGGACGGGTGGGGTCAGCGTGCCAGCGCTCCACTTGCTCATACCAATCGCATTTGGCGAAGAAGAAATCGTCGGCTCTATGAAATTCCAGAAATCCCAAGGCCAGCAGCAGGCCAAGAACAGCAAACATGACTTTTTTGCGACGGGGATTGACCACCTCACTGGCGACCGCAAATAGCGTCAGCCCGAGCAACAAATTGGGGGCGTAGAAATACCGGCAGGCGTTCCAAGGCAGGATCAACGACAGCGGGGAAGAAAGAGAGCCACCCAGCGAGCCCAGCAGCAACACCGCGGCGGCGGTCAGCATCCAAAATGCTTGCCTATGCCTCCGCCATAAACCCGGCAACGGTGCGAGATAAATTAGCGCCGGCAGGATCGACAGTGCGACTTTTTGCAGGGTGATTCCCGATTCACGAGCGCGATTGGCCAGCCCCCACATAGCGCTTGCTCCATTCAAGGGAGCGAAGGGAAATTGATCCATCGGGTAGCAGGTCCATTGAAGGATCTGCCGGGACATGACGATCCCGCCGATCATCCAGGGCGTGTTTGGGCGGTCCCGGGCCAGAGTCGGTCCGGCATTTTGCAGAAGGACGACTTGCAGCACGCCAATCAAGGTCAACACGACCGCATAAAGCCATCGTTCTGTTGTCCGCGAGGTAAGGGCGCGCAGCCAGAAGAGTGGCGCCAGCAACACGCTGGCCATGCCCGCTAGTCCGGCGGCGATCAAGACGACGCAGTTAAAGACCACGCGGCGCCTTCCGGAAAATTCCAGGGCCAATACCAGCCCCGCCGACACCGCCAGCACGAACTGCGCCGACGCTACGTTTAGCCAAACCTCGGTTCCCGGCGGAGTGGCCAGCAACACCAAGGCCAGCGCGATCAATCCATGACCCTTGCGCCATCGCTCGTCCCCCGATGCGACGAAAAGCGGAAGTAGGAATATCCCGGCGCTTAGCATCGCGAACACGATCGGGGCCGCTTCGAGCGGCAATAATCCCGCAATCGTGCCGCCAAGGCTCAACGGGAGCTGGTAATACCCCTGGGCAGCGGTCCACGTGAGTGACTGCCAAGAAGTACGCGTCAGTCCGGTTAGTAGAAACGCGCCCTCCTCGGTCCAGACGCGCCCACCCGTCAGAATCTGTGGGGCGCGGGCGCAAAGCCCAAACAGCACGATCACTCCCGCGACGACAAGCGAGTTGTAACGTCCGGTCTTTGACTGGGGCATGTGTGCCGGCGGAACGACCAGCGGCGCGCTCATGGCGATTTCCCTTTCTCAACGACCGAAGAGGTCTTGTGATAATCCCCGCGGCTGAAATAGCGCTCGAGCCAGCAATAGCAGATGATGAACAGATACCGGCTGCCCATCTCGCGCATCTTCAGCTTGGCCTTTCCCGACCTGCGGTTCCGCCAGGTGATCGGCAACACGGTCCAACTGTATCCGCGGACGATTGTCTTCAGCGGAAGTTCCACCGTCAGGTTGAAATGCGGGGATAGGAACGGCCGCAGACCTTCCAGAGTCGATCGGCGATAGCCCTTGAAGGCATTGGTCGTGTCGTTGAGTTTGATCCGAAACAGCAGACGAATTCCGCGATTAAGAATTCGGTTGAGCACGAGCTTCAGCCAGGGATAGTCTATCACGCCGCCGCCTCGGATGAACCGGCTGCCAAAAACCGCGTCGAAACCTTCGGTCAGCGCCCGCCAGTAGCGGACCACGTCGCGGCAGTCGTCGGATTCATCGGCCATCATTACGACGACGGCATCGCCGCAAGAGGCGTCGATCCCGCAAATCACCGCGCGGCCAAAACCGTTCTGCCCGACATTCTGCACGATGACCAGTTCGCTCAGTCGCCCTTTCAATTCTTGCAAGAGCGGCCAAGTCTGGTCACAGCTCCCATCGTCCACCACCACAATTTCGTGCGGAACGTTATTCAGTCGCAGCTCCAGGTGCAGATGCTCGACCGTGGAGACGACGCATCCGGCCTCGTCACGGGCGGGGATGACCACGCTCAGCTTACTCAGTGGCGGCCCGATCGGTGGCGACGTTTGGGGCGCATCGGTGGACGGCATCGGTCTCCCCGTGATCTGCAGGTTGGGCAAGGCACTCCTTAGCGGCGAGCCTGAGCTTACTTTCCCGCGACCAGTTCAAAAAAACCGCCACTGTCACGGCGCAGGTAGCCCTTGTCGGCCAGTTCCTCCCAGGTGGCCCGGCCAAAACCACTGGGCGGCTGGATCGCCAGAATCGTCGTCTTGGCGCCGGTCAACGGACTGCGGCCCAGCCGCGAGTCATCTTCCAACTGGTTCATCTTCAGCCGCTTCTTGAAAGCCCGCAGCGCCTTCTTCTGATCTTCATTCAGGTCGTTCATACCGGGCAGTATAACCAGAGATACCGCAATTTCTGATAGGCACGAACAAAAACCGGCGGGGATTCGTCGGACGCATGAACCTGAGATCCGTCGTTATCCGATCAATCCCGCAACTTATCGGGCCAGAAAGCGCATTTGCTTCCACAGGGGTTTATCGCCAGAATTCCCGTTTGATGAGTCCTGCGGCGAAATCATGGCTGAAGCAAACTCTGCGCTGGGGAATAGCCATCGGCGGCATCTGGTACGTCGTTTCCAACCTCACGCTCCGCGATCAGGTGCTGGCGGTATTGGATACGAAGACCAATCTGCCCGTCCGTGTCGCGCTGAAGCATCAGGCCAATGAAGACGCCGAGACGTTTGATGTCATCGACCCCCACACACATGAGGTGGTGCCCGTAGCCCGCGCCAACGTCGTCAATGCGCCGGACACGAAAACCGTCAATGTCGATCTTGGCAAAGGTCCACGAAGCGTCCAACTGCTGGGCATGGACCTCTCCGGCGATTTGAATAAAAATCCCGTCGCCACGCGATTGCTCGTGCTGGACCCTGCCACCGGCAATGGGCAATGGATTCCTCCCGGAAAAGTGCCCGGCGGGCATCAGGTGCGCGTCCCGCGACCACGTGTCGATGTCGGCCTGATCCGCATGGTGCGCGACGCCGACCAGTCGCTGCTCTGGGCGGCGGTATTCATTATCCCGCTCATCCAGTTGATCGTTGCTTATCGGTGGAATGAGCTGCTCAAGGCGCTGGACATTCGCCTGGGTCAGGGCCGCACGCTCACCCTCACGCTCGTCGGCCTGTTTTACAATACCTTCATGCCTGGCAGCACCGGCGGGGACGTGCTCAAGGCCTATTACGTCGCAAAACACACGCCCCACCGCACACGCGCGGTGATGAGTGTCATCATCGACCGCGTGATCGGCCTGCTGGCGCTGGTCATCATGGGCGGAACGCTGGCCGCATTTCAGACCGACAACATCGACTGTCAGCGCGTCGCCATCGGATCGGGGATAGTCATTTTCAGCGTTATCGTCGGCCTGCTGATTTTCTTCACCCCTGCGCTTCGGAGACTGGTCGGATTGGATTTCCTGCTCTCCCGACTGCCGATGCAAAAGCAGGTGCAGAACGCGCTGCAGACGGTGGAAATATTGGGCAAGCATCCACTCCTGGTGCTTTGGGCGTTGATCGTCACCTTCCCGGTACACGCCACGGTGGTGCTATCAGCCACCTTCGCGGGCAAGGCGTTTGGCCTGCCGCTCTCGCCGGGGTACTACTGGGTGGTGGTGCCCGTGGTGGTGCTGGTCGGCGCGATCCCCATTTCCCCGCAAGGTGCTGGGGTGATGGAATTCTTCGCCATTCACCTCACCGCCAAGCAGGGCGCTACCGTCGGGCAGGCCTTTGCACTCACCATGTCGATCCGGCTCGTGCAACTGGTATGGAACCTGCTGGCGGGCATCGTTGTTCTTCGCGGGGGATATCACACCCCCACTGCCGCCGAGGAAACGGCGCTCAGCAAACCGGCATAATCCGCTGCGCCCTTGCTACGGGGGTTACAGTACGATCAATCCATCGGATACAATCGATCGCACGCCCATGCTCCACAGGGTCGATCGCATCCTCTTTCGTGTGCCCAACGTCGAATCCGCCGTGCGCTACTACCGCGACGTTCTTGGGTTAACAGTCCTTAAGCAAGAACCTCGCCTGGCCAGCTTTGCCCTGCGCGACGCTGCCACCGAACTGGTGCTGCACTCCGACGACGACTTGCCCGCCAATCTAACTTACTTTCTCGTCGATGACGTGCGCAAGATGTACGACAAACGCGAGGCACTTAATCTTCATTTCCTGAGCACCCCGGCCCCCGGCACGCGGGGATATCGGGCCGATATCCGGGACCCATTCGGAAATGTCCTGTCCATTCTCGACCGCACGACCGATGCCAGCCAACAGGTTGAAGATGGGAAGGCACCGGGAACACTTTTTGCCGGAGTAGAGACCCGTAGCACGACGAAGCGCGACTTGCTGGTTCAGCTTTATGAAAAGATCGGCCGGACCGCCGACGACCTGCCTTATACGCCGCACTTTGAAAGCCTCTACAGCGCGTATGTGCAGTTGCATTCCGATCCGAAGCCCAAGCGGGCAGAAGTGTGGCGGCACCTGCTTAACTTGCGCAAGAAGAAGGGCATATTGCCCAAGCTCGGAAAAGCCCGCTCCAACCCACCAGAACTCACCGACGAGCAACGCAACGAACTCTTGCGCCTGCTCGGAGACGACATCGGCAAGCGCGATCGCCTGCCTTACACCCTGCGCTTCAACGCGGTGGTCGACGCCTTCAACAGAAAGCAAGCGCGTCCCCTCTCGCCGCACCTCGTCTGGCGCGCCCTGGCCACCCTGGCCAAATAAACTCCGATCCCTGGCAGATCCGTCAGGCTCACGCCGCCGCTTTTATTTACGCATTTCCTTAGCACGCCCAAGCCGATATCCTCTGCAACATGCCCTACAAATCCCTACTGAAATCCGACGCCGTCGCCCGGTACATCAATGTCGATTGTCTTCACGAAACTGACCTGCAGAAACGCCTGCGGGCCGAGACGCAACTTCTGCCCAACGGCCACATGCAAATCAGCCCCGATCAGGGCGCCTTTCTTTCCATGTTGGTCGGACTGATGGGCGTAAAGAAAGCCTTGGAGATCGGTACGTTCACCGGCTATAGCGCGCTGTGCGTCGCCACCGCGATGCCTGCCGACGGCCGGATGATCTGCTGCGATGTAAGCGACCAATGGACAAGCATCGGCCGAAAGTATTGGAAAGAGGCCGGAGTGGACGCAAAAATCGACCTGCGCCTTGCCCCGGCGATGGACACCCTCTTACAACTCTTGCAACAAAATGCCGCAGGCGCATTTGACATGATCTTCATCGATGCCGACAAGGAAGCCTATGACGCGTACTACGAAACCAGTCTGAAATTGCTCCGCGTCGGCGGGTTGATCCTGATGGACAACATGCTCGACGGGCGCGCTGACAGTGCGGCAAATTATGATCCAGTCAACGGCGCCCGGCACGCGCTGAACATGAAAATCTGCAACGACAGCCGTGTTGAAGCGCTCTTCGTAATGGTGGGTGGCGGATTCCTGCTGGCGCGAAAAAAATCGGGCTAATTCACACGCTTCATGTCTGACATTGCCGGACAAGGCTACCGGCAACCGAAGCTATCGTATAATCCGGCAACCGACTGACACAAGGCACCGATGATTCACTTGCGCGAAGTTCCGTCGCTCGAAACTCTTGAAGCCCGAAAATTCCGGTATCCCGATCTGGACCCCGGCGCTCACGAAACGTTCCTGCACGCAATGCACGCCGGCGAATCAATCCGCCGGGTGGTCGAAAAACATTTGGCCACCGAAGGCATCAGCTACGGTCGATTCCTCGTCCTGATGCTGCTCAATTGCAACCCGGAAGCCCCCATTTCAATCGGCGAACTAGCCCGGCAGTCAGGGGTCACCAAGCAGACCATGACCGATCTTCTGGATGTCCTGGAAAGAGATGAATTTCTCGAACGCCGCACCGATCCGGCCGACCGCCGAAGCTCGCTGGTCAGCCTATGTCCCGCAGGCAAGGCGTTCCTGGATCGGATTCTACCTGTAATGTACAAGCGGCAGGCCGAGCAAATGTCAGTGCTGAACAATGACGAGAAGCGTCAACTGGTACAGCTTCTGACAAAACTGCGGCAGACGTGGAATAGCGGGGACTGATCAATCCCTCTAGAATGCCCGCCTGTTCAAATGCCGACTGATCCGTCCTACAGTCCACCGCTACACATCACCGGCGATCGCTTGCGTACGTCGCTTTGGCGGGTGACGGCGGCGTGGATGTTCGGCTCGGTCTGGATGTTGGCCACGTCGGGCGCGCCCATCACCCTGTTTGCCAAAAGCCTTAATGCGAGCAAATTTCAGTTCGGCGTGTTGTCGGCCATGCCGTTCATCGCATCCTTGGTCTCGCTGCCGGCCAGCGTGTTGATCGAGCGCACCGGCCGCCGAAGGGCTATCTTCCTGTGGGGCCTCTACTTTCAACGCTTCGTTTGGATCGGCCTGGCCACGTTGCCGGTACTGCTGGTTCATTTTTATGGCCTTTCCGCGCGATCTTGGGTGGTGCTGGTCTTCCTGGGGATGATGTTCCTGATGCACGCAGGGCAGGCGATGGGCGGACCGGCTTGGACGGGCTGGATGGCCGATATCGTCCCGAAGCGTATTCGCGGAAAGTATTTCTCCCGGCGTCGGGCTTACGGCGTGCTGACGGGCGTGCCGGCGGCGTTGTCCGCCGGCTGGCTGCTCGATCGGTTCACGGTCATTGGCACGCCCGTTTCCACAATGGTCTGGTGCGGAGGGATTTTTGTCGTCGCGGCGATCTTCGGTGCCATCGACATCGCTTTTTTTCATTTCGTCCCCGATGTCCCCACCCCGCCAAAGAAAGTTTCGCATGTCATCGCCGGCCTGTGGCGTCCGCTCCGTGATCGACAGTACCTCTGGTTTGCTGGCTTCGTGGCTTCCATGACTTTCGCGGTCAGCTTTATGGGGCAGTTCCTGACGCTCTATCTGTTGGACCGCATCGGCGTGACCAACGCCGGCACGCAGCTCATGCTTCTGGTGGTGCCCAGCCTGGCACAACTCTTCGTGTTTCAGGTGTGGGGACAGATGGTGGACCGCATGGGCAAAAAACCGGTGCTGGCGATCGCTTCGCTGGGGCTGGTGCCGGTGGGCCTGGGCTGGTGCCTGATGAATTCCGGCCTGCTCTGGCTGGGATATGTCCTGTCATCATTGGGTGCGGTGTTATGGGCGGGCGTGGAAATCGCCAACTCAAATATGGTCCTCGACCTGGCCGGTTCCAAGGAATCCGACGGGGCCGGCGGGAGCAGTTACGTCGCGGTCAATAGCGTCATCATCAACCTCGCCGGCTGCGCCGGTGGGCTGGCCTCGGGCGCGATCGCCCAGTGGCTTAATCACTGGGAATGGAACGTCCACCGCATGGGCATCGACACGATTACCTTCTATGAAGTCCTTTTTGGCATCAGCGGGCTGCTGCGCTTGCTGGCCGCGATCGTCTTTCTCCCCAAAATCCACGAGCCAGCGGCTCGCCCAACCCACGAAGCGCTTCGCTACATGACCGCCAATATCTACAACAACCTCTTCAGCGCCGTCCTTCTGCCCGTGCGATTAGTCACGCAACACTTTGCCGACGAACAGGAATAGCACCTCGGTATGCAAATACTACAGCCGTAATTATCGGCGCTTCGGGATCATCTTCTCACCGCCCTACCAATAATATCCTTCCTTTTTCAACACAAATAACATTCTGAAATTGATGTTGATCCATGCGACCGCTTGCCCGATGGCTGAAGCAGTGACGGTAAGCCCAGACAAGATTGCTTCGAAACAAGGCGACCCCATGGCCGCGTGTTCGTCCAAGTCCTCCGGCATCCACTTGGACAGGCCGCGCCTGTAGTTGCCACAAGACTCCTCCTCCTTCCGACCCCTGTCCTGCCGAAAGGCATGACGGGGGTTTGCCATTTGGAACAGACGTGATCGGCGCGGCGTTGTTCGATAATGACTTGCTCGGAGGCGATCATCTCGCCAGTTCATACGCGCCGATATCGGGTTTGCCGTCATCGCCGCGCGACGTGCGGCCGAGCGGGGCGTGATATTCAAAGAGGGGTTCGTTCAGGCGCTTGAGCAGCGGCTCGGGCAGGGGCGTACCGGCGTCGATCAGGGCGCTGGCCGATCGCAGCAAGTGGAAATCCCCGCCCGCCGGATCGACGAACGCGGGCATTTTCCCCGCCGGTCCAAGAATCGACCCGGCAATGCCCTCGGGCATACCGTCGGCGAAACTCCCGGAAAGCCAGTTGGTCTGCCCTACAACGATATTTCCCTGAACTTTGGACAGTTCGACCAATCGCGAATGCTTCTGCTCTGCCTGCGTGTTGCAGATGATGTTGTTGAAAAGCCGCACGGAAGCCTTCGGTGCCGAAAGCATCAGAACCGGCGAAATAAACGGTGTGAGGATGGTGTTGTTGGCCAGCCAGATCGTGCCGTCGTGTTCGTGCCCGCCATCTTGTCCAAAGTGAATCACCCCACGGTTGCCCGCGCACCGGGGGTCTTTCACGATGACATTGCCTACAAGAACCGCATCGCTGTCAGGGGCGGTGGTATCGCCAGCGGAATCGACAAGATCGAGCTCCCGGTTCGCCGAGTCGTGAATGAAGCAGTTGAGGACGAAGGTCTGATGGGCGCGGCTTTTGAGATTGTGACCGGTGGTCGCCCCGAAAATTTCGCAGGCGATGACCCGCACGCTCGTCCCGCCCAGATACAGATTGTGGTTATAGCCAGGGTCTTTGATCGTGCCGTTGGCATGAATCCTGCAGCTTTCAATCAACTGCCCCGCCGCCGCGTGCGAAGTGGGATCCCCGCTGGACATGATGCCCATGTCGTTGTCGTGGATGTCGCAGTTGCGGATCGAGACATCGTTGGCTTGGACGATGCGAACACCCGCCCCGTTGAATGAATCGTTGTGGGCGTCAAACAGTTCAAACCCGTCAAGCACACTTCCACTGGCCCCCGGGCCGAACTGCACGATCGCCCGCGGAATTCTGCCTTTTCCGCTATAGTCAAACCCTCGACCACTCAGGCCCACTCGATGTCCCTTTTGGGCACGAATCGAAAGTCGGGGCGTCGCAATGAAGATGGCCGTTTTCTCATACGGGCGATTATCGGGTAGTGGGTAAACAGTGATGGCATCGCCCGCCCGGGCCGCTGCCACCGCGTCTTCCAGCCGCGAAAAGGCCTTTTCCGGACCGACCGCGATCTCGGCAGCCAGCACGCATTGGGCCGTGCCGAGGACAAACGCCATCAGCACGATCCTCACCATCTCTTTGTTTAACATCGATTCATCGCTCCGCTGGAACTTGGGCTATCATATCCTGCCGGGAAGCCAGCGAAATGGAGAGCAATATGCTCAAATCAGTACAGAACGCGGCGAGATTCAACTGCATTATTTTAATGCTATCGATCACGGGACTGCTTCTAAGCGCAGTTTCTATCAGCGCCCGCGCGGAAAATCCCCCGGCGGGCAAGGTGCTGATGAAACTGCATACTCTTAATGATCCCGGATCGGGCAACATGCCATCGCACACCATCTTGGCACCAGCGGACTGGAAAGTGGAAGGCGGGGCCTGGTGGCCCGCGCCGCAGTTCTTCAACATCTTGCCCACGCAGGACATCAAAGTAACTGCTCCTGACGGTCGCCTGGTGCACATCGGCCCGAGCCTTGGTGCCAGCGACTTTCGCCCCTCAGCGTTCGCCCAGGCACAACTCGGCGCCCGGCGGGCCGACGAAGGATCAGCCGACAACGGCAACCTCGTCCTTTACATGCCCAATACCCTCGACGAGTGGAAAACATTTCTGCTGGAAAAGGCTTTCAAAAAATCGCTTCCCACGGCAACAAACTTCACCATGAAATCTGTGGTCGTGATTCCCGAATTGACCGCGATGCTGAAAAAGCAGTTGGAACCTATTATCCGGCAGCAGGAAATATCCAATCAGCAATCGCGTCAGATGGGCCTGGCAATGCACAGTTTTGCCGATGGCGCGGTACTGAGTGGGACCTGCTTCTATGAACTGGACGGAAAGAAATGGGAACACCTGATCGTTTTCGGAACGACGCAAGTTGGCACGGACAGCCAAACCGGCCGGCAGCTCTGGTGGGCGATTGAACCGAGCGTTTCCTACCGCGCCGAAGCCGGTCAATTGGAAGCCAATATGCCGCTCTTTATGGCCATCGCCAATTCGGTGCGCATGACCCCAAAATGGCAGGCCATGAAGTCCGACCACAGCGCTAAGATGAACCAGATCGCCGCCAAAGGCGCCGCCGACCGGAGCCGCATCATCGCCAATTCCAACCGCGAAATTAGCAAGATTATCAACGACGGCTACAACGAGCGGCAGGCGTCGATGGATCGGACGCAAAAGCAGGTCATCAATGCCATCCGCGGGGTGGACGATTACACCGTTCCCGGCAGCCAGGACGTGGTGCAACTGCCCAACAATTACAGCCACATTTACAGCAACGGCAACGGCGAATACCTGATGACTAACGATTCGTTATACAACCCCAACACCGACAGCAACATCAACAATCACACGTGGTCGACGATGGAAGCGGCAAAGTAGCTCGCCCGTTGAAGCCGCGGGTTTTCCGTTGCCAGGCCCCTGCCGGGATTGCTTGTTTTTTCGTCGAGCCTTGCCGGGCAAATTCCCCGCCGAGGCTTGGGTCGGGGAGTGCTACTCCGATGCACGGTGCGGACCGAAAGTGACTTTCGGTGCCAACCGGCGCACGGCAACCTTTTTCGCCTTTGCTTCTGATTTTACATCGGAATTTGCGACCGAGTTCAATTCGGCATGGCTGGGGAAAAGGCCATCACCGCGACGGATATATCGAACATCGCATCAATGCCCACGAAGGATCGCGCGGCATTGTCAATCGTCACGCTCGCTTGAAACAAGTGCCATGCCCACTGGAGTTAACGACATGCGACCTGGCGGGCGAGGGAGAACCCTTTGGGAATTTGAGCCAATCACCCGTTCAAGCAGTCAACTGCACGCAAAGCTCTGAAGGACAAGGCTTTGTGCATTAATCCACTGAATTTCAGCCGCGGCCGACCGAAAATCCCCTTCCCTGTTTCATACCAGCCGGGTATGATTTCGCTCTTCTGATTTCTATTTCCCCTGATATTTCTATGAAAAAGAGTGATTCCATCCGATCCGTCGCCTTTGTCAGCCTGGGTTGTCCGAAGAACCTGGTCGACTCCGAGCGGATGCTGGGCCTGCTTGCTGCCGACGGGATCGGGATCAACCCGGTGGCCGCCGACGCCGACGCGATCGTCATCAACACCTGCGGATTTCTCGAAGCCAGCAAGACCGAATCCATGCAGGAAATTCACGACGCCATCGCGCTAAAGAAGGCGGGGAAGGTCAAGCGGGTGGTGGTCGCGGGGTGCCTGGTGCAACGGCATAAGACCAAGCTGCTGAACGACGCGCCGGGAATCGACCGGCTGGTGGGAGTCTTCGATCGCGAGCATATCGTGCAGGCGGTTCGGGGGAAGGAAAATCCGCGTCAGGATCACGGGCATTTTCTGGGGAAGTATCACGATCTGTCGAAAGAACTGGCGACGCAGCAGGGACTGACACCGGGCGAGAAGGAAACAAAGACAACGCGCTTGCCGGTATTCGAAGACGATCGCGCCCGCCTGCGCCTTACGCCCCGTCACTATGCCTATCTTCGAATTAGTGAAGGATGTAATCAGGGATGCACATTTTGCACCATCCCGTCGATTCGCGGGCTGATGCGATCCAAGCCGCTCGAACAAATTATTCTCGAGGCTAAAGAGCTTGCCGCAGACGGTGCGGTGGAGCTAAACCTGATCGGCCAGGACACCACCAGCTTTGGTACGGATATTGGATACACACCCGGCCTGTCGGGCTTGCTGAAAACGCTCGATCGGGAGTTGAAAGATGTCCATTGGCTCCGGCTGATGTATGCCTATCCGTCGTGTTTCTCCGATGAGATGATCCGCACGATTGCCGAGAGTTCGCGCGTCGTGAAGTACATCGACATCCCGCTTCAGCACATCAGCGACGAAATATTGACGAAGATGCGCCGGCGCGTGACCCGCAAGGAAATCGAAACGCTGCTGAACAAGCTTCGTCAGTGGGTGCCGGGCATCGCCATCCGCACGACCTTCATCGCCGGTAGCCCGGGGGAAACCGACGCACACCACCGAGAGCTGGTGAAGTTCGTCGAAGAGTTCGGATTTGAAATGATGGGTGTTTTCCCCTTCAGCGCCGAGCTCGGCACGCCAATGGGGAAGATGGACGGCCAGATTCCGCAGAGCACCAAGCAATCCCGCGTGGAAGAACTGATGCTGACGCAGCAGAAGGTGGCATTTGCGCGGAATAAGGCGAGCATCGGTCAGACACTGGAGGTGCTGGTCGATCGGCCCGCAGGGCGTGATACCGACGACGGCTATGTCGCCCGAAGCGCCGGCCAGGCGCCGGATATCGATAGCGTGGTCTTCGTCGATGGCCCCGGGCTGCACCCCGGGCAAATCGCCAGCGTGAAAGTCACCGCCTATCAGGGATATGACCTGCTCGCCGAGATACCGAAGAAAAAGGGAAAGAGCCTGGCGGTGCTGAGCGCCGGGCGATGATGCCCCGCAGCGGCGGAGATGATCCTCAGGCAGGCAAAGTCCTGATCCATTCCCGGAACGCACGCAGCATCGTATTTTCGTCCACGCCGGGGATCATGTCGATAAATCGCTTACGCTCTCCCACCACACTTTCAGCAGGCCCATCGCCGTCCTCCCTGCCGCCCGCGTTTCGCGTTACAGTAGCCGTTGCAACGGCGGCTATTGAAACCGGGAGGTTCATTGTGAACGGAGTTGAAATTGCGGCACGCTACGGTCCCCAAGCCGATGATCCTTCGCCCTTCACGCGAAGATGCCGCCTTTTGCAGAGTTGGTATCGGGTCGAGGTGCTCAAGGAGGAACGCTACGGGCTGCATAAACCCGGCGGCCGGCTTGTCGGCAGCGCCTTGGTCAACGGGGAAGCCACCGGCGCCAACTTCCTCAGCTTGGCCGCGCGTGCTTGCGCCTGGGAGAAGCTCGCCGAGAAGCAGGACATCAATCCCGATCTGACGGTGAATCGCTATCGGCTGTTCAACAACATGCTGTCCAGCCAGCCCATGTGCTTCAACCTATTCGCCGACCTCCGCCTCCACCTGATGCACAAGCGTCCCATTGCCGGCGCGGTCGTGGCGGCGATGTTCCAGGAATCGCCCATCGCGACCGTGGAACGGCTGGACGTGGAGGTTCTCCCGCAGCCCAAGGAGGAATACATCGCCGACAAGACCGCATTCGACGCGGGTGTCTTCTTCACTGACCGTCAGGGGCGCCCCGGCCTTGCTTCTATCGAAACCAAGTACACCGACAAACTCGGCGGCAACAAGGCCGGTCGGGAGGACTACCAGAAACAAATCGCCGAGGAAATCGGCCTGCTCAATGACGAGGGCCGGGCCTGGTACAGCACCCACTGCTTCGACCAGATCATGCGCAATCTGCTCCTGACGCTGGTCTGCGGACGGCGCCACGAAATGGCTAATGTGCGGAACTACGTTGTGGCGCCGCAGGCTGATAAGGACACGCCCGTACTCATCGACGAACTGCGCGGGCGTCTGACCCCAGGATTCCGCGACGCCATCGCGCTCTTGTCCCTTGAGGAAGTTGTGCATCGCGGCGTGGCCGTGGCCGACCGGTTTTTCGCGGACCACCTGCGGGAGTTTCATCGCCGTTACTTGGATTTCAGCCAGATACAAGGGTTGCTCTCCGTGAGTTAGAACGGGATGTCATCGTCCGGCTGCTCCGGCAGCGCATCGGGCTCGCGTTCGGCCCACGCCTCCTCAGCGGGAACGGGGATCGCCACATCCTCCATCGCCGGTTTGGCCCCCAGCTCGCAGTCGACCATGCGGTCGAATTTCTCGCCGGCGACGTTGCGCACGGTGATGGAAAGGGTTTCGGCCAGAGCGCCCGCTTCGGCCAGCGCGACCGCGTCGTCCACCGAGCAATCAAACAGGGACAGCCCCCGATTTTTGGGCAATCAAACAGGGACAGCCCCCGATTTTGATTGACGTTGCGGTGCGACACCGCTACGCTTGCGGCATGGCTCGCACTGCTCGCATCGCGCCGGGAGGGTTTGTTTACCACGTTCTGAACCGCGGGGTTGGGAAGACCAGGCTTTTTCAGACCCGCAAAGACCACGAGGCATTTCAGGGGTGCGTCATTGACACGCTGGCCGTCGAGCCGATGCGGGTGCTGGCGTACTGCGTGATGCAGACGCATTGGCATTTGCTGCTTTGGCCGAAGCGTGACGGCGAGCTGGCCGCGTTCATGATGCGTCTGAGCAATACGCACGTTCGCCGGTGGCTGAGCGCTCACGGCCAGGTTGGCAGCGGACATCTGTACCAGGGCCGGTACAAGAGTTTTGCGATGCAGGATGACGAACATCTGGGCACGGTCGAACGTTACATCGTCCGAAATGCCGTGAGGGCCAATCGGGTTGAACGCGCCGAGGACTGGGCGTGGTGTTCGGCCGGTCAGCAACTGCTGCCGGAGGACTTGCGCGTTGCGCTCACCGACGGCCCGCTGCCCCGGCGCGGGGACTGGCTGAGATGGGTGAACCGCCCGCAGACGCAAGCCGAAGAGGCGGCGATCCGCCGCTGC
>JBBQSU010000076.1:0-18112 GCA_038234815.1 Tepidisphaerales bacterium | reverse complement strand
AATCTCCGATGAATCGTCGCCGTACTCGGCTTGAGAGGTTTGCCGAAAGACCTCCGCATTGACTACCCGTCGGCCGCGTTTTGGCCTGGCTTTATCCAGTATCTGGCTCAGCAGCGACTCGGTACATACCGAACGCAGGCCATCCCAACCCAGTGATTCGGCGTTGTTGAAAAGGCGAACCGCCTGAATGCCGGCCGCGCGGCAAATATGCTCGACATCGCCAGATGCTCCAGGCCACTCGATACCCACTTTCGTGGTATTCATGGTGCGGATGATGTCCGGCAAGGCCCGCTCGAGCATCTCCGGCGTGTCGTCACCCGCCCGCAAATGCAGATCAAGGCATCCCTTACGGCCGCACATGCAGACTCGCAGGTCCGAAGAAACAGTCTGATGCGCCGCCCGGCCCGGCGAGCCAAACCGGCCTTGTTCCAGTCGCCCCTGCTGCATCGTTGCCACGGCCAGCGTACCCGGCTTATATTCCATAAAACCGAGGTCATGGTCTTGCTGCAGTTGCCGGGCCAGCCCGGCTAATTTGCATGAAACACTGGTGTAGGCCAGTAAGGGCATGCCGGCCAACTCATCAATGACCTCCCCGAGATGGCAAGGCTCCCAGTCAGGAACACTGTTTACGCGAAATATCATTCCCGAAGTGAGTTCGAGATAACCGTGGACGCTCAGCCCGACCAGATCGACTTTGCGATTCTGTTCACGGGCATAATTTAAGCCCCAACTAGCCGCTTGGCGCAACGCTCCGATGACGGAAAACTGGTCGCGCCGCTGGGTTGGAAATTGTTTGCTTGCCAGGGCCTCGGCATCCGCACCCACCATTTCACATCGCACTACATCGGCACCCAGGACTGCGGCCATTGCCAATCCGCGCTGCCCGTTCAGCCGAAACACTTCCACGGGGCGTTTCACCTGCGGCACGCGCACATGCTCGCTGTGTAGAACATTGTGATCGCTCAACCAACGGGCATGGCGAGAGGCGGCAACATGGGACATGCCAAAACCCACTCCAATCTGCCGACGAGTTAACGACCCATGCAGCAGCACCTTGGCAAGCAACTTCTGACAGATAGGGGTAGTGTCAATCATCAATGTAACCGATGGTTAATATAACCCCGCATTTCATTTTGTCAAATTTAATTTCAGTTTCTCATAACGGCCTATTTATAAGTCACTTATCATACTTTTTTCGACAAAGTTTCGCTCTGACTGGGGGTAACCCCATAAACTCGTATCCATGAGCAATCTAAGAGTCCTCGAAACGAAAGCAGGGAAATGAAATGGGGCGGGCGTGATTCACGCGGAAAATATAGGGGTCATTGTGTATTATGTCCTATCGCCATGGCAGCCGTCGCCGCTGGCGAGTTGTCTGCCCGGTCGAGCTGCCCTACTGCAATTCGCTCCCGGCATAAACAGATAGGAAATTTGATTTCACGGGTCGCGGGGTTGCAGGGGCCGGGGGCGTGGGGGTATCTCTTCCTTGTAGCGATGCACGTAGCCAATGTGGGGCACGGCTTTCAGGACCATCTGGCCGTCGGTGCGTAGGACGGCGCGCAGCACGCCGTGCGTGAAAGGATGCTGCGGCCCCATGTTCACCAGCATCTCTTCCGCCTGCACGTCGATGGTGTCGTCGGCGGTGTCGGGGGCCAGAGCATAGGAAACGGTCTTCAGGTTCGCGTCGGTCATTCTTGTGGTCATGCGTCGCCCTTTCTGTGCAACCGGGCGAATTCTGGGGAAAGGCCAAGGAAGATGAAAGTCGCAGGAGGGGCAACTGTAAATCGCCCCCTATGCGTGCCCTTATGCAGAATTTGCTATGAAATACAGAGCGGTCTGTTAGGCTCTTTTGCAGAACATTTCTTCTCCTCGGGATTCTGTGGGGAGACGCCAGACGCCAGACGCCAACTGCCCCACCCTTGCCTGCGGAGCCAACCTGAGAGGCGGGCTTATCATGCTTACAGCGAACCACCCCAAGCGGCTGGAACATTGGCGTCGTGCCAAGTCTGGTCCATTTCTCATCGAGCCGATCGAGTCGCGGCTGCTGCTCAGCACGGTGGTGGTGAATTCTGTGCTGGACACCCTGTTCCCCGTTGGCAGTCCCAATATCAGCCTGCGGAACGCGGTCGAGATCGCCAACACCGCGACGGAGCCAACGACCATCACCTTCGACAAGACCGTGTTCGCCACCAAGCAAACGATCGTGCTGGGCGGAAGTCAGTTGGAACTCGGCAACACCGCACATGCGGTCACGATCACCGGGCCCGGCGCCGATCGGCTGGCCATCAGCGGGAATGACAAGAGCCGCATCTTCATGATCGATGAGGGCCTGGTGGTCAGCATCTCCGGGATCACCATTACCCATGGAAACAGCTTCGATCCCGCCACCGATGGTGACTACGGTTTGCATTCTGGGGGCGGCGGGATTCGTAACTTGGGGACCCTGCATCTGGCCGATGCGGCCATCATTTCCTGTATCGCCGGATTTGCCGGTGGCGGCGCGTTGCGCTCCGACGGAGGAGTCCTCGATTTAAGAAATGTGACCATCGCCAACAATCGCGTAGAACAATCGATGTGGGCGCTTGGCGCAGATGGCGGAGGCGTGGTTCTGGATGGGGGTACCGCGAGTTTCACGGAATGCACAATCACCGGCAATCAGGTCACCGACGCCGCCTACGGGGGTGGCGTCTGCATCTTCAACACCGATCTGGTGGAATTCGTCGGCTGCACCATCACCAACAACACCGCCGCAGCGTCGTTCAATGGCGGCGGAGGAATCGCCTCCTTCATTTCCGGTGGCTATGTGACAATGGCCAACAGCATCGTCGCGGGCAACCACGTGTGGGGCGATGCCAAGCTGCCGTACATTGACGTCGCACTCTGCTGGGGCGCACCCGCGGAGCACTTCATATCCGCGGGTCACAACTTGATTGGCACCGCAGAAGGCGGCGTTGCCTGGACCAGCGGCGACCTCACCGGCACGCTGGAAAGCCCGCTGAACCCGCTGCTTGGTCCACTGACATACAACGGCGGGCCGACGAAGACGATGATGCCGCTGCCGGGCAGCCCGGCACTGGATCATGGATCCAACGCGCTGATTCCGGCGGGTGTGACGAGCGATCAGCGTGGCTACAAGCGGATCGTCAATGGCATTGTGGATGTCGGCGCCGTTGAGCGACATGCCAATGTAACGCTGCCTGCGGCGCCGAACGAACTAACTGCCAAGGTGCTCTCGGCGACGAGCGCGAAGCTGACCTGGAAGGACAACTCTTTCAACGAGGATCGCTTCAAGATCGAGGCGGCCTTTTCGGCCACCGGGCCGTGGACGCAGGTGACGACCACGAGTCCTAACAACACCGCGATCACCCTCACCGGCCTCACCGCGGGCAAAACCCACTACTTCCGCGTGCGTGCCAACAACTCCGCGGGGGATAGTGGGTATTCGAATATCGCCGACACCGTGAAGGTCCCCATCCTGCGATTCAGCGGTCCCGTCAACTATGCAACCAGCAAGCCCGTCTGCTACACGTTGGCATCTGCAGACCTTGACGGCGACGGAAAGCTGGACCTGATCGCCGGCACGTCCAGCAGCTTTGACGAGGGCAGCGTCAGCGCGATCGAAGTGATGCAGGGCAACGGGGACGGCACATTCAGACCACAGGTCTCTTACCCGATCTCCTCCTTTGCCCTTCAGGTCATCACGGGCGACTTCAACGGCGACGGCAAGGCTGATGTGGCCGTCGCCGAAGGCTATGGCGGTATCGGCATCCTCCTGAACCGCGGCGATGGCACTCTCCTGCCGGAAATCAGGACAGGCTCATATGCCTACTCCATCGTCGCAGCCGACTTTAATAAAGATTCCAACCTTGATGTGGCGGCATCATCCGTGAAAGTGAACGTCCTGATCAACAAGGGCAACGCCATGTTTGCGCCGGAAGTTTCATGGGATCCCGGAGGCATCACAGGGTGGCTTGCTTCAGCTGATTATGACGGCAACGGACAGGCTGATCTGGCGGTGGGAGGTGTCAGCGTCCTGCTGAACAGGGGTGGGGGGACATTTCCGGATCATACGAACTATTCCACCGACGATGTGCCATACCGTCTGCTGGCCGGTGATTTCAACTCCGATGGCAAGCCTGATCTGGCAGTGAACACGGAAAACAAGCTCGCCGTCGTGCTACTCAACAAAGGTGACGGAACGTTCTTGCAGCCGGTGAACCAGGGTTACGAGTACTCATACAATATGGCCGCCGCCGATTTTAATCGCGACGGACGCCTCGACCTCGTCGCGGCCTATTTTAGCGCCGGAGTATTGGCGGGCCGCGGAGACGGAACGTTTTACCCGGCGCAGGTATTCCCCGCCACGGGCTGGGCGTTTTCCATTGTGGCCGGAGATTTCAACGGTGATGAAAAGCCGGATATCGCCATGGGGAATGTGGATGGTGGTGTCAGCGTGCTTTTGAACACGACGGTCCTGCCGAACGATCCCGGCAAGATTTCCGGCACCCTCTTCGAGGACAAAAATGCCAACGGGACGCGCGATTCGGGCGAGCCGTTGCTGGTGTCGAGCATGGTCTATATCGACAAGAACAACAACGGCGTTTTTGACGTCGGTGAGGCGAACCGGCTCACGGACGCTGCGGGGAAATACAGCTTTAATCTGGCCCCAGGCACGTACCGGCTTCGCAAGTACCTCCGGCCGGGCTACCGGGTTACTACGCCCGCCGCGGGGTATTTCGACGTTGCCCTGTCCGCGGGGGAGATCATTACCGGCAGGGATTTCGGGCATGCATTCATTGCATGACCGCGAACACATTGAACAGAGAGTGATACGGGAGGAGACGTTTCTGGAAAAGGTGAATCATGCGAACTACGCAACTGACGCGGCATTTCGATTCAAAGAACACTCGAAGCACGAATCGAGATGCCGCGCGGATTGTGCGCGCGGCGGTTGAAGCACTCGAGAACCGAGTGCTGCTCAGCACAGTGGTGGTGAATTCTGTGCTGGACACCCTGTTCCCCGTTGGCAGTCCCAATATCAGCCTGCGGAATGCTGTCGAGATTGCCAACAAGGCCGCTGAGCCGACGACGATTACGTTCGACAAGACGGTCTTTGCCACGAAGCAGACGATCGTGCTTTCGGGATCGCAGTTGGAACTGAGCAACACCGCATATTCCACAACGATCACCGGGCCCGGCGCGGATCGGCTGGCCATCAGCGGCAATGACAAGAGCCGGGTACTTGAGGTCGACGCCGGTGCGACCGTTAATCTCTCTGGCGTAACGATCACACATGGCGACGTCTATGCCGCGAGCGTCGGTGATCATGCCTGGCTCGATTCGGCCGGCGGCGGGATTATTAGCCACGGGACGCTCACGATGACGAATGCTGCGATCACCCGGAATCACGGCGGGATCGCCGGGGGTGGGGGCATTGCCAACTACGGCACAGCGGTGATGCGCAACGTCACGATCTCAAACAACCACGTCGACACACCGGTTTACGCCATGGGAGGCGACGGCGGCGGACTCCTCAGCGAGGGCTCCACTTACCTGACGAACGTTACGATCACCGGCAACAGCGTGACTGACAGCAGCTACGGCGGCGGGATCGACGTCGGCGAATCGAATCTCCTCCTGCAGATCGTCAATTCCACCATAACCAACAACACCGCGTCCGCCTCGTTCATGGGGGGAGGCGGGATCTGCCTGCCGTTCAACGCGATGGGCACGACGACGCTGGCTAACTCGATCGTTGCGGGCAATCACCTGGTAGGCGACGCCTGGCTGCCATATATCGATGTCGCGGTTTCCGGGAGCGGGTACTGGACGGGCACGTTCGAGTCCAAGGGCAACAACCTGATCGGCACTGCCGAGGGCGGGGCGACGTGGCTTTCCAGCGACCTCACCGGCACGCTGGAAAGCCCGCTGAACCCGCTGCTTGGTCCACTGACATACAACGGCGGGCCGATGAAGACGATGATGCCGCTGCCGGGCAGTCCGGCGCTGGATCATGGATCCAACGCGCTGATTCCTGCGGGTGTGACGAGCGATCAGCGTGGCTACAAGCGGATCGTCAATGGCATTGTGGATATCGGCGCCGTTGAGCGACATGCCAATGTAACGCTGCCTGCGGCGCCGAACGAACTAACTGCCAAGGCGCTCTCGGCGACGAGTGTGAAGCTCACTTGGAAGGATAACTCCTTCAACGAGGATCGCTTCAAGATCGAAGTATCGCTGTCTGCAAGCGGCCCCTGGACGCAAGTAACCACAGCCGGTACCAACGCGACCGCCTGTACCATCACCGGTCTCACCGCGGGCAAAACCCACTACTTCCGCGTGCGTGCCAACAACGGTGCTGGGAATAGCGGCTATTCGAATGTGGCGACGGTCGGGCGTACCTTCTGGAACGTGGCCGGCACGTTGGACACCGGTTTCGGCGTCAGTGGTTTTTCTGCCGGTGGAATCGGTAAATTCGTGTTGCTGCCGGATGGTTCATTCTATTCCGGTCTCACGCATTACTCGGCCTCTGGCCAGCGGCTTGGAACGGTCAGCGTGACGCCGGTTCCACCGCCGCTCGAGCTGTTGAAACTCCCCACCGGGTTGATTGAGATGAATGTCAATCTCGAAGAGCTCGGCGTCACACCGGCAGGCAAGGTGATCGCGGCGGGCGTCGTGTCGGGCCGCCGCTATCAAAGCGACGAATATCCAGACCCCGAGTATTACACGCAGTTCAATCACATCCTTGTTGAACGGTTTAACGCCGACGGCACCCTGGACACAACCTTCGGGGCCAATGGCTTCCTTGTCTTTGATGACGACTGGGGAGATGCCGGCTATCCCGGCTCGACAGCCTATTTCGACTTCCGCGTTGCGGGAACATTGGATGGTCGGGTGCTGCTCGCCTATCAGTATGATAATTCTGCCAGCAGTTCCGGCTGGGTGAAAGATGGGCGCATCGTCGAGATTTCCCAAAACGGTGAAGTCCTTACGCAGTATTTCGCCAGTGTCCGCGTCGCTGACATCGACGTGCGCGGCGACGGAATTGCCGCGATCACCAATCTGGATTACACCGCCGCAGCCTGGTGGAGCGGCATTCACCATGTAACACCCGCAGTATCGCTGCTTTCTCCTGCGGGCAATCGCGCCACCGCGCTTCCTGCCGATTCGGTTCTTGCTTTGGTCGCGGTCGCCCACAGCGACAAGATCGCCGTTGCGGGCAAGCACTCCAGCGGTGGCCTCTACCTCGCCCGTTTCAACGCTGACCTGACGCCCGATCTTTCATTCGCGGCGGGCGGCATGCTTGAACTTGATCAACTGCCGGGCTTTGCCCTCCGCGATATCGTGGTGCAAGGCGACGAGAAGATCGTGCTCTCCGGACACTTCGGCGGCAAAGCAACGCTCGTGCGCTTCGACACCGCGGGCAACATCGACCCGACGTTTGGCGAGCGCGGCCTGGCACAACGCACACTCGCCGGTGGTGCAGCGTTCGACAAACTGGCCCTGACGCCTCTGGGCAACTTCATCGTCACCGCCGGCAACGGCGTGATGCAATACTTCGGCGATCCGGGCAAGATCACGGGAACGTGCTTCGATGACAAGAACACCAATGGCAAGCGCGATGCGGGCGAACCGTTGCTTGTGTCGAGCATGGTCTATATCGACAAGAACAACAACGGCGTTTTTGATGTCGGTGAGGCGAACCGGCTCACGGACGCCGCGGGCAACTACAGCTTTAATCTGGCCCCAGGCACATACCGGCTTCGCAAGTACCTCCGGCCGGGATATCTGGTGAGCCTCCCGGCCCCGGGGTACTACGACGTGACCCTCGCGGCCGGGGACATCCTCACCGGCAAAGATTTTGGCCATACGTTCAAGGGCTAGTCGCGAAATTGACTTTGACTCTTTCAAGAAAGGGAAGGCGGCCATGCGTAGGAATCAACTCATTCGTGCTCGTGGTTCTTTAACGGATAGGAAATTTGATTCCACGGGGCGCGGGGTTGCAGGTACCGGGGGCGTGGGGGTATCGGACATCCAGTAAGTGCGGTTTAGGAAACCTTTTTAGTTGAAAGGTTGCCGAATTCCGGTGCGTTGATTCTAATTTTCGTTTCATCGCCAATTTCGGGAAACTGGCCGGTGAACAAATGTTGTTTTTAAGGAATCCAACCAAGGAGCGCAAATCGTGGCCGACGAATTTCGCGAAGTCATCCATCAAACATGGATCGGACGGCTGGTATCATCATTCAAAAGCGTTGTCATCGGTCTTGTTTTCGTGGCCATCGGCGTTGTGGCGCTGTTCTGGAACGAAGGCCGGGCGGTGAAAACTGCCAAGGGATTGCACGAAGGCGCTGCCCACGTCATCACCGTCGACCCCACCGTGGTCACTGCCCCAAACGAAGGGGCGCTCGTCCACTTCACCGCCCAGGCCACCACCGCGCAGATGCTCACCGACCCGGCCTTTTCTGTCTCGCAGCCTGCCTTGAAACTGAGACGCAAGGTTGAAATGTATCAGTGGAAGGAAACCAAATCCGAGAAGACCGAAAAAAATCTCGGCGGAAGCTCGACGACCAACGTCACCTACAGCTACGAAAAGCTCTGGAGCGATCATGAGATCGATTCCAGTAAATTCAAGCAACCCGACCATAGCAATCCTGATTTCACACTTCCTAACCAGACGTGGACGGCTGACCCGATCAGCGTCGCCGCGTTTACACTGGGCCGAGAATTGGCGGATCAGATCAACAATTTTGAAGCGATCCCCACCCCCGCCACCAGCCCCAGCGCTCCGACGGTGAAAGGCCTGCCCGCCGGGTTTGCCGTGAAGAACGGCGTCTATTATTCCGGCGCCGACGCATCCAAGCCGCAGATCGGCGACGTGCGCGTCACACTTCAGATGGCCAGGCCCGCGCTCATCAGCGTGGTGGCCCAGCAGCGCGCCTCGATGCTCGTTCCCATGACCACCAGCCAGAATACGCAGATCGCACTGCTGGAAATGGGCTCTAAGGATGCAAAGGCCATGTTCGCCACCGCCCAGGCGGCCAATGCCCGACTGACATGGATCATCCGTCTCGTCGGCCTGATCGCGCTGTGGATCGGTCTCTGCGCCATCTTTAGCCCGCTCTCAACCTTCGCCGACGTCATCCCGTTCCTGGGCGACCTGCTTAGCGCTGGCACTGCCGTCATGGCCGGCATTTTGGCGGTGGGATTGGGTCTGATCGTGATTGCCGTCGCGTGGCTCACCTATCGCCCTCTCCTGGGCATCGGATTGATCGCCGTGGCCGTCGCCGGGTTCATCTGGCTTAAGAAAATCGGCGCCGCCAAGAAACTGGCCAAAGCAACCGCCGCCGCGACCACGCGGGATCTAACCTTGGCGCATTGATTGAAACACCTATGCCTTGATCCACTTGCAAGGCGATTCCCGGCTGGGCCGGACGGCATAGTTGCATTGGCAAACGAAGGTTGATCGCTTGGTCGCATTGACGGCAAGCATCACCTATCGTTTGTTCATCTCAGTTGCGCGCGGACGTCCACCACTATTGAAAACTGAAAAAACGCAACGGATAGGAAATTCGGTTCCACGGGCGCGGGGCTTCACCCCTTTGCAGAACAACGTAAGACGGTCGACATACACCCGCTTTACTCCGCCCGCGGTCGGCGGGTTCGTTTTGCCGCGGCCGTCAGGGGCATGACGAGGCGTTGATACAGTTCGAACAAATATTCCACCCGGTTCCGCTCGCTGACGAACGGGGCCGGTCGGTAACACTTGTCGACGGCGGCGTCCAGCTTCTTGTGCGCGTCCCGCAACGCCTTGGGCATCGCCAGCGGGTCGTACAAATCCGCCAGCGTCTGACCCGCAAACCCCGCCCGCGCGTCCAACACCCCCTGCGCCGCAACCTCCACGGCGGACTTCTGCTTCTCACTCACGTCCTGCGGCCAGGGGAAGTTGTTGTAAACAAGCTTGTTGGAATAACGATACCGCGACTCCAACCGCCCGCAGACTTGACGAACCCACGCCATGTGCATCGTGCTGGTCAGGATTCCAAAGTGGTAGAGCGTCGCATTCGGCACCAAGAGGGCGAGGTTGCTAGCTATTACTTCAGGACTCATGAAACCCATCGGGATGTACGGGCGCGTTTCTGAAGACACTGAGGGGATTAAGAGGTATTTCGTAGCCGGTTGTCGAATTTCACCAAATAAAAATGGCGTGGACGCAAGCCCGTTTGTTGTTTCACGGGTACTTTCCAAACGGTTTTTCCGCACTGTTTCGACCCGCTTCATGACTTCAGGCATGGCACGAAGCTCCGCAGGCGTAATGTTGACCATCCAGAGGCACCAACGATCAATGCCGTTGATGAATTCTTCGGAGCCGTAGATTCGGCGAATCCATTTTCTTGCAGCCGGTTCTTTCGCTAGCAACTCGTCGCGGGACGGAGTGTCCAACAAAAGTTGATCGCTGAGACGTTGCTCCAGCTCTTCGGGGCTTACTCGGCCTTCCAACTGATTTCGTTTTGGCTTCGCCTCGTTCGGCATGCTTCCAAAGACAATCGGGGGAACATCGCAGATCGGTCGCGTGCGAGAGGAAATCACGAGATCGGGTCCGTCGACAAGGTACGGGCCGATGTTCCTTGCGTCAGTCGTGACAGGACGCGCCTCATCCGCGTCGTAATCCGTAATTTTCCTGTTTGGCGGATCAACCATCGCGAAGCCGACGATTACGACGTGAACGTGTGCCCTGCCACGCGCTTCGCTCATCCAAGAAAAAGTGCGATGTGCAAACGCAATCTTCAGTCCTTCAGCGAGTAATGCGGGCCAAAGAATGGTGGCCTGTTCTCCTTGGCAAATTGAATTGGTGGAGACAAACGCAGCATATGACGTCGTACCCGCCAAGTACTTCGCACCTTTGATGTACCAAGCCGTAACAAAGTCTAATACACCGTACCCTCTGATCGCGCTACAGATTGCCTCCATATCCGCTTCTTGATCTGCCGTCAGAAACTGCTTTCCAACAAACGGCGGATTCCCCATCACGAACGAACATTGCGACGCGGGCAGGACGGTGTTCCAGTCGATGCGGAGGGCGTTGTTGTGTTCGATCTTCGCGGACTTTTTCAGGGGCAGGCGGAGCAGGGGTTTGCCGAACTTTTGGGACGCTTCGAGGTTGAGTTGGTGGTCGATGAGCCACATCGCGACCTCGGCGATGCGGGCGGGCCATTCTTCGATTTCGATGCCGTGCATGCAGTCGACGTTCAGGCGGACGAGTGCGGAGATATCGAACAGCCCGTCGGGGTAGAGAGAGTCGATCACCTCGTGTTCGAGCCGGCGCAGTTCGCGGTAACCGACGACGAGGAAGTTGCCGCACCCGCAGGCGGGGTCGAGGAATTTAAGCCCCGCCAGCTTTTCGTGGAACCGGAACAGGTCGGGGCGACGGGCTTTTGCGCGCTGGAATTCGGCGCGCAAATCGTCAAGAAAGAGCGAGCGGATGAGTTTGAGGATGTCGCGTTCGGAGGTGTAGTGCGCCCCGATCTGACGCCGACGCCGCGCCCCTTCGTCGCCGGCCATGATCGACTGAAAGAGCGACCCGAAGACGGCGGGGCTGATCTTGGCCCACTGTAACCGGCAGGCGGCGAGCAGCGCGTTGCGCATGTCGGAATCGAAGTCGGCCAGGTCGAGACGCTCGGCGAAGAGGTTGCCGTTGACGTACGGAAGCGGTTTGAGCGCATCGGGCAGGCGCGCGGCGCGATCGGGTTCGGCGGTGTCAAGGACTTTGAAGAATCGGTCAAGCTGCGGGCCGAGGTCCGAGCCGTCTTCATGCGATTCTTCGACAAGGTTTTTGAAGGTGTCGGGCTCGAAGATGCCGGTGTCGTCGGCGAAGAGACAAAAGAGCACGCGAACGAGCAGGCGTTCGAGCTTGTGACCATCGTACCCGCCAGCTTCGAGCGTGTCGTGAAGCGTGCCGAGGACTTCGACGGCGATGATGTTGATCGGGTCTTCCGGGTCGGCCGGGCGGGATTGAATGCCGTTGAGGAAGTCGAACAACCGGACGTGCTGGTGCAGCTCGTCGACGGGGAACGAGACGGATTCGAAAAGCGGGTCGGTGGATTCGAGGTCGTGAAGGACAATGCGCGCGTAGTCGGAGACGACGATATAGCGGGGAATTTCGCGGTCGCGCCCGGCGCGGGTCAGGGATTGGACGTAGCCGAGCGCCTGCGTGGCGGCTTTGTCGAGGTCCTGGCCGCGCGATTTGTGTTCGCCAATGAGGATGCCCTGCCAGATGACGTCGATGCGGTCGTAGGCGCCTTCAAGGTTGCGGACGGTGCGCTCGAAGCTTGCAACGGACCGGCGATGAATGCCGAAGACGTTGAAGAATTCGTTCCAGAACGTTTGCGCTTCAGCCCGTTCGGAAGTTTCGGCCCGCCAGTCGTGACTGAATTGGATCGCGCGCTGGCGGATTTCATTGAAGGTTAATCGCAATCGGTTTGCTCCTCATGACATGAGTGACGCGGGTAGAATTTGTTGACGCGCCTAGGCTTGCTGTACGTCTCCCGACGTGTCACGTCATGTAGGGTGCATCGTACCCGACGCACCGCTCACCAAATAACCGCGTAAAATGGTGCGTCGAGTACGACACACCCTACTCGATTGCACCTTGGTCACTTCGATGAGCGGCGCGGCAAGGGATTCGGTGAGTTTGATTTCGGTCCGGCAGTTCGGACAGAGGACGGTTGGGTCGACAGGCATAGGCACTCCCCGTGGGGCCGATCGGGCACAGAAAGGAATTGGACGTGCGTCACTATAATGCTACACGGTGGCGATCTCAACTGTGTTCGCCGTGGCGTGCGATGGGCGATGGGACGCTTGCGGGCTATGTTTCCCTCGCGGACTTGGGGACGACGACGATGCTTTGGGGTCGGCCGGGCGGAACGGTCCTTGCGATTCCGATGCGGCTTGGTGCCCGGTCGGCCGTTGAATGCTGGTCCGTTAGCCTGCCATGACAGTCACCCGTTCAAAGCATTCTCGACAGCCGACGATGCCCCGTCGCAGGACCACGACGGCTGCGTGTGGCGGTTCGTCATGGTCCCGGCTAAGAAAAGGGATGACACGTCGATTAGTCCAATTCGACGTGCGTCACCGTTTCTTATATTGACTGGTCGATTTCGAACATCTTACCCAGTTTGCCAAAGTGGTGCGCTTTTAGGCGCCCAAAAGCGCACCAAACTTTTCGGCATTTTAAAAATATTTAAAAATTTTAAGTGCTTGTTTAAAAAGGAGTTAGCATTTTTGTCCTTCCGAAATTTGGGTGAATTCACGGCCATTTGCGCACCAGTTGACCATTGGGTAGAGAGCTACATTTATGAACAACAGTCACTCGATCGTCTTGGTTATCAGCTTGGCCGGTTGCGTTTACGCGGCGGGGTTCTTGCCCGGTGCGCGATTCGAACGGGAGCAATTGCCCGGCGGAGTTGGACCGAGAGAGGCCACAATGCTCACTGGGGCCTGCGCGCCGCGCCCATCGCGCGACTTTGAGCTCGGATCGGAGATATTGTCGCCCGAAGCCGTACGTGCAAATACGTTGTTCCTCAGTCGCGTTCATGCGACGGGACTTTCCTTGGCTTGGCGCATCCGAGGCGCGCAACAAACCGGACCCTTCCAGCACTCCGCCAGACCCAGAAACAACCTCTTCGCGACATTCCTGGGACCCCAAAAGGACCTCTTTGGGACCCCCTTTGGACCCCCTTTTGTTCCCAAGATTGGCACGAAATATGCAAATTTGCCTGATTTTCAACGAAATCTGGTTCGCGGCGCCCAAGCTTGCATAAACAAGAGTGTCCCGCGTCGGCGTGCGCCATCGACAGCACCGGGGCGTCATCGCCGCCCCGCCGGTGTTGCTATAGGCTCGGCCGTACTCGCGTCAGTCGCCGCGCACAGGACCGCGACGGTGCGGCCCTTTGGGTTCATAGGGGCTGTTGATGCCAATTCAGCAGGAAGTGGACGAGCGTACCGGTTCCAAATGAATAGTGAGGCACGCCGTTCTGTTTGAGCAAGAAGATGCTGGCGGCATGATTTTCGGGAATATCGCGCGCACTGGCGATCAGGCGGAGGTAGCGGTGACGTGCGATCTCCGCCTCGCGCGTGTAGCCGAAGCGAGAGAGTATCTCGGTATTCCAAAAATAGACATGCGGCCAGGTCCTGCCGCGCCAGTAGCCGTCGGGGTCAAAGGTAGGCTCGTTATAAGCGACCGACGGGAACGGCACGTCGCCGAAGAACTCCTTCGGATTCAGCAGGTGCCGCTCGATGGCCCGGCGAGCGTCCTGTTCCGACAGGTCAATCCCGGCCCATAAAGGAAGGAGTGAGAAGAATGACTTCACACGCGTAGCATCACCAAAGGTGGAGTCGCGGTCGTAGAAAAGCCCATCCTCAGCGTGCCAGAGTTCCTCCAGCACGCGGGCACCGAACGCTCGTCGCTGCGCTTGCCAGGCGGCGACATCTGCGGTAAGCCCCAGCGAGCCGGCGATCATTTCCAGGCAGCGCATGTCCATCAGCAGGTATGACGCCATGCTGACGCTTTTGTGGGCCGGCAGATTGAAACAGCCGTTGTACCCGCCCGGGCGATAGCGGTCATAGAGCGGGGAATTGTCGGCGACGCAACCGGTGTTTCGCCAATCCGGGAAGCCGTCGCCGTCCGCATCGGCGACCTCGAACCATCGCTGGTTCAGCAGCTTGAGCGTCGGATACAGCCTCGCCAGCGGTACCTCCGCCCCGCCGCAGCGCCAGGCCTTGCAGACGGCCCAGGTGGCGATGGGCGCCTGGCATTCCGTCCAGCGCTGGGCCGCGAATTTCGGAAAGGCGTTGAGGAAACTGGGCATCAATCCGCCGCGGTCCATGTGTTGGCCGAAACATTCGATGACTTGGGCCTGCAGGTCGGGATCGATCATCGCCAGCGTGGGGCTGCCGATCATGGCATCCCAGAAGAAGGCGGTTGAGCACCACTCCAGCGGCGAGGCCAGGAGGTTCAGTTTGTCGCTGAAGTTTCCGAAACCTTCGGCCCGTACAGTGGATGAGAGCAGATTGGCGCTGGCCTGCGTGAGCTTGCGCTGCCAGTAACCATCGGCCAGCGCCGGTGCCACCCGGCGCAGTTGGCGTTTCCAGCGGGCCAGTACGCCGGCGAGATCCTGCTGCGCCGCCTCGGCCGGGGGCAGCGGAGCCGCCGACACAAAGCTGCCGCAAAGATGAACATCGAAGGTCCATTGCTGCTGCTCGGGCACGCTCAGTTCGATCCAGTAGCCAAGCGATTTGTCGGCGGTGCGTTTGTTGATCTGCGGCGCGGTGTCGATTTCAGGGTCAGGCAGAGCATACACGCCATCGGTGCGCAGCGTGGTCCTCGACACCTTCACAGAAGGAATGACGCTCAGCGTGAAGGCGAAGAAGTGCGGCTGCCGCAACATGCGGTTCAGGCCGCTGTTGCTGATCCGCAGTTTAACCCGGTCGGAGGCTGCGTCGCCTTCGTAGCTGTAACATTGGCTGTTGCTGCCGCCACCGACGGCGACGCGCGGGGCTTTCTCGCCCGTGGGGAGGTTCATGTGAACGCGCGAACGAATGCATTCTCCGGAGACAAAAAAAACATCGTGAACCACCTCGACGTTGCCGTGTCGGCCGATCTCGCGCCAGCCTCCCGGCCAGCACTGCCGCTGAAGCACCGGCACCGGGTTCCAGCCCTCGCCGGTGTTCACATAAAGGCGCAAGGCGACGTCGAGGACCGGGCAGGCCGAGACCTGGTGCTGCCCCTTCATAAAAAGCTGGCTGATGCCCACCTGATCGGTGTCGGCCGCCGTGATTGCCCAGGGCGAGTGGTAATCGCTCAGGGCGCTCAAGCGCGTGGCATAGTCGATGCAGTTAAGCCCCTCAGGCCAGAGCGCCAACTCAGGTGGTGCCTCGGCCGCGGGAACGCTTGCGGAATGGGACGCTTTCTTTGCCACCATCGATGTCATACTGGCTAACTCCTGACAAAAACTGTTGTGCTGGTTAAATTTGCGGGGCGGCGGGACGTGCCATCGTGAGCTGCGGCGGATGACCCGCACAAGCCAACACCTTGGCGTTGTGCTGGTCGGAGACGAGGAAGATGACGTTCGGTTGCGTGCTCATGGTTCCGGTTCTGCTGCGGGTCAGAATTCAGTCGTGCTCCGGCGATCGGCGCCGCGGCGGACCTTACAGATCCACCGCGTGTGGCGCCACGCGATACTGCCCGGATTTTGGCCGGTACCGACGGCGCGATGGTGGCCGGCGCTTCGCCCGCGCTTCGCCGTCGCGTCCCTGGTCTTCGCTGGTGTCGCGGTCAACATGATCCGGTTCCTGTTTCCAGTGCTCCCGCCTGGTTGTTTTTCAAAGCCGTTCATATGGTTCCACGCCTCGCTTCAAGCTCGACGCGGATCTCAGTCATGCGATGGGGCGTGAGTGGGTAGCGAAAAAGAATCCAGACCGATGCCAGGATAAAGACAGCCGGCACCACCACAAGCAGGACGCGCATCGTCCAGATTACGTTCGTCGGCTGGGCCGCGGCATGGCCGGCATCAAAACCAGCCCAGACCACCAGCGCTCCGGACAGTCCGCCCCCAAGGGAAACGGCGATCTTGTAGATCCATGAGAAGACGGCGGCGAACGCGCCTTCACGCCGCTCGCTGGTCTGAAGCTCGTCGTGATCCACAATGTCGCCGGTCATCGAGGGGATGAGCATCCACAGGGCCGCGTTGGCCGGCGCCAGCAAGATGCCGCTGAACATGCTCAGATAAGGCCATGAGGGGATGTAAGTGACGATGGTGCTTATGCTGGCAAGAAACATAATGCCCATGACAGCGAAGAGCGCCGTGCGCTTGCTGTATCGGTTGGCCATCCACTGGAACACCGGGTATCCCAGCAGACCGATGAAGATGGTGATCGTGCCTTCGATTCCCGACAGGGTTGAGGCCAGCGCTTGATCGCCGCCGCACACGTAGGTCAGACGCGTGTAGAACGCCAGGCCGCCCTTGAGATTGGCCCCGATGAAGAACAGGAGGGTGAAAGCCGACAGCAGCATGAAGGGCTTGTTGGCGAAGGTCAACTCGAAGTTCTTGATGAAGGGGACCTTGCCCTCCTTAAGCACCGCTTTGTAATATCGCTCCCGCCCGAAAATCGCCGGCAACACGCCCAAGGCAATGGCAATGACGGCAAATCCAATGGTCAGCCAGCGGGCACCCAGCACGACGTCGGGCTTGCCCACGGCATTGTGAAAGATCGGCAACTGGGTAATTCGCCAACTCCACGCCATCAGCAACCAGCCGACCCAGCCGAGATAGCCGCGCCAGGCGGCGACATTCGTCCGCTCATTGCTGTTGGGTGTCATCTCCAGCAGCATGCACTGGAAAGGAATGTTCCAGATGGAGTTCAGAAGCAGCAGCACCAGCATGCAGCTCGCCATCCAGAGGATGATGGTTCCCTGGCTCCAGTTCCTTCCAAAGAACCAGATCACCGGGATCCACAGTCCGCCAAGGATCGCCCCGACGAAGATGTACGGACGACGACGACCCCAGCGAGTGCGGGTCCGGTCAGACACCCAGCCCACCACCATGTCGAATACCGCGTCCACAAACCGATAGATCATGCCGAGCATGCTCAGCAAGGCAGGGGAGATGCCGTACCCCAGTACAAAGACGGGATTGAGCAAACTGTTCTCAGCGCTACTCTGAAGTGAGCCGGCGATCCCACCCACACTGAAGGCGACCTTCTCGACCAGAGGCACGCGTTCAGACGCTGGAACACCCTTCGTTCCGCTGGCGTTGTCGCCATCTCCGGCATGCATGCACGTCGCCACGCATTGCGACTCCTGGTGGTCACAGGCCGCCTCCTCGGCGACATCTGCGTTGGGATTCAATGACATACTTAAACCTGGTAATATTGATCTATGTACTTATCCCCTCTTCAGGGGGCTGTTTTAGGGTTTTACTTACCGACGGTGAAGCGCATCTGATCGAGATCAGCCGGGCCTTGGATGATGCTCACGCGGAGCACCGAATCACCCTTGGGCAGCGAAAACGATCCGACTTTTGCCGTCTTGGGCTCAGCCCAACCGGCGCTGGGGTCG
>JBBQSU010000075.1:0-18360 GCA_038234815.1 Tepidisphaerales bacterium | reverse complement strand
CTGAACTGGAGCGGATTGATTCCCTTCTTAAAGGTTACCTGGCGCGTTTCTCGAACCAGCGTCAGGTCTTCGGAGTTGTAAATCGTCAGTTGAACGCTCGCCCGCGTGGGAACCGTCGAAAGATCGACGTTCTCGGCGCGGGCCAAGCCGGCGAACAGGGCCACGAAGAGGATCAGTTTGCGAATCATGGTGTATTCCGTTGGTTATATTTGGTGAACACGCGTTCAGGCGGGGCGCAAGGAGCATTACCACTCGTTTTTGATAATCAGATGGAACTTTTGCGTGATCTTTTCGGCTTTGCCATCAGCGCCTCGCGGGGGCAGTTTGACGTGGAAGACCGCAGTGTCGAAGGTGGTCTTGATCGCATCAGGCCCGCCTTCAAACGTGGTTTCCTTCCCCAGTTCCCACTGCACGTCCCGGCCGGTATCGCCACGAACCTCCTGGCGGATTTGCCGCAGGCTTTCGGCCACGTCCAGCGTCACAGCCTTGTCCTTGAAATTCTCGATCTCGTATTGCACCACCACGTCGGTGTCTTCGAGATTCCCCGCGATACGCTTGCGATCGTTGCGCGCGATCGTCCGCTTGACCACGATGTCCTGCGCGACGCCCAGGTACAGCTTCATCTCGTCATCGATGGGCGTAAATTTTCCCCAGTCCTCGCCGGTGAACGCGGTGGTGCCGCGGCCGTCGTCCTGAAAAATGCGAACCTTGCCAAACTGCAACGCCGCCAGGCCCATTTGATTGGCCTTGGCGTTTTTCAGCACATAGTGCATCGGAACGCGCAGCTTGTTTTGTGCCCGGTCGAGATAATCGAACTCTGCCGGGTTGCAACTGTAGGTCTTGGTGATGGGAACCTTGGCATAGCTCTGCATGAGCATTTCCTTGGTTTCGTTGAGGCCGATGGGCTTGAGAAATCTCGGCCCAAACCCCGCCCACAGGCCGGTCGAGCCGAAAGATTCATTGGCCAGGTTGTTGATGCGGATGTACTGCAATAAATCGAGCGAGGTTTCGTCCTTGTCCGCAACGGCGCGATAGTTAAACGACTTGGAAAGGTTGCCCAGCAGATAACTGATGCGCACGCGGGCCGAACCCGACGCGCTGGCCGACACCTGCCACACCAGGGCATTTTCATTGGGCGGATAGCTGACCGAAAGCACGTTGACCTGAAGGTCTTTGCCTTCCACCGGCCCCATCACTCGAAACAAAATGGTGTTGGCATCGATCGCGGTATTGGCCCAAGAAAAATCGACCTGATTTGTGCCCTGCACGAGCGGGACGATGCGCTCTTCTTCAACCAGCGTGGCGCTGGGATGATCGAGCTGAATTTCCACCCGCTGGCGCACCGGCAGCGTGATGAGCTTGATGCGGGCGTGCGATTGATCGGCCAGAAAGCTCGATCCGGCAAAGAATGCCAATACTAATGCCCGGCGAACGGGAAATGGATGACGCATAAGGGTGTCCTCGTAAGCAAAAGTGACGTTGCTCTCTGAACGTCATGCTACTTGGACGCCGCAGGGAAGGAAAAGTTCCCGGCCACCATCGACAATCTTTGTGTTGCGGCAGCACAGGCCACAATGGACGAAATATTACGCCACGTTCTGCCCGCAGCAGTGCTTGTACTTCTTTCCGCTTCCGCAGGGGCATGGGTCGTTACGGCCGACCTTGGCCTTCTCGCGGACAATGGTCTTCACACGGACAGCGGTTTCCTCGTTGCCCGAAGCGGCTTCTGCCGGCAGCGGGTCGGTCGGGGCGGCCGGTTGGACCGTTTCGCCGACGCCATAGCTGCTGGTCGCTTCGTGCGTGGCCGAGGTGACGTTGTAGGCGCTCTTGCGCTCCACCGCTCCCATGATCCGCGCGCGGAAAATCAGGTCTGTCACCTTGTCTCGAATGCCCGCCATCATCTGCTGGAAGTATTCGAAGCCTTCCTTCTTAAACAGCACCCGCGGATCGCGCTCGGCGAAGGCGTGGAGGCCGATTCCACCTTTGAGCATGTCCATCGCATACAAATGATCTTTCCAGCTTTGGTCGAAAATCTGGATGAGGACGAACTGTTCGAGATCGGTCAGTTCTTTTCGCAGCACCTGCCGCGCCCGCAAGCGCAAAAGTTCGCGGGCGGTCGTCGGCTGGTCATCTTCTGAATCGCTGGGTGCCACCGGCCGAACCGTCAGGTCCTCCGGCCTAATTCTTGTGTTGAACCGCTCGGTAAACCGGCTGGCCAGCGTGGCCGCTGAGGGGTTGTCGGCCAGCATCTGGTCCACCTCGGCTTCCAATGCCCCGCCTTCCAGGAAGCGGCGCTGATGCTCCACCAGTTCCGCGTGCAATTCGTAGATCGTCTGCCTGCGGATATGGTCGATGGGCAGGTCGATGTTGTACTTACCCTTGGCCCATGCGCGTACCCAGTCGGCGGCGTAGGCGTTGTCGGTGGTGCCGCCTTCACCCCCGAAGGCGTAGGTCAACACATGATCCACCGGATATTCAACCTCGCGACGGGCATAAGCCGCGCGGGCGCGCTTATCAATCATCTCGGCAATGGCCGCAGCGGGGGTTGAGCGCGCCTCCAGCCCCGTTTCGGTGATTTCCTCGGCCGAGACTTCCACACCAAACTTCTCCATCGCCCATTGCGAAAGCTGCGTCTCGGCATAATGCTTTTCCAGGAAGGGCATGATGCCATTAACGTCGCGGGTGTCGATCTGCGCTATCGCGGCCGTGCGCAGGCGATCTTCAAGCTCGCCTTCGTCCATGCGCTTGATCTCGGCGGGATTGAGCGTGACCTGAAAACGGCTCTTGGCCCACCCAGCCAGTCCCTTCACGTCCCAGCTTTGCGACTGCTCGGTCTCGCCTTCGCCCATGTACTCACCCAGTGTGGCGGTGATGGTCGTGGCCGCTTCGGCGCGGGCCATGTTCTTGATGTACCCTTCCAGCGATTGAATGTCGCGCATCCCGCGCAGATCGGCCGGCTCGATGCTCACCTCATAGTTCATCTTCGCCCATTCGCAGATCGTCGCCGCGACAACATCCTGCGTCACATACTTGTCCACCGCATCGGTGATGGCCTCGCCGATCATGCTCCAGATCACCTGGTCAACGTCGCGGCCTTCCAGCACCTTCTGACGCATGCCATAAAACGTCGTCCGCTGATGGTCCATCACTTCGTCGTATTCCAGCAGGTTCTTGCGAGCCAGAAAGTTCCGCTCTTCCACCTTCTTCTGCGCGCGGATGATCCCCTTGGTGATGCGCTTGTCCTCAATGGCCATTCCCTCTTCCATGCCCAGCCAGCCAAGCACCCGGATCGTCCACTCGCCGGCAAACATCTTCATCAAATCGTCTTGCAGCGAGATATAAAACCGCGAAGAACCCGGGTCTCCCTGCCGGCCCGATCGCCCGCGAAGCTGGTTGTCGATGCGCCGCGCCGTGTGACGCTCCGTGCCGATCACATGCAGGCCCCCCGCCGGGGTCGTGGCCTTGGTCAGCTTGATGTCCGTTCCGCGACCGGCCATGTTCGTGGCGATCGTTACCTGGCCGATCATTTTCCCCGCCGCATCCTTAATCTGCTCGCCGGCCTTGGCCACGATCATGGCTTCACGCTCGTGATACTTGGCGTTAAGCACCTCGTGTTCCACGCCATATTTTCGCTTCAGCATGGTCGAAAGCATCTCGCTCTTTTCCACGCTGGTGGTGCCCACCAGCACCGGGCGGCCGGCATCGGCCGTCTCCTTGATCTCGTCGATAATCGCTTCCCACTTTTCCTTCTCCGATCGGTAAACCCGGTCTTCATGGTCCTTGCGGGCGATGGGACGATTGGTGGGAATGGTGACGACTTCCAGCCGATAGATTTTGCTGAATTCCTCGGCCTCGGTCTGGGCCGTGCCCGTCATGCCCGACAGCGACTTGTACATTTTGAAAAAATTCTGAAGCGTGATCGTTGCCAGCGTCTGCGTCTCCTGCTTGATCGGCACCCGCTCCTTCGCCTCCACCGCCTGGTGCAATCCGTCCGACCACTGCCGACCCGCCATCTTGCGGCCCGTGTATTCGTCCACGATCACCACTTCCATCTGCCCACCCTGCCCCCGCTCGATCACATAATCCTTGTCCTTTTCATAAACCGCATGGGCGCGCAGCGACTGCTCCATCAAATGCGGCCACTCCATGTTATTGCCGACATAAAAGCTGCCCACGCCGGCAGCGTCCTGCGCCGCGCTCACGCCTTCGTGCGTCAGATGCACGCTCTTACGATCCAGTTCCACTTCGTAATACTGCACCAGCGACGACTTCTTCGCTTCGGCCTCAGTCAATGCCTTTTCTGCCTGGGCCTGACGAGCGCGAACCAGTTCCAGCTCGCGCTTGTCCTTGCCCTTCACCTTGTCCTCGTCCCCCTCGGCGGCCTTCATGGCGCGCTTGGCCGCGTCGATCTTTCTCTCGTTCTCGTCCCAGGTCTTGTTCAATTCCAGCATTTTCCGCGCAACAACATCGGCCGCCCGATATTTCGGCGCGTCGTCGTGCGCAGCACCGGAGATAATTAACGGGGTACGTGCCTCGTCGATCAGAATGCTGTCCACCTCGTCAACGATCGCAAAATCCAGCGGGCCTTGCACCTGCAATTCGGCTTTTTCCTTCATGTTGTCTCGAAGGAAGTCAAATCCGAACTCGCTGTTGGTGCCGTAGGTGATGTCACACTTGTAAGCCAGTCCGCGGGCTTCACCGCCAGGCTCGAAATCGCTCTGAATAAATCCGACGCTCACGCCAAGGTTTTCAAATGCCGATCGAACCCACGATGCGTCACGACGCACCAGGTAATCGTTCACCGTCACCACGTGGCACTTAAAGCCCTCCAGCACGCGCATGAAACAGGCCAGCGGGGCTACGAACGTCTTTCCTTCACCTGTCGCCATTTCCGCGATTTTGCCTTCGTACAACACCAGCCCGCCTATAAGCTGGACGTCAAAGCATCTGGCCCGGAACGGCGGGCGGCTCTCGGGATACAGCTTCCGAACCGCGTCGTAAATTTGCGGCGGGATGGGCACGCGCTCCCAGCTCTGGCCCGTGCTGATCATCGCCTTCTGCACCTGGTCATACGCCTGGAGCATTTCGTCATCGAATTGTTCGGGATCGAAATTGGTTTCAGGATTGAAAATCGCCCGGATGCCGATGTGCCGGTCCATGGATTCACGAATCAGCGCAAACGCCTCCGGCATAACCTCCATCGGCTTCAGATTCTTGGCGATCAGCCCTTCGCGGAGTTCCTGCGTGCGCGCGTGCAGTTCCGGGTCGGTCATGGAACTGACCTTCGGTTCAAAGGCGTTAATCTGCTCGACGATCTTGCGATAGCGCTTGAGTAAACGTTCGTTTCGACTGCCGAAAACTTTGATGAGGACTTTGCCAACAGTGAGGGCCATGAAAACACCTTGGAAGGACGAATGGAGGCGACGCGCGCCGCCGAGGAACATGATAACTATTACAGAATACCGATACCGAACCGGAAATGGATTAAGCCGCCGGCGGGGGAAGTCGGCAATGGAAAGGAGACATCACGATCGGGGAAAAAGACTGCGCGCAGTCGATTGCACGACTGCCTTGCGCCTGGATATCCGCCCCCTCGGACCGCCTTTGCAACACCGCCGAGCTTGGCACCGCCTGGCGGAAACCACTGGTCAGCCGCCGGGCAAAGCGGGTCGCCATCTGCTGCACCTGCGGGCGCAACGCCGGCGCGGCCTTGGCCACGCCATCGGCGCAAAGCGCCGTAGCCACCAACGCCACCACCAGAAATTGGCGAGTTCTCGGTATCAAACGTCTCAAGACTATTCAGTATGCCCCTTCAATGCCCAAGGTCAAGATTTATCCTCGCTTGCTCAGAACGATTCGTTCGTAAGTCTTGATTTCATCAAGCCAATCGCCACCGGGGGGCACGCCCTGCTTCAGGCAGTAAAAATCCCACACCGCACCCATCGGCAGCATTTTCACATCCTCCAAAAGTGCCAGGCGAGCCGTCAAATCGCCCTCGGCTTCCACCTGCTTCAAACGCGCGATCGGTTCCAGCATGGCGATAAGCAGCGCCTTGAGCATGTTGCGTGTGCCGATCACCCACGCGGCCACCCGATTGATGCTGGCATCGAAATAATCCAGCCCGATGTGAGTCCGCGACAGGTAATCCCCGCGAACCAGTTCCTGCGCGATGGCCAGAAGGTCGTCATTCAATGTCACCACGTGGTCGCTGTCCCAGCGCACCCCGCGACTGACGTGCAACAAAATCTCTTTCAGACTGCTGAAAACCGCGCTGATTTTGTCCGCCATGCTTTCGGTCGGGTGATAATGCCCGGCATCGAGGCACACCAGTTTGTTCTTGCGAATCGCATAGCCGAGATAAAACTCGTGGCTACCCACGACGTAGCTTTCCGACCCCAGCCCGAACAGTTTTCCCTCGACCGCGTCCAGATTCAATTTCGGATCGATCGATTCGGCAAAGACCGCATCAAGTGATTGCTCCAAAATTCGCCGCGGGGTGGACCGATCCACCGGCGAATCCTTATAGCCGTCGGGAATCCAAACATTGGTCACGCAGGTGTTCTTCAACCTTCGCCCGATCTCGGCCCCGATCCTGCGACAGGCGATACCGTGGTCCACCCAGAACCGGCGAATGCCGGCATCCCGGTGGGCCAGCGTAAAACCATCGGCGGCCAGGGGATGCGAAAAAAAACTGGGATTGAAATCCATCCCGATGCCCTGCTGGCCCGCCCAGTCCATCCAGCCGGAAAAATGCTCGGGCAAGATGGCGTCTCGATCAACGGCCTTGCCACCAAACTCGCCATAGATGGCGTGCAGGTTCAGCCGATGCTTGCCGGGAATAAGGCTATAAGCCTTTTGCAGATCGCTACGCAGTTCATCGACGCTGCGCGCTTTGCCGGGATAGTTTCCGGTCACGGCCAGGCCCCCGCCCAGCTCGGCCTTCCGTTCAAAACCACCGACATCATCCCCCTGCCAGCAATGCACGCTTACCGGCACCCCTGCCAGCCGCTTGATCGCGGCCTCGGTATCCACGTTCCACTGCGCAAACTGCTCTTTAGCCAGCGCATACCTCCGCTCAATCACCTGAGTATCGCCCACAGCCTGATCCTCCTATTTGTCGCCCAATGCCGCCTCGATCGCCCGCACCACCTGCGGCGTGTCGGGCGACTGCTTCGGATCAAACCGGGCAAACACCTTGCCCGATCGATCGATCAAAAATTTCGCAAAATTCCACTCGATCTCGCCGGCAAATTCACCGTCCGTCTCTTTTTCGGTCAGAAACTTGTAAAGCGGATGAATCCCTTCACCCTTGACGACGATTTTCGACATAATCGGAAAGGTTACGTTGTATTTGCCGGTGCAGAAGGCCTTGATCTCTTCGTCGCTGCCCGGTTCCTGCCCACCAAATTGATTGGCCGGAAACCCCACGATGACCAGCCCGCGGTCTTTGTATGTTTGGTACAGCTTTTCCAATGGGGCGTATTGCTTGGTATTGCCACAGCGGCTGGCGACGTTCACAAACATCACCACCTTGCCCTTGAAATCGGCCAGGTTCTTGTCCTTACCATCAATGTCCTTCATGACAAAATCAAGCACCGCAGGGGTTTCGCTTGCGCTGGGCATGGTGGCTGGCTCCTTAATGATGTTCTTCGCCGCGGCCGGCGTAAGTGCGCGATCCAAAACGAACCCCAAGACCGCAACGACGATGAGGCTGAAATTTGTGATTCGCATGGGACAACTATGTACCACAAGCCCTTAAAAAGAACACTCCTGCCTTTCTGATGCAAAAAGCTTTGCAGGCAGGCAGCACTGCCTTCAGCTACCCTTGACCATCGCCTTTTCGTACATCTTAAGCATCGCTGGCAGCACCGCTTCGAGACTATAGCGGTCGATCACCATGCGTTCGGCGGCACGGCCGAGCGGGCGGTGGGCATCGGGGTCCTTCAAAACCCGCACGGCCTTCTCGGCCAGCTCGTCGGCATTGAAGAAATCCGCCAGAAGGCCGTTTTCACCGTCGCAGATCATCTCCATCACTGGGGGGGTTCTTGATCCCAGCACCACCGCGCCGCAGCTCATGGCATCCATCATGCTCCAGCTTAAGACAAACGGTGCCGTCAGATAGATGTGCAAATCTGTCACCGCCAGCAATCGCCCCAGGTCCGCGGGGGCAAGTCGGCCCAGAAAATGCACGCGGGTGAGGTCGATCTGCTCTTTGGCCAAAACCCACATTTTAAACGTTGCCTTTCCTTCCAGATAGCTCTCGTCTCCGCCGTAAACAACCTTGTCTTCTCCGACGACCAAAAAAACCACGTCAGGGAATTCTCTGGCTATTTTCCCCGCAGCACGGATGAAAATGTCGAACCCGCGCATCGATTCAAACCCCCGGCTGACGTAGGTGACGATGCGCGTCTGCGCCCCGACTTTCACACCGGCAACATTGCGGGGCTTGCGCAGGTTCATCGGAAGGCGCAACGCTTCATCGTGTCCGTGATAAATCCGCCGATCCACGCCATCAAAGATCGTTTGCAGTTTCCGCTGATGAATCTTCGGAAACCGCGACTTTTGAAATTGCGTGGGGGTGTACCCGGCATCACAGTTCTCCAGATCGAGAAGGATCATCGCATTGCGGCACCGCGAGCGCAGATATTTTTCCTCCGGGATCTTCCAGCCAAGGTCGGATCGAAAATCCATGTCGCCTTCGGGATCGTGCGCGCTGTAATAAAACTCAAACAAGTTGATGACCGGGGTCTTCGGATAAAGCTCGCGTAAAAACAGTGTGCTGCCGAATCCGCTGTGTCCGACGATTAAATCCGGCTGGATATCCGGCCGTAGCTTGAGCGCGCGATGCACGCCGTCGCAGTGCCAGACGCAATTCTCAAAGGTTCTGGAGCAGAAGTGGTTTTGCTGTGTTGCCCCACCGGTTGTCTTGTATTGAATCTTCTCGATCCCCTCGATCGTGCCCGGAGGGGTTTCACTGACAAAGGTGCATCGCCAGCCGCGCGTCAGCGCCAAGTGCCGAGCGATGTGGCCGAACTGGGCCGGAAAATTCTGATGAACGTAGAGAACGTGCATGGAGCGCTCTCGTGAATTATGTCGTTGAGGAATCGGTCCTGCCCGCCAGCATCCGGCCGGGTACTCGGCAACCGAAGCGAGGCCAGCGCCCGCACTCTCCTGGCACGTTCTGGGGTTGTCTAACCAGCCCGCCAAAATGACCTTAACGACGTTCTGGCGCAACGTCAATCAAGTTCAAATTCCCTGCAACCCAGGGCCTTCTGATGGACCGATGGATCGGCTATATCTGCCCGCGGGATTCAATATAAGCATCACGGGCAAAACTAATCGGCAGCCGAATCTGTCTCACTCGTATCATCCTTAGAAGACACTGGCGTTTCGGTGGCCTTGCCGTTCAGCCCCAATTCTTCAACCAGCTTCGCTGGCACTTCGCCGGTGTTCTTGCATTTGGGATACCCGCTGCAACCCAGGAACGGCCCGCGACGGCCTTGGCGGATGATCATCGGCTTGCCGCACTCGTCGCAGTCAATATCCGTGGTGATCGGGCCGGTCTTGACGTTGGACGCGGCCAGCGTGGGATTATCGCTGATGACCTTGGCCGCCAGTTCCTGCGCCTTGGCAGATTCTTCATTTAGTAATGGAATCAGCGCTTCGACGTGCTTCTTCTGATCCGGTTCCAGTTTGGCCAGGCTCTTCATCCCGCGGCATTTGGGGAAACGGTTGCAGCCCAGCCAGGGGCCGCGCTTGCCGCCGCGCAGGACCAGCGCGCCTTCGCCGCATTTGTCACACTTAATTCCGGTGGGAATGGGCGCGGGCTTGGGTGGAAGCGGCCGGCCTTCCTTGTCGAGGTTGATGACTGTGCTGCAGCTTGGCTCGCCCTTATCGTTCTTGATCGAATAACCCGAGCAGCCCAGGAACTGCCCGAAGCGGCCCTGTCGCTTGATCATCTCGCGGCCACAGATCGGGCACTTGTATTCGCTGACCTCGCGAACAGTGGGCTTGCCCTGTGGGTCTACCGGCTGGGTGGTGGCGCACTCACGATCGCTGCACGCCAGGAAAAACCCGCTCTTACTGATCCGATAGAGCATTTCCTTGCCGCACTTGGGGCACTTGTATGGGCTGGTCGCCCCGCCGGCGTGTTCGATCTTCTCCAGCGCGCCGTCCACCACCGCATGGAACGGGCCGTAAAAATCCTTCAGCAGCTTGACCCAATCGACATGCTTTTCTTCGATGGTGTCAAGCTTGGCTTCCATATCGGCGGTGAAATTCACGTCGAGAATTTCGGGAAACGCCTGGATCAACTTCTCGGTGACGATCTTTCCCAGCAAAGTAGACCAGAACCGCCGATCAACCTGCTGCACATATTGCCGGTCCTGGATGGTCTGAATGATGCTGGCATAAGTGCTGGGCCGGCCGATGCCGAGGCGCTCGAGTTCTTTGACGAGCGTCGCTTCGCTGAACCTGGGCGGTGGCTGGGTGAAGTGCTGACTGGGCTGAAATTCAAGCGGATAGACGGTAGCGCCTTGGCGCAGTTCCGGCAGCAATTGGTCCTCGCTGCTCACGCCCGCCACCTTCATAAACCCATCAAATACCAGCTTGCGGCCCGTCGCCCGGAAGATCGCCCGGCCGGTGCGCCCTAACGCCGCGATCGACACGCTGGTTTGATCGAACTGCGCCGGCGGCATCTGACAGGCCACGAACCGGTTCCAGATCAACTGATACAGCCGGGATTCGTCCGCACCGAGCAGCGAGCGCATCCCCTGCGGGGTTTTGCTCACATCCGTGGGCCGGATCGCTTCGTGCGCCTCCTGCGCGCTCTTATTTGATGACGAATAGATATTGGCCTGGGCCGGAAGATACTTCTCGCCAAACTCGTCCTTGATATACGCCCGGACCATCCCCAAAGCATCGGCCGACAGGTTCGTGCTGTCGGTACGCATATAAGTAATGTGTCCGGCTTCATACAACGACTGAGCAGCTCGCATGGTCTTCTGCGCGCCGAAACTCAGCCGGCTGCTGGCCGATTGTTGCAGTGTACTGGTGATGAAAGGCCCCGGCGGACGGCTCGATGAACGCTTCCGCTCGATCGCTTCAACCTTGAACTCCGGGCAGTTCTTGATCCGGCCGGCCAATTCACTCTTGTGCCTGGCCGGGCCTTTGGCCTCCGGGTCTTCCGTCGTCGCATCGGTTTCGATCACCAGCCCAAGCAGTTCCGCGGCCGCACGCGCGGCGGACTTGTTGTCCGGCTCAAACTTCTTTCCATTGAGTTCAACCAGCTCCGCGGCGAACGCATCGTGATCGGTCAGCCACTTTTCCTTCTCAATTTTTGTCCGCTCGCCATTGCCGGCCTGCGACCCATCTGATCGAGTCGAGTTGGTTAAAAAATCCACCCATTTGGCCTCGAGCGCTGCGCAGGATTTGGCATCACCCCTGGCGGTGAAAATGCCCGCGATCTTCCAATACTCGGCGGGCGTAAAAGCGTCGATCTCCTTGTCTCGATCCACGATCAAGCGCACGGCGACGCTTTGCACTCGGCCGGCGCTCAGGCCCTTGGCAACCTTGCGCCACAGCAGCGGGGAAATTTCGTAACCGACGATCCGGTCGAGAATCCGCCGCGCCTGCTGCGCGTTCACGCGATCAATGTCGATCTGGTGCGGCTTGGCAAACGCCTTTTGTATTTCCGATTTGGTGATGGCATTAAAGATAACCCGCTTGACCCGGCTGTCCGGAATATTCAGCGCTTCTTTAAGATGCCACGCGATGGCTTCCCCTTCGCGGTCCAAGTCGGTCGCCAGATAAATCTCGGCCGCGTCCTTGGCCAGCTTGCGGAGTTCGGCGACGACTTTTCCCCGGCTTTGCAAAATCTCGTATTCAGGAACGAATGTTTCTAGATCAACGCCCATCCCCTTGCTGGGCAGATCGCGCACATGCCCCATCGACGCCTTCACCACGTAGCCATCACCCAGGTATCGATTGATGGTCTTGGCTTTGGCCGGGGATTCGACGATGACGAGATTTTTTCCGGTTTTTTTGGCCATGAAAACAACTGCAATCCGTTAGCAATCAAGCTCGCCGGGCGAACAAAAACCCGCCGGCGCCGCGTCAACCGCTCCAACGCGATCGAAACAGGGCCGGGCAGTTTGAACAACCGTTCGTCCATTTGTCAAGATGAAAATGGATATTCCCGAGCGAATTTTAGCTCAAATAGGAAGGATCGATTTTCCCAGAGCAGGCGTTTCACAAGTTATTATGTGCAAATAAGATACGACAGGAATGCCGTCACCATCTGAAAGACCGAAACCGCCCTGCGTTACGCACCCTGCAAAAAAATCTTTCGCTCCGTCCCCCCGTGCTCCGCTTCCCCATTCGGCCGACCCTCGCGGAACTGGCACACACTACGGCGCGGGATGGCGTTCCACATGACCGTCGACAAACGCCTTCAGGCCTTCCTGATCCACCTTCCCGTCAGATGACAGTTCCTCGATCATTACCGTCTGGGCTGGTTCTTTAATTTTGCTAATCTTCTGGCCACCAAGTTCCAGTTTGTATCCCGGCGAGGCTCCCGTGCGCGGGTTGATCAAAAACTCCTCGAACTTATCCCTGTCAGTAATACCGGTAATCGGCTGCAACTGATCGAGTTCCGTCGGGAGATACCCGCGGTTTTCATTGAGGTACATATGAACACACATCGCCAATTGCCGCAGTTTGCTCATCGACTTTTCTTCGGGCGTAACCGGCCGAGTGGACTGCGCCAGGGCCGTCAGCCCCCCAAGGAAGCATGCACAAAGTCCCAACAATAATAGTTTCTTCATAGCGTTCTCCGATCGAACAACCGGACCTTTATCGAGGCCAAACAACCAACTGCTACATCCACAACAAAAAAAGCCCCGCCGTTTTGTCGGCGGGGCTTTTTATAACTCACTCCAGCCAAGGTCTCATGCACCGGCCTGTGGGGACAAGTCGGCGGGGTTGACCTCGCGAGGCTGGCGGATCGGCGGAACTTCTTCGGCCGTGTATTCCACCAACTGCTTGATCTTCAGATTCAGGTGCGGCGCGAACGCCGTGCCCGCGGGGATCAGATGGCCGAGGATGACGTTTTCCTTCAGACCCACCAGCGTATCGACCATGCCGGCCAGCGCCGCTTCGGTCAGCACCTTGGTCGTTTCCTGGAACGACGCTGCGGAGATGAACGATTCGCTTTGCAGGCTGGCCTTGGTGATGCCCAGGAGCAGCGTGCGGCCCCGCGCCAGGCGGGCCTTCTTGCTCTTGGGGCTGTCTTTGCCGGTGGCCTCGGCGGCCTCGGTGGCCTCCTTGAACGCAGCCCGTTCAACGACCTCGTGCTCTTTAAATTCGGATCCGCCGGGTTCGATGATCTTGACGCTTCGTCCCACGCCGTCGTTGCCTTGGCGGAACTTGAACTTATCGACCACTTCGCCGGGCAGGAACTTGGTATCACCGGGGTCTTCGACTTTCACCTTGCGAAGCATCTGATTGAGGATGATTTCGATGTGCTTGTCGTTGATCTTCACGCCCTGACTGCGATAGACGTTCTGCACTTCGGTCAGCAGATATTGATAAAGCGATTCCTCGCCTTTGATTCGCAGGATGTCGTGGGGAATGATCGGCCCACGGATGAGTGGATCGCCGGCTTCAACATAGTCGCCGGTATGCACCTGAAGTTCCTTATCCTGCGGGACATGGTGTTCCTTTTCCATGCCCGTTTCGTTGCTGACGATGATGGTCATTTTTCCGCGACGCTTGTCGGAGCGCAGCTCGACCTTGCCGGAGATTTCGGCCAGCACGGCCGGGTCTTTGGGCTTGCGGGCTTCGAAGATTTCCGTGACGCGCGGCAGGCCGCCAGTGATGTCCTGCGTGCCTGCGGTTTCCTTGGGCTGGCGGGCCAGCATGTGCCCGGCAACGATCTTCTGCCCGTTGACCACTTCGATTCGAGCCTTGGCCGGGAGGTAATGGAAGTCGAGAATCTTGCCGTCTTCACCGACGATAGTGATTCGCGGATGGCGCTCACCTTTATGTTCGATAACGACGAGCTTGGCATCCCCGCCGGTGCCCTTGCGTTCTTCTTCGAGTCGGGCGGTTTCGCCTTCTTCGATGTCTTCGTACTGAACGATACCGGCTTTTTCGGCCAGGATGGGGGTGATGTGCGGGTCCCAGACGACCAGCTGATCGCGGGGCTTCACCTTGGCGTTGTCGGCGACGATGATGCGGGCGCCGTAAGGCACCTTGTATTTTTCGATTTCGCGGCCCTTAACATCCAGCACGACCAGCTCGCCGTTGCGCTTGAGGGCAGTGAGGTGCGAATTGCCTTCGGCGTCTTTGACGGGCACGGCGTTGATGTCGCGATGGGAGACCGTTCCGCCGGCAATGCTCTTGATGTCGTTTTCGATAAGCGATCCGGTGGCGACACCACCGGTATGGAACGTACGCATCGTAAGCTGTGTTCCGGGTTCACCGATGGACTGGGCGGCGATGATACCGACGGCCAGGCCTTCTTCGACGACCTGGTTGGTGGACATGTCGATCCCATAGCAACGGGCGCAGACGCCACGCGGGCTTTCGCAGGTGAGCGGCGACCGCACACGGATCGATTCAAGCTTCAGCTCCTTGATCGCGTCGGCGATTTCATTGGAGATGACCTGGTTTTCTTCGACGATTGTGACATCGGTGATGGGGTTGCGGATGGTATCGCGGGCCGTGCGGCCAACGATCATATCCTTGAGTTCGACTTCGACGGTTTCGCCTTTGTAGATCGTCGTCTTGGTGACGCCGTTGGCACATCCGCAGTCGATCTCGTTGACGATCACGTTCTGGGCCACGTCGGCCAGCTTGCGGGTGAGATACCCGGAGTCGGCGGTTTTAAGGGCGGTATCGGCCAGACCTTTACGGGCACCGTGCGTGGAACTGAAGTATTCGAGCACGCTCAGGCCTTCACGGAAATTGGCCTTGATGGGGGTTTCGATGATCTCGCCTGACGGCTTGGCCATAAGGCCGCGCATTCCGCCAAGCTGTCGCATCTGATCGACCGAGCCTCGGGCCTTGCTGGTGGCCATCATGTTGATGGGGTTGAGGTATTTGGGAAGCTTGCGCTTCAGGCCCTCTTCCTTGCTGATGGGGGCACCGGTTTCGTCGCGATAGTCGTTGGCCAAGGCAATCATGAGGTCGTCGGTGACCTGTTTTCGGGCATGGCCCCACAGATCGATGAGCTGGCTATAGCGTTCCTGGTCGGTGATGGCACCGTTGCGATAACTCTTCTCGATCTTGTCGGCCTTTTTCTGGCCGTCGTCCAGAATGGTCATCTTGGAATCCGGCGTGCGGATGTCGGTGATGCCAAAGCTAAGGCCTGCCAGGGTGGAGCGCTTAAAGCCCAGGGATTTCATGTCATCAAGCAGCTTGATGGTGGCCGGACGACCGAGTTTTTCATAAGTATCGGCGATCACGCGACTTTGGCCGGCGCTGGGCAGAGCGTAGTTATAGAAGGGCATGTCCTTGGGCAGGATGTCATTAAACATACACCGGCCCACGGTGGTGAGGATGACTTTGCCCTTGAACTTAGCCGGCGTTGGCTGATTGACGTAAGCGGGGTTGCGCCGTTTGCGCTCCGTTTCGATCACGCCCCACGCTTCTTCGCTGATCGACACAGGCCCGCTCTTTTCGCTGGGCACCACTTCGGTCTTGCCGTTGAGGCGCACGAAAATGCGCGTGTGCATGGCGATCTTTCGCAGATCGCGGGCCAGCAATGCTTCTTCAACGGTGTTGAAGAGCATGTATTCACCTTTGTCGAATTCCCGATCGACGGTGATGTAATAAATGCCCAGCACGATGTCCTGACTGGGCGAGATGATCGGGCTGCCATTGGCGGGCGAGAAGATGTTGTTGGGGGCCAGCATCAGCACGTGGGCTTCGGTCTGAGCTTCGACCGAGAGCGGCAGATGCACGGCCATCTGGTCGCCGTCGAAGTCGGCATTGAAGCCTTTGCAGACGAGCGGATGGATTTTGATGGCGTTGCCTTCGACCAGCACCGGCTCGAAGGCCTGAATGCCCATGCGGTGAAGCGTGGGCGCGCGATTGAGCATGACGGGGTGCTGATAGATGACTTCTTCGAGAATGTCCCAGACTTCAGGGTCGCGGCGCTCGAGCATGCGCTTGGCTGACTTGATGGTGTCGGCCAGGCCGTGTTCCTTAAGCCTGCGGATGATAAACGGCTGGAACAGTTCCAAGGCGATCTTCTTAGGAAGACCGCACTGGTGGAGCTTGAGTTCCGGGCCGACGACGATGACCGAACGGGCACTGTAGTCGACGCGCTTGCCCAGCAGGTTTTCGCGGAAGCGACCCTGCTTGCCCTTAATCATGTCGGTGAGCGACTTGAGCGGGCGATTGGACGAACCCAGCACCGGGCGACGGCAGCGGCCGTTGTCAAACAGCGCATCGACCGCCTGCTGGAGCATGCGCTTTTCGTTGCGGATGATGACTTCGGGCGCGTTGAGATCGACCAGCTTTTTAAGGCGATTGTTGCGGTTGATGATCCGGCGATACAGGTCGTTCAGATCGCTGGTGGCGAAATTGCCGCTTTCCAGCAAAACGAGCGGGCGCAGATCGGGCGGGATCACCGGGATCACGTCCATGACCATCCATTCCGACTTGTTTTCGGAATTGCGCAGGGCCTCGATCATCTTCAGACGCTTGGTCAGGTCCTTGATCTTCTGCTTGCTGTTGGTCTTTTCGATGTCCGCGCGGACCTTCTGCTGTTCGGTGTTGAGATCGATCAGCCCGAGCAGCTTCTTGATCGCTTCGGCACCCATTTCGGCTTCGAATTCCTCGCCGTATTTTTCATACGCGGCGCGGTATTCGTCTTCCGTCAGCAACTGCTTCTTCTTCAGCGGGGTTTTGCCCTGATCGGTGACGACGTAGTCCTGAAAGTAGACGATCTTTTCGATGTCGCTGGTCTTCATGTCCAGCAGGGTTCCCAGGCGGCTGGGCAGCGCCTTGAAAAACCAGATATGCACGATCGGGGCCGCCAGGTTGATGTGGCCCATGCGCTTCCGGCGCACGCGAGAGTGCGTCACCTTCACGCCGCAGCGGTCGCAGATGATGCCCTTGTATTTCGTGCCCTTGTACTTGCCGCAGGAGCATTCCCAATCTCGCTCAGGCCCGAAGATGCGCTCGCAGAACAACCCGTCTTTTTCAGCGCGATAGGTGCGGTAGTTGATCGTCTCCGGCTTCTTCACCTCGCCGAACGACCACGAACGAATATCGTTCGGGCTGGCGAGTTGAATTTTGACGGAGCCGTAGTCGTTAATTCGATCGTAAACGCTTTCTGCCATGATCGGTTTCTCTCTTAATAAGTACCACGGGCGTCTCGCCCGTGTTCATTTCCACTTCAACGCAGCCAACGATTCACTTGGTTCTTCGCTTTCGCGAAACTGCTTCCCCGAGATCCTCAATCAGAGAAATCTGACTGAGCCTTAGATAAATCACGCGATCCGAATGCGGTACACAGTACACAAGCTGTGATGCGCCGATCGCCAGCAATTCCGAATCTTCCACAATATGCGCGTTGCCACTGTTCATCACGATCCGAAAGGGAATGAACGGATCACGGCTGTGCAGCCCACGCACCGTCTGGAGAATCCCAAGGTCTCGCTCTTCAGCCATGGTCGTTTTCCTTCTTCGCGGGCACTCGATCGCTCGGCCCGGCCTTGGGACGCATATCCCTGCCCCGGCAAACCAAACGCTTCAAAACATCGACAGCAATCAAGACAACGACGGCCGGCACAATCAGAAACACGATGATCGTCGAGAACCAGCCGAGAAAGGTGTCCGGCGGTGGACCACTGGCTAGCATCGACGTGTGTCTGATCACATCAGATCCTCATCAATCTCCTGACTCGCACCTTTCTTCTTCTCGAGTTGGATGTTCAATCCCAGCCCGCGGATTTCGTTGCATAGGACGTCGAAGCTTACCGGTGTTCCGGCTTCGAGCGTGTTATTGCCCTTGACCATGCTTTCGTAAATCTTGGTCCGGCCTTCCACGTCGTCGCTCTTAACGGTCAGCAATTCCTGCAGCACGTAAGAAGCGCCGTAGGCTTCCAGGCCCCACACTTCCATCTCACCGAACCGTTGACCACCCGTGCGGGCCTTGCCGCCCAGGGGTTGCTGGGTGATGAGGCTGTACGGGCCGGTGGCTCGGGCGTGGATTTTGTCGTCGACCAGGTGATGCAGCTTCATCATATAGATGTAGCCCACCGAGGTTCGCTGTTCGAACGACTCGCCGGTGCGGCCGTCGTACAACTGGATTTTCCCACCGTAGGGCATGAGAACGTCCAGTTCACC
>JBBQSU010000074.1:0-18379 GCA_038234815.1 Tepidisphaerales bacterium | reverse complement strand
CCAATACGCTGATCGATCCGACGTCGGTCGAACTGAAATTTTTGACCCAGCCTGAAAAGCTCAGCGTGGTGGACACGACCTATCCCCATGCCAAGCCGCAGATGTTGTATTGGAACGTGCAGAGCGATTTTGACGGTGAGGCGACGATCCAGATCACCTATTTCACCAGCGGGATCACCTGGCAGGCGGATTACGTTGCGATTGCGAACGTGGCCGAGGATTCGCTGCACCTGGATGGTTTTGTGCGTGTACAGAACAACAGCGGGGAGGACTATGAGAATGCGCAGGTGCGGCTGGTGGTGGGGACGATCAACCTGGTGGAGAAGATCCAGGAATTAGCCCTGCGCGGCCGGTTGCGATCTCTTGACGCGGTACCCGTAGTGCTGAACTACGACAAAGATGGAACCGAGGTGTTGCAAAAAACGGTCAAATCGGACGGTGGAAAAGCCATGGCCCTGGGAGCCATGGTCCAAGCTGCAGAGCAACTAAAAGAAAAGGAAGTCATCAAGACCGGTTTGAGCGAGTATTTCATTTTTACGATCGAGGGGACCGAGACCGTGCCGACGGGATGGTCCAAACGCATGCGCGCGATCGAGGCCGACAAAGCGCCGTTCAAGATTCAGTATCGATATCGCCCGCGTGAATACGGCGAGGAATTTGTTCGGATGTATCTGCTGACGAACAACAAGGAATCCAAGCTGGGCCAAAGCCCCTTGCCCGATGGAACGGTGCGCGTGTTGCGGGACAATGGCCACGACGGGTTGAGCTTCCTGTCGGCGGTGCCGATCAAATACATTCCTATTGGCGAAAAGATTGAGATGAATCTCGGGGTGGATCCAGAAGTGGTGTTCGAGCTGATTAAGCTGAAAAGCTGGCGGGACAACATCTGGATGAGCTGGGGAGCCGGGCAGATTTCCCGGCGCGTTGATGACGGCGCGGTGCGCATCAACATCAATTCCACGGTCACCGGTTGGGCCGATCACGAGCTGTTCACCCAGCGCCTTCGAAACTACACGCCCAAGCCCATCGACATCGAAATCGAACGATCGTTTAACGGCGACGTGACGTTCCGCAGCGCGCTCCAGCCGTCGCTTTTTGACTATCGCACGGTGAAATTTTCCAGCACGGTGCAGCCCGGCGAAAAAAAGGACCATCGCTATGAGGTCATCACGCGACACGGCCTAATTGAAAAGCAAAGCAATGTGACCCTTGAGAGCGCGAAATTGGATTAGTAGGAAAAAGTGTCTAATTGGGCAGAAGCTTGACGGGAATTTGTGGGTTGCCCGCAGCGGCCAGGATCAGGTTGATTGCCAGCCAGATTCCGCCGGCCATGGTTTCCCCGACGATCATGCCGACAAAGGCCGGGCGGGCCTGAAGGAACATCCGCGGGCCACCGAAGCGGACAATGATCACCTTGGCCAGCCATCCCAGCATCACGCTAAACCAAACCCAGTCCATGTATTGGCCAGTGCCGACGATATAGCCGACGGGTTGGATGGGCCACCAGGCAAAGAGCCAGGTGGACGCCTGCAAAACCGCCGCCACCCCCACGCCAATGCTCACTTGCACGCCGGTACTGTATCCGGTGGTGCTGGCCTGCCTGTGGTCAGACCATTGATTCAGCGCATTTACCACCTCGGCCCGCGGGCGGGCTTCTAGGCAATGCTGGTTGATCATGGTGGGATTCAAGGGATCGAGCGTGAGGGCGTAGCTGTAATAACATCGAAGCGATGAAATGGCGCAGACAATGACTCCGAATACCAAAGCCCATGTGATGACTGCGGCAATGCCCCAGCGCTGCTTTGAGGTACGCGTCAGTCCTGAGACGTCGGCCACGCGCAGGCCGTGCAGGCTGAAGTTCATGGAACTTTGGCTGGCCGTGAAGGCGCCAACGTCCATGAAGGTTGTGCCCAGAAAGTAGATATCGCGCCCGGTGAAGCTGGTGATGGGGATATGATTGACCACGGGATTGGGCACGATGTTGGCGCGGAAAATGGGGAGGCCGGTTTCGGCAACGACCCGCGTGGTGACAAAGTGCGATAGCAGGGCACAGCTGACGATCAGGCCCGCGACCCACCACTGCGCGCCCACCACCAGCAACCAGACGATCATGGTGGCCAGCCCCAGGAGCATGAGCAGAAATGGCGCGCGATAGGAAGGTTGCCCGCGCTTGCGTTCGCTCGGCGAAAGGCCCGAGATGGTGTGCCGAATCACCCTCGCCCAGTGTTGCCGGCCGATCAAAAAAACGCCCAGCACAAACACCAGTGAAGCACCGAGGTGCTGGTCGGACCAGGCCCCGCCGGGCATTTCACTGCCCATCACCCGGAATTCCATGTTGATGAGCTGCATGAAGAACCAGACCCCCCAGAGGCTGAACGCGGCCTTGGACTGGATGAAGTACGTCAGACCGACGAAGGTGAAGAAGATGGAATTCCGCTTAATGCTGTCGCTGATGTAGGTCCAAGGCTCCTGCGTCATGATATTGCGGAGGTCATAATTCCGCGGAATTGGGGGAAAATATTTGGGGAAATACTGGTTCAGCGCGGCCAGGCTCTCGAAGACGAAGACCGCAGTCATGGCGGCCCAGAAAAGGCGGCTGCTGAAGAGCGAATTGAGGGATTTTCCGGGAGCGGGAGCCTCGATCAGTGCCAGTTCGAGCTGGGCCAGGGGGAAGGGGAGGCGCTCATTAACGGCCCACTGCTCGCGGACCAGCCATGCGAGTGAGACCAGCGTCAGCACCATCCCGCCGACGAATACGCCCCAGCCGATGATCGGCCTCACCCACAGGTTATAAGGCACGGCCCCGCCGGGAGGCAGGCGGTTATAGAAATCCATGACGACCGGATCGGTTCGGCCGTCCGCGAGCGATTGAACCGGAAAAAGCCACCCGGGCAGGTGGAGATTGAGAAACGTCTCCCAGAACCGCGGCTCGCCGCGACCCAGGTAAAACGGCCAGACCATTGTGGGCAGGAAGGCGCGCATCATGCCCTGCGTGGGGATGCAGCAGGCGACGAGCATCATCAGCATGATGACCGCCAGTTCGGGGGATCGAATCGCCATTCGCGGGGCCAAACGGTGCAGCGGGGCGTTGATACAGACGATCAGGATGAAGAAAAAGAATGTGAGCGCGACGGGAAAATAACTGCCGACCATCGGCGTGTTATCGACGACGTATTCGTTGAAGGGGGTCAGTCCGCAGACCAGCAGCACGCCGAGTGTGCCGGTGACGAGGCTGCGCCAGGTGATGCCGGATGCCGGCGGGGTTTGGTCGTCCATCAGACCTTGGAGCGGTGCGGCTATTTTGCTCATCGTGATCCAATGCTCCGATAGGCTCCTGACACTTGCTCGAGGCGTATGATCCAGCGATGATCCGAAACGTGGAGCATCTGCTGTTCATCGTCTATCTGTTGGCCGGCCCGCTGGCGTGGGCCTTTTTCGTTTTTTCCATCACCATCGGGCGGCACAAGATGATGCTGCTGAAGCCCGGGCGCAAGCTGCCGGCCAATCCGCCTAAGGTCACGGTGCTGGTGCCGGCCAAGGACGAGGGCCAGCGTATCCGGTCCTGCCTGCAGTCGATTCTCGACCAGAACTATCCCGATTTCAACCTGATCGCCATTGACGATCGCAGCACCGACGAAACGGGAAAGGTGATGGATGAAATGGCGGAGACCAACCCCAGAATGCAGGTGCTGCATATTCAGGACGGCACTCTGGGGGAGGGATGGACCGGAAAAAACAACGCCCTGTGGACCGGTGCCAAGTACGCCCAAGGCGCGTGGCTTTGTTTTGTCGATTCCGATGTCCTGCTGGAACCCGATGCCCTGCATCAGACGGTTTCGATCGCCGAGGGCCGTCATTATGACCTGGTGACGCTCTTGCCCCGGCTGGAATGTCACACCATTTGGGAAAGCACGGTCATCCCGTTGGCCGGTGCTGCGGCCTCGGCGATGTATCTCATCGCGCTCAGCAACAATAATCGTCTGAAAAAAATCGCTTTTGCCAACGGTCAATACCTCTTGATTCGGCGAACGGCGTACGACGCCTTTGGTGGCCACGAGGCGGTGAAGGACCGGTATTGCGAGGACGTGGAGATCGCGCACCTGGTGAAGCAGTTGGGATTCCGCCCCCGGGTGAGTTGGGGAAATGCCGTGTGTTCCGTGCGGATGTACAGTTCGCTGAAATCCATCATCCGCGGATGGAGCCGCATTTATTACGCCGCCCGAGTGGGCAGTCCTTGGCGCACGCTCGCGGCCCTGAGTTTTGTCGTCATCTGCTGCTTTTCATGGTTCGCTGCGATGGCCTATGGCCTGCTGCGCGTCTCTGACGTCGGACTGACCGGCGAACGCTGGCTGACGGCGGCGACGGTGCACGTCGGCATCATGCTGGCGGGGCTGGGATGTATTTACCGGTGGAGTGGAAATTCCCCATTAAATGCGCTGTCTTTCCCTGTTTCGCTGGTCATTTTGGTGATCATTCAGATCAAGGCGATCGTCATGTGCTATACCAAGAAGGTGGAGTGGCGCGGCACGAGCTACCAACACCAGATGAGGCAGAAATCCAGCGCGCCTTTTTGAGAAATATATATGGCTTCATTCAAAATCGAACCCGGTACGAACGAACTTCCGAAAGCGGTCATCAAAACGGCGAATTCCGAAGCGCATGTATATCTGCACGGCGCGCACGTTACGCATTTTCAGCAAAACGGCCAAAAGCCGCTGCTGTTTATGAGCCAATCGAGCTGGTTTGAGCCGGGCAAGCCGATCCGCGGGGGGGTGCCGATCTGTTGGCCGTGGTTTGGTCCCAAAGCCGACGATGCCAGTGCCCCGGCGCATGGCCTTGCCCGCTTGCACGCTTGGTCGATCGAGGGTTTTGAATCGCACGCCGATGGCCGTGCCACACTACAACTTTCTCTTGCCGATAACCCCTCGACGCGGCAAATCTGGCCGCACGCGTTTGGTCTGCGCTTCGCCATAACCGTAGGCGATTCGCTGGAAATGTCCCTTACCGTGACCAATCGTTCGCCATCACCATTTCGATTCGAGGAAGCCCTGCACACCTACTTCGCCGTAGGTGACGTGCGAAAGGCGAGCATTACCGGCTTGGAGAACGCTCGCTACACGAGCAAAGTGGAGCACGTTGAAGACAAAATGCAGGCGGGCGCGATTGCGATAATCGAAGAGACCGATCGGGTTTATATGGATACCGGATCGACAGTTTTTATTGAGGATGATTCATGGAAGAGAAAGATCGCCATCGAGAAGTCCGGCTCGGCTTCAACGGTTGTCTGGAATCCTTGGATCAAAAAGTCCGTGGCCATGCCCGATTTCGGCGACGGTGAATGGCCAAATATGCTCTGCATCGAGACCGCCAATGCCCGGCGGAATGCGGTGGAACTCGCGCCTGGTCAATCCCATCGCATGGTTGCTACGATTCGCCAAACTTAGGACGCAATGCCCTGATGGACATCAAGGTAGCGATCATCACCGGCGCCGGTCGCGGGATTGGCAGGGCGACGGCCATCGAACTGGCCCGGCTGGGCTGGCAGGTGGTGCTGGCGGCGCGCAATCAGGGCGAACTGGCCGAAACCGCCAGTGAATGCCCCGGCGCTGCGGTCGTGCCCACCGATGTTACCCTGCCAACCGAACTTGAATCCCTGGTGCAGCAAGCACTGCATCGCTTCGGCCAGATCGATGCCGTCGTCAACAATGCCGGCCTGTGCCTCTCGCGATCGATCGAGCAGATTACCATCGCAGAGTGGCAGGCGATCTTAGATACCAATCTGTCCGCGGGCTTTCACCTGAGTCGTCTGGCCTGGCCTAGCCTCAAGCACACTCGCGGGGTGATTGTAAATGTTTCCTCCCCGTCCGCCCACGACCCGTTCCCCGGACTGGGGTATTATGGCGTGGCCAAGGCCGCCTTGGATTTGCTCACCCGGGTTTTGTCGCAGGAGGGCGGGCCGGTCGGTATCCGTGTGTATGGCATCGCGCCGGGAATGACCGAAACCGCGATGTTCCGCGGGCTGTTTAACGAAGCGCAAGTGCCGAAGTCTTCCACGCTTCGCCCCGAGCGCATCGCCCGGGCCATTGTCGATTGCCTGACGGGCAATACACCATCCGCGACAGGCATGACAGTGCCCGTGAACCCGCCCGGATGAATTGCGATGGTGCCGGCCTCGCGGGGCAGTAGTAGCACACACTTTCGCAGCGATCATTAGTGAACTTTTTTGATTGCAATGCGTCGAAAGGTCAGGACCAGATGATGAAGCGATCATGGATCATTGGCGTAATTGGATTATCCCTCTGCTTTCTGCCCACCGGCGCAAAGGCCCAGGTGAAGCGCCTGTTTCGGGACGCCGTCGGCGGGGGCGGGGTCAACCTGCCCTACATACAGCCCGACGGCGCGGGCAGTCAGTGGATGGTGTACCAGATGGGCTGGCTGCAGCAGCAGGGCACAAATCCGGTCTACAATCAGGGCGCGCTGCTCATGGTGAATGGCAATCCCATTCAGACGCAAAATAATCGCGCACGCATGGACGAAAAAACCGGCGAGTTGTTGCTCGACGACGTGAACATCGCCGGGGTTTTTGTCAGTCGCCGGGTGTTTTTCAACAAGGAAGAGCAAAACGTCGTGCGCTTGACCGATGTCTTCCGAAATGCCACTGCCGCCGAGGTCAAGCTGAACATCGGCCTTCAGTCCAACACCAACTACGGCATCACCGTGGGCCAGACGATATCCGATCCGAAAAAGCGCGATCAGCAGATCGGCTGGGTGGGCCAGACGGGCAACGGCCGCTGTGTGATGGAAATGTACTCCGGCAAGGGATCTAAGCTTGCGCCCACCGTCAACTATCAACAGGGCAACAACATGGTCGATGCCCAGATGCAACTGGTGATTCCGCCAAACAAGTCGGTCGCCCTCGTGCATTTTCATGGCGTGACCAATTCCATTGACCAGGCCACCAAGTGGATCAATGATCTCCGTGAAGCAAAGGTTCTTGCCTCGCTGCCCGTGGCGATTCGCAAGATCGTGGTTAACTTCGGCTCCAATGCCAATTTCATCGGTGACATCGAAGTCCTCCGCGGGGACATGCAGGACCTGGTCGAGCTGCGCAGCGGCGATCAGCTCAAAGGCACTTTGAAAGATTCGGTCCTCAAGCTCAAAGCCGATTTCGGCGAGATCGAACTGCCCGTCACCGGTGTGCTCGGGCTGATGAATGTCGGCCAGTATCGCGCGCGACAACTCGTCGTCACCAATGACGGCCAGGTTTTCGGCGGAACGCTCGTCAAAACTACCATCGATCTGCAACTGTCCAGCGGGCAGATCACGCAAATCCCCCTCAGCCAGGTCAGTCGTGTGGGAATGCGCAAAGCCGCTAGCGAACCGGATGAAATCGTAGGCAGTGGGCCGTTCCTGCAACTCCGCAGCGGCGACCGGGTGAGCGTACAAGCACCGGCAGCACCGATCTCCGTGATGACACGCTACGGCAGTCTTTCCCTGGCTCCGAACAGCATTTCGGCCGTTCAGTTTCAAGCCGATGACCATGGCGTCCATGACATCTATCTCACCGACGGCAGCAAATTCGCCGGCCTCGTCGTCGCCGATAATTTCGAATTCACGCTCGTCACCGGCGGAAAGGTCGTGCGATTCCCCACCAACTCTCTGTTTCGTCTGCAACTGCAAAACCTCAGTGACGAAATCGAAACCCCCGCGACGCTCCGGCTCATCAATGGCGACCTTCTCGTCGGCACGCTCGAGGGGCAGATGAAGCTAGACACTGCGTTCGACGCCATCAGCATCAATGGCCCGGAACTCCGCGCGCTCGCGCACCCCAAGGATTCGGCCAATGACGTGCAGGTGACGCTCTGGGATCAGACCACGCTCACCGGCCAATTGGAAACCGATGTCCTGCGCTGCAAGCTAACCAGTGGGCCGATCATCTCGGTCCCGCCGGCCATGATCGACGCCTATTCGCAGCCATTCCCGCGACCGTCGGAATCGGTCGTCGAAAAAATCAAAACCATCGTTCAAGACCTCAATGCCGACGACTGGAAGCAGCGCGATCGCGCCGAAGCGGAGCTGACGCAAATGGGCATCGCGGTGATCGGCGTGCTGAAAGACCTCCGCGCGGCGCAAAGCCCCGAATCGCAACAGCGGATCGATTCGATCCTGAAACAATTGCAGAAGACCAAGACAAAGCCGTGATGATGTCAATCAGGCCCGTCAGCGCGAGGCCTGTCGTTTTGGCTGCCATGCCCCTATTTCTTGGGCACGCCGCTAAGTCTGGCTGCCTTCTTCCTTGGATTCCTGCTATATTTCTCAGCCTGACATGAAGCCTCCGTCAAAAATCCTGATCGTCCAGCCAAGCTGGGTGGGTGATGCGGTGATGGCCACGCCCACGCTGCGGGCCATTCGCCAGCTCTATCCAGAGGCGCACATCAGCTATCTGCTGCGCCGGTACGTCAAGCCGCTCTATACGGGCATGCCCTGGCACGATCAGCTCATCACCTATCGAACTGGCAAGACGCGCACTAAGACCGGCAAGGGCACTTTTGACACGGCCGCCCGGCTGCGCGCCGGCAAATTCGATCTGGCGATCCTGCTGGCCAATTCCTTCAAAACCGCGCTGATGTGCAAGATGGCGGGCATCGATCGGATCGTCGGCTATGAGCGCGACGGCCGGGGTTTCCTGCTGACAGATAAGCTGCTTCCGGTGAAGGACAAGGGGAAGTTCGTGCCCTCGCCGATCCTGAAGTATTACATGGGCCTGGCCCATTACCTGGGATCCTCCACCCGCAACCTGAAGATGGAACTGTTTGCCACGCCCGCCGATGTTCGCAACGCTGGCGAGGTGCTGCGGGCGGCGGGACTGGAGCCGTCGCTGGCAAAGCCCGGTTCCCTGGGCGCGCCTCCGCTGGTGATGCTCAATCCGGGCGCGCAGTACGGTGCGGCCAAGTGCTGGCGGCCGGAGTATTTCGCCGAACTGGCCGACCGCTTTATTGAAGAACTCGGTGCCACCGTTCTCATCAGCGCCGCGCCGAAGGAGCGCGCGATCGTGCAGGCACTGCTCCGCTATATGAAGCATCAGGCGATTGACCTTTCGGGCAAGGGGCTGAAGCTCGGCGGGCTGAAGGAAATCGTCCGCCGCTGCGATCTGATGGTGACCAACGACACAGGCCCGCGTCATATCGCTGCGGCCATGGACGTGCCGGTGGTGACGGTGTTTGGGCCGACGCACCCGGAATGGACGGAAATCCATTTTGCCAGAGAGCGACAGGTCGCTGTGAAAGTCTTCTGCGGGCCTTGCCAGAAAAAAGTTTGTCCGCTGGATCACCGGTGCATGATCCGCGTGACCCCGGCAATGGTATGGGACGCGTCGATGGACCTGCTGGGCAAGCCGCGACCCATCGCTGTCGAATTGTAACGCTGCAGCAGGGTGGCGATTCCGGTGGACGCGCCCAAATTTGCGAGAACCGGTCGGGACACCGGCGTAGGTCTCCCGCCTGTCGCCGAACTCGGACCATAGGCCCCACGCCTGCGCCACTGAATCCGCGACCAAGCACAAAATATTGCTACGCCCGACAGGCTCTGCGCGATTTTGCTGTCCTGTCATGGCGCGGAGGTCTCGGATATCATGCGAGGCTTGACGAAGGAAGTGCTGATGTCTCCGCTGGTGATTGAAAATGTGACGAAACGCTTCGTGCAAGGCGACCGCGAGGTGGTGGCTTTGGACGGGGTTTCGCTGGACGTGAAGCAGGGGTCGTTCGTAGCCATTATGGGCGCAAGCGGGTCGGGCAAATCGACGCTGTTGCACTTGATGGCTGGGCTGACGCACTGTGACGAGGGCAGGGTGGTCATCAACGGCCAGGACATTGGTCAGATGAACGACCGAAAGCTCACTCTGTTTAGGCGACGCAATATAGGGCTGGTTTTTCAGTCGTTTAACTTGATTCCGACACTGACGGCCGAGGAAAACGTACGTTTGCCGCTGATGCTGGACGGGCAGAATGGCCCGGCCGGAACGGACAAGGTGGCGGGGCTGATGGAGAGTTTCGGACTGGCCAAGCGCCGTCATCACCGGCCCGATGCCATGAGTGGTGGCGAGCAGCAGCGCGTGGCGATTGGCAGGGCGTTGGTGACCGACCCTGCGGTAATTCTGGCCGATGAGCCTACGGGCAATCTTGACTCGTCCAACAGCAGCAGCGTCTGTGAATTGCTCCGCGATCTGTCGCGCACGCATGGTCGAACAATCATCATGGTGACGCACGAACCGAGCGTGGCCGCGTATGCCAGCGAGGTTGCGGTGCTGAAAGACGGCAAGTTGATCGCGAGATTTGACACTGCGTCGGTGCAGGGAAGCCAGGGCCTGGCGATCAGATATCAGGAATGCCTTCGTTAGGTGGACGAACGCCGGGGCACAAAAGCCCAGGCCTGTCGCGATGGGTTGCCCATGTTTTTTCGCAAGCTGACATTTTCCAATTTCCGCGTACACCGTGTGCGGGCCGTGCTGACGATCTCTGCGATCGCGCTGGCGGTGAGCCTGGTGGTTTCGGTCACCAGCGGGTTTGAATCGCTGCGCTCGACGGCGCATCGGTTTCTGGCCACGATCATGGGGACGGTGGATGCCAACATCACCCGTCCCAGCGCCGAGCCTGGCGGGGTGCCCGAAACGCTGCTTGCACAACTGAAAGCCGACCCGGCCGTGCGAAATATCACCGCGCGCGTGGAAGAATCGATCGCGCTGATGGACAAGGCCGGCCGGCCCATGCGCGCTGAGTTTCATGGGCTGGACCCGCGCAACGACAATATCACCGATCGCACGGAGTGCCGAAGCGGGCGATGGTTTACCAGCGATGACGGCTATTTTGCAGTGCTGGATCAGGTATCGGCCGAAGCGATGGGGCTGAAGGTGGGGGATGAATTCACCATCGGCTCGACTGATGAAAAATTCCATCTGCAACTGGTGGGGATCGTTCAGAAGCCGCAGATCATGGCGATGTTTCTGAAGTCGATCTATGTGCCGCTGCGGACGGCCCAGCGGTATTTGAAGATTGACAATCCGGCCAGCGTGACGCGCCTGGCGATCGACCTGAAGAGCAAGGCCGACGGGTCGGCCTTTGCCGAACGCTGGCGCGAACCACTGACACGGACCGATCCGCGATTGAAAATCCGTCTGCAGAGTGAATCCAGCGATGAAATGGACGATCACCTGCTGGGATTGCAGATACTGAGCTACCTGGGCGGGACGGTATCGATGCTGGCGGCAACGTTCATCGTTTTTTCGGCGCAGAGCATGGGCGTGGCCGAACGGCAACGCACGCTGGCGATGATGCGGGCGATCGGTTGCTATCGCTGGCAGATTGGCTGGCTGGTGATTGTCGAAGGACTGGTGCTGGCCGGCGTGGGGCTGGTGTTGGGCGTGGGGTTGGGGTTTCTGTGGTTGCGTCTGCTGGCGCTGCGGTTTGACGCGTTTTTTGCGACCGGGATTCAGTTGAGCTGGGGCGGGCTGCTGTTTGCGTGCGTGGGGACAGCACTGGCAGCGATACTCGCCAGCCTGCTGCCCTCGATCACGGCGATGCGCGTCAGTCCGCTCGAGGCGATGAATCCACTGGCTCGGCCAATGTCCCGGCGCACCCCCCTGCTGGCGGCGGGGATCGGCTTGGTCCTGGCCTCGCTGGATGCCGGCCTGCTCTTTTTGCCGCGGGGCACGGTACCCCGGGATATACAGTTGTATGGGCATTTCATCATCGGCCTGCCGGGTATCATGATCGGCTTTTTTCTGATGGCCCCGCTGTTCGTCACACTTTTTGAGATGACGCTCGGCCCGATCATCGCGCCGGTTTTTGGACTGAAGTTCGCGCTGTTGCGCCAGCAACTGAGCAGCGGAATCTGGCGGGCGGCAGGCACATGCGCAGCGCTCATGGTCGGCTTGGCGATTTTGCTGGTGATGCAGATCAGCGGGCATTCGATGTTGCAGGGGTGGCAACTGCCGACGAAATTCCCGGACATTTTCATCTTCTCCGCCGGGTCGATGCTGGACGCCGAAGACCAGGCGAAGCTGGAGAATGTCCAAGGCCTGGTCAAAGGCGATGTCATGCCGATCGCGATCGCATCGACGGGGCTGGGCAGCCGGTTCTTCTCGGTGGAACTCGCCGCGATGATGCCCGATGCCACCATGTTTTTCGGCGTGGACCCGGACAAGGCGTTTCGGATGATGCAACTGGATTTTCGCCAAGGCTCGGCGGAGGAGGCCAGCCGGCTGTTGAAACTGGGCAGGCATGTGGTGGTGACCCAGGAATTTCACGAGCTGAAAGGCTTGGGACTGGGCGACAAAATCACGCTCGATACGACCAGGAACGGCAAGCAGGAATACACCATCGCTGGAGTGGTTTGGTCGCCGGGGATTGATGTGATCGTCAGCCAGTTTGACATGGGTGCCCAGTTCGATCAGCGGACGGTGGGCAGTCTGTTTGGCTGGATCGAAGATGCGAAAACTGATTTTGGTGTGACCGGCGTCAAGCTGTTTGCCGCGAATTTGCAGCCCGGTGTGGCCAAGGAGCAAATCCTCACGGGCCTGCAAAAGGAGCTGGGAAAGATGGGCCTTTTTGCCGGCGACGTGCGGCACATCAAGGCGCGCATTATCCAGACTTTCCAGAAGCTGCTGCTGATGGTCAGCACGGTGGCCTTTGCGGCGATGGGGGTTTCCGGGCTGGGCGTAACCAACACGATCATGGCATCGGTGCGCTCCCGGCGGTGGCAGTTCGGCGTGCTGCGATCGATCGGCTTGACAAGGTTTCAACTGTTGCGTCTGGTGATGGCCGAAGCGTTTCTGCTCAGCCTGGTGGGCGTGGGCCTGGGCCTGGCAGCGGGGTTTACGATGGCGATCAGCGCCAAGCGGCTGGGGGCAAACATCCTGGGTAACAATCCCCCGCTGGCCGTGCCGTGGCCAATGGTGATGCTGGGTATGGGGATCATCGTCGGCATTTCGATGCTGGCCAGCCTGTGGCCGGCCGTTCATGTCGCCCGCAGCCGGCCGCTGGCGCTGTTGCAGGCGGGCCGGGCCTCGGCTTGACATATTGTGCGTCTTTAGATGTGGAACCGAATTAAATCGGCATTGGCTTGCAATATCGACGCCTGCGGAAAGCGCGCCCGCTGGCTCGCCGGCCTGGTGACGCTCGCGATCGGCGCCATTTCGCTCGTGGCGTGGGCCTTGCCCTCTGCCAGCGCCAGCGCGTGGACATTTACGGCATTTCTGCTGATCGCCGGGGTGTTTTGCGTTTTCGAATCGCTGGCCGGCTGGTGTGCGCTGCGGGCGATGGGGTTTAAAACGCGAATTTGACGCATGGCCGTTCACCGTTTTCCCCTGCGACTTCGTGTCGGCTTCACCGTCTCTGGCACGATCGGTTTACCGATGGCGTCTGGCGTTACTTCCACACGTTGCAGCGTCGGATACCATCGCTTCATCGTGTCAAAGTCGAGACCGTCCTCCACCAAATACGCCGACAGACGCTTGCCCTGATATTCCGGCCGGCCATCAACCGCCATGCCAAGGCCGGTCCAGCCGGTCATGGTGTCGGCATCCAGCAGTCGCGCCGCCGGTCGCTTGGGGTCGATATTGGGCACGAACCGAACGACCAGGTCGTCGTCCAGATGCCGATCAAACGCCCGCACCTGTCCGCTCACTTTGTCGCGCAGCAGGAGCAGGGGGCCTGCCGGTGTTGCAAGATTCACCGGCTGATCGGCGATGTCGCCGCTGGCTATTGCGATCGGCTGGGTCGTCGCCACCACCGCAAACGCCGGCGCGGTGCGCTCGGGCAGCGGATTTACCGGGAGTTGAGCGACGCTCCCCGCGGGGTGCGACTTTCTCCACACCGACCACGGACACTTAAACGTCTCCAGCCGTGACCGAAATCCCACGGGCTTGCCACCGGCCGGCGTAAGGCCCGTCAGGCCGTTGATGAATTGCCCCAGTCGCCGGTCATACAGCAAAGTCGCCCCGCCAGGGGAACCGATGTACTCCAGATCGCGGAGTTTGAATTCCCGATCGATCGAATACGCCACCAAGCGGTTGGCGGCAGGTGAATATATAACCACCACCCGATGCTCGCGGTCTTCCAGCACGATGGCTCGGCGTGACTGCATCGCGCCGAGTGGAACCGCCCAGGCGCGATCGGCAAAATACAGCCCGGCCACCGGATCATCATCGCGCAAAAATGTCGCCGCATCGCTTGCTACCACCTTGGGTGAGTCGATCAGCCAGACGGTTTCCCGCTGTTTCAGCAATCGCCAGCCGAATAGCCCGATCACCGGCAGCAGGCCGATCAACCACCACCGGCGACGGCTTTGCCCAATGCTCCAGCCGATCAGCACCGCCGACGCGCCGGCGCCCAGGGCGGCCATCGGCCAGAGCATTCGCCTGGACCACAGAATCACCTCCAGCCCGTGGTGAAAATCCGCCCACCGCTCGGCCGTGCCAAACGTCACCGCGCCTGCGGCCAGCCACGCGGCCAAAAGGATGAAGATCGGAACGATCATTCCCACATTGCACTTCCTTGTTTGCCTGTAAACAGTTCGGCTTCACGTCCGACCTCGCCCGCTGGCTTTACGTCTTCTTCTCCGAATCCACGCTTGTAACTTGCGGTCGATCGTTCAACTGTTGTCGCTCCATCAGGATGCCCACCATTTGCGCCAGCGTTGTAATTTTCTGATCCTGCTGGCTGACGATTGTGAGCAACTCAAATACAATCAGAAACAGAAACATCGACACCAGCAATAGCATCAGCGAGCTTTGCGAAATGCCGACTAAGTCTGACACCCGGACGATGCCATTGGGCCACAGCGCCAGTGCGACAAAGGGCAGCCCGGCCAGAAAAAACAGCAGCGCGTACCGCTCTTTAAGCCTGTACTGGCGGAGCCGGCGCATCGCCAGCATCAGCAGACTCAGGCCGAATCCGATCAGGATGAGACTGCGCAACGGGTTCATTTTCTTCAACTTTCCCCTGAGGCCAGGGCGCGCGGATCATGTCCAGCAGCAATGCTGTTACTACTTTTACCATGTAAAACGTCCCCTTCATCAGCGGGATGCTGGTGGCGCCCGCCCGGCGCTGGCGCATGCGCACGGGCGCTTCGATGATCCTGAAGTGCGCGCGATGCAGCAGCAACACCACTTCAGGCTCGGGATAATCCTCGGGATACCAGTGCGCAAAGGCACGAATCACCCGGCGGTTCACCGCGCGAAAACCGCTGGTGCAATCGGTCAGGTCCAGCCCCGTCAAGGCCCGAATCAGCAGCCCCAGCAGCCGGATGCCCGACATGCGCAAAAACGTCTGCCGATACCGCGTGCCTTCCAAAAATCGCGACCCCAACACCATGTCGGCCTCTCCCTTAACAAGCGTGTCGATCAGCCGCGCCACTTCACTCGGCCGATGTTGCCCGTCGCCATCCACCTGAATCGCGATGTCATATCCGTTCATGGCCGCGAATCGATAGCCCGTTTGCATGGCTCCGCCGATGCCCAGGTTAAACGGCAGGCTGACCACTCGCACGAATCCCGGAACCGCCCGGGCCGTGCTGTCGGTGCTGCCGTCGTCGATCACCAGCAGATCAACCCCCGGCAGCGCTCGATGCAGCCGCTGGACCAAAGTGCCCACCGAAGCCGACTCGTTAAACGCCGGAATCACCACCAAACACTTTGGTGGATTCGATCGAATCTGATTAGCAGAGCAGCGCATCGTATTCATCCAGACGCCCTTGGCGCTTGTTCCATTCCGCAACCGCTTAGGCGCTCGGTTAATAAAACGATAACCATCCGCGTCGGTCGATCAAGCAAGTCCCTAGCCGCGCGGGAGGAGTACTCGTCGAGTGGGGCCGGCCAAGCCTCAAACCGCGAGCTTGGGCACCCGTTCGATAATCCAAAGGAACGACGCGGGGCAGAATTCGTCGAAAGTCGGGCATTTTTGCATGATTCGAACAGATTTTCGTGAAAAAAGGGGGTCCAAAGGGGGTCCCGAAGAGGTCCCTTTGGGGTCCCAACGATTTTTCGCGGAGACTCTTGCCGCATCCGCCGCGCTCTTGGAAGGGTCCCATTTTTTTTGCATCCGATACTGGAGGCCAACGAAAATCGCGCTGCGTAAACGCACCCGGGTAGACGGGCAACCAAGGCAATCCACTGAATGTTGGTCATAAACTATACTCCTCTACCCCAAGACCCACAGTTGCGCGAATTGGCGCAAATTCGCGCAACTTGGAGTGCTGCAAAATGCAGTTAAACCTGTGCTGATAAAGGAATTATAAAAAATATAATTTTTTTAGAAAGGGGTCAAAACTTGGTGCGCTTTTTGGCGCCAATTCGCGCACCAAAGTGGCGGTCTGGGCAATATGAGAAGAAAGGCGCCCACAATTTAGCACTCACTCATAGGCACAGAGAAAACCAAGATGTGCGCTGACAGGATCATCCACGCGCGTTCAGCCGCGACATTTTCGTCGCGCTTCCATCGCATTCAGTTCCCAATTCATAAAACGCCCACGTCACCCATGCGATACCCCAACTCTGCGGCCAAATTCCCGAGGACCACCGCCCCCGATACGAGGCAAAGTGTTGGTCAGAATTGTGTGGACAGTTCGCCTCGAATTGTGGCGGGTGACAGAATAAGCAATGACCCGTTCGTGGTCCGCCATCAGTGAGACCGATTTGGGATCCTTATCTCTTATAGGGTGGGGGCAGCCTGGTATGGCCTAGAATACCGTTCTCGAGTTTTCCGGTTAGTAGTTGTGGTATTTGCCAGAACGCAATCACCAAGACGACGCTTCTGCACCGATCCTACATTCCGTGAGGGCGCGCGTTATGATCTGAGGCGAATTCAATGAAGCACTAACGACCACACTGAGAGGGGCGAATCATGAGCGGAAAAGCAGGCTGTCTTGGCTTCTTGTTTGGCAAGATCGGCAGTGTTGCGGACCGTGACCGACAGACAATGCCGAAGGTGATGATCAATAAGTTTTTCGTCACGAATGCAGAGGCCGATTTCTACCGAGTGCTGTGTCGGGTGGTGGGAACCAAGGGTCACATCCTAGCGCAAGTGTCTCTCGGTCAATTGTTGTATTTGCCCGGAAGCAACCAAACAAATCCCGGTCGCGGCGCTTGGTGGAACAAGATATGTCGCCGGTCAATTGACTTTGTAATCTGTGATCCTGCCACGCTTCGCCCATTGCTCGCCATCGAACTGGATGAGCCGTCTCACGCTAAACCAGAACGGCAGACACGGGACGAGGAGGTGGGCACGATGATCAACGCGGCTGGATTACCTTTTGTGCGAGTCTTAACTTCACGGGCGTATGAAACACGCGAGCTTTCGGCAGTCATTCTTCCACTTCTCAATGCGGGCTGATGAGATTCCATACTTGAACCAGGAGAAAGACCCTATGCCTCTTTACCGCTTAGGCGGTGAACCCATCAAGAATCTTCACACGCGACGGCGGGACCAAGCCGGCCTTTGGTGATAATGGCTCTCGGATGCTGACTACGAGCAAGCACTGCAGGGCATTCGATCCCGACGCACCGGCAAAGAGTTTATTGTGTCAAGTTTTCTTCGGGAGCATGAGTAGACTGGGGGCATAAAGGGGCCATCGTTTATTATGTCTTTAATGCCGTGTCAGCTGTCGCTGACCTGTCGGGGTATAAATGAGTGACAAATCCGGTGCACGCATTTCGCAAGACGGTGGGCCAAACCCCGGCAGCTTGTCGGCGGAATTTATTGGGTGATTCCTCGCGCCGAACACAGCGGCATTGGGCCTGATTCCGCTGCAATCCCGCCCCAATTTCCCGGCTCGCTCTGTCTGGCGGATGAGGGAGAATTGCCCAACGCGCACAAGTCGCTTGCTCATCGGCGCAAAGGCAGCCACTCGATCCGATCGCGCATATAGTCGATGTCCGCCACCGGTGAAATCAATTCGAGGTCGTCACTGAGTTGGGGGACACAACTGGCTCATCGTTTATTCTTTTTTCTCACGCTAACACCCGCATCTGCGGCGAGCGCTCCAGACCTTGGAATTCTGGTGGATCCGCTGCTTGCGGCCGAAGTGAACCAAAAACGGGACGCCCCCCCAAACCCTCAATCATACGCCCCAACTCAAAATATTGGATGCACGTACACGTTCCGTACATCGCTCGCATAAATCGCGTGCAGCGAACTGGCGAATCGGGGTATTTTTGGAACGTGTACCGGTGCTAAAGTCAAAGTTTTCTTTGCTGACTGATACGCGCCGGCGGGGTGCGGTTGTCGCTGTCGGTGCTTGCGGAGGGTCAATCCCCCCTGGCCGGCATCGGCCAATATCGTCCTGCCAGCGGCCCATGAGCATCCGCGAATTTTCCCCGACTAGGCCG
>JBBQSU010000073.1:0-18434 GCA_038234815.1 Tepidisphaerales bacterium | reverse complement strand
AGAATCGGCGTGATGCTTTCGATCGTACCGTTCAGAGTGATTGCCCCTTGCGCCGTTGGTTGACCGAGGGGATCGTTGATGAGAATTGGCGTGGGCATGGCCAGTTCGGCGATGCCGAGGTGCCCGGTCAGTTCGCTGACCTGAATGCGCGAAAGGTTCGCTCCTTTATTTTCGACACTGGCCACGAGACGGATGTTGACAGGCTGCACGGCATAAGAAACGTCGCCGCGATGGAGCGTGATGCCATCAACGGTGAGCTTCGATAGATGAAGCGTTAGCGGGGAAGCGTGCGTGGCCGCAGCTTCGAGATGAAACTTTCCGCCGGTGATTTTCAGGGGAGGGAGAGGCTCGGCGGGCTTGTCGGACGGACCGTTGGTCGCGTCCTTTTTCACCGCAGGAACAACGGGCCCGCCGGGGGGAATAAACGCGCTGGCCAGTTCATACGCCTTGCCAAGATCAGGCACGTCCACGCGCACGTCAGCCTTGCGAAGCAGGTCATACACCGCAGCGGCCGCCAGGTCGGCCTGCACGTTTGTAATGGCGGCGTTAAGCAACGGGCTTTCCACCGTGACCGTTTGCGCGGCCACGGCCTTGAAGTCGGCAGAGACAACCGCATTCGCTTTGATGACCATGTTCTGCGCCTCGGTGGTGCCCGTCGGGCCGGCGGCCACCAGGTCGGTCAACTTGATGGTGCTGTCAACTCCAAGCGCGCCATCGGCCTTGCTTGAAAGCTGAGCCGTGCCAGCAAGCTTTCCGCTGCGCAGCTCGGTCTTGCTCGAATCCGCAGCCTGCGAACCGCCGAGCGATTGAATGAGTCGATTGACCTCAGTCAGATTAGAAGCAAACTCCACCCCACCTTGCCCCGCGATTTTGCCGTCCTTGATGGTGAGGGACAATTCATCGCCGGAAAGCCGCGCCATAAGCAATCCCGTCGTGTCCTTCACCAAAAGCTTTGAAACTTTTGCCGCAATGTCTTTCTTTTCGATCGTTGCCGTGGCTGCGGTGATGATGTCCAGATCATAATTATTGAGTAGATCGGCACCGGCGCGCGTGACGTGCAGCCCCCGGGTTACCACCTGCGCGGTCGATAGTGTGGCCTTATTGCCGATGTAAGTTCCCTGCGCGCTGATTCCGACCGTTCCACCCAGCAGGCGAATCTGCTGCTGTTTCAGCGCCGGCACGAGCGCACCGAAGGCGCGCTCCACCCGGGGAAGATCGACCGCGAGTTTGCCGAGTGAAAAGTCGGCCTTCAGTCCATCGCGAAAGTCAACATTGGCATTGGCCAGCAGATCAACCAACGGGGCGGCCTGCTCGCCCACCTGCGCCGTCACAACAATGTTGCGAATCTGATCGATAAAATCCTTGGCACCCCGAATGGCGTGGACACTCACCTTGCTCTGCACGCGCGGCTGCAGAATCGGCTCCTTGCCCGCCAGGCCCTCGATGCGCAAATTCGTCAAATTCGCGTCCAGCGTCGCGTCGGAAAAGCCACCTTCCTGCGTCAGGTCGCCGGTGCTGACGACATCGACGTTCGCATCGCCGGCGATCTTAAGTTCACCAAAATTGATGATCTGTCCCAATTCCGTCTGCATGGCCTGAAGCTGTGCCTTGGCATGGCCCTTCAACTCTGCCGGTGTTTTCCCGCTGAAGTCGGCAGAGGCGAAAGCGCTGCTTAATGTCAGTTTAAGATCGCGCAGCCTAGGCACTTTTCCGATCCCGCCAATGCTGGTTAACCCGGCATTAAATTCGATCGGCTGGAGCGTGATGGCCTTACCAGCGTTGGTTCCACCCACGTTCTTAATGCTGTTGCTGGTGCTAAGCCGGGCGTCTTCGGGGGTGAGAACAATCTCAAGCGAGTGACTAAACTGGCCGGTTTGCACCACCACGCCATCGGCAACATGCAGAAGCTTAGGCAAAGCCTGAAAAAGCTGACCGACGTTTCCGTCTGCGGTGATTTTTACTTTCCCCGCGGCCCCCGGCTTCTGGTCATGCAGCACGTTCAACAGCGATTGCGTGGCCAAGTCGGCGAACAATTTGGCCTTGAAAAGTTGCCCCTGCGATTGGTCGATCTGCAAAACCACTGGCGAGGCCTCATTGCCGACTGCGGCTCGAGAGGCTTGCCATTGCAAAGCCCCACCCGGCAAAGAAACGTCAACTTTTGGGACAGAGACGCGAATTTGCCGCGTGATGAGCGATTCACCCTTGAGCGCCGGGCCCCCAACTGACATATCGTTGATCGTCACCTCGCCCTGCACCGCGGCCGATTTCCCGTCGGGCACGTCCAGCGTGAAATCCCCGCTGGTCATCCCCTTCAGCGAACTGATCAACTCCTTGGGCAAGAACGGCAGCGCGCCGGCTAGATCAATCCCGCTGATTTCCAAGTGCTGCTTCACCTTGGCCGAATCGATCGCAAGCTGATTGTTCTGAACCGCTGCAGCACTGCCGGTCAGCTTGATGCTTCCGGGCTGGCCGTCCGCGACCCTTAGCCCCATTGTCACACTGTTTTCAATCGGCTGATTAATGCCCGGAATGATAAGCTGCGCGTCGAGCTGGTCGATGTAAATCGGCGGCTTGCCCTCCTGCTCGATCGTTGCGCGGCTGTTCTTAAGAATCACCTTCCCCTTCACGTCGGGCAACTTCCCGGAACCGGCCGTCGTGGCACCTTCCTGATCCTTCAGGTCCTTGGCCTTCCCTTTTGCCTGCTTAATCAGATCGGCGAAGTTGAGATTGCCTTCACGGTCAATTCTCACGTCGGCATTCAGGCCGTCGATAGTGACGGTGTTGAGGTCTATATTTCCGCGAGCCGCGCCCACAAGCGAGACCGGCGCGTCGAGGGACTTCAGTTCCAAAATCTGCCGATTGCTGTCGTCGAACAACTTCACACCCTTAACGGACACGCCGCTGGTCCACCCCACCGACAGATCGTCCATCTGAAGTTTGCCGTTCAACAAGCCATTGGCTTGTGACACGATCAGCGACCGAGCCACCGACGTGCTGAGAATTGCCGGGACAAGGAGAACCAGCAATACCAGCAACACAGGCACCGCAATCAGGACGCGCAACCACCAGCGGCGCTTTGATCGCTTCGGCGACGGGACCGAGGCGGGGGAATTGGTTGGTCCCCCTGAGGTCGGTGGAATCGGGGGGGTTGGCGGATTGGAGTTCGGATCAAAATTGCCAGTCGGTGCGTCAGACATTATTGGCCGCCCTTCTAAATTGTTGGGACATGGTTAAAACTCGCGTCGCCATCCGCAGAAAATGCCACTCGCCGTTGTCGCCGGCTCAAATGCAGGCTAAGTTCCCCTCTCATAATAGCCGATATGGACCAGCGGAGTCCTTAAGAGAAAGAGTTTAATCAATTGCCCATGACAACCAATAAGAAAAAAGCGCTCGTGAGCGGGATTACCGGCCAGGACGGCTCTTACCTGGCAGAGTTTCTGCTGAAAAAAGGGTACGAGGTGCATGGCATCATCCGCAGAAGCAGTTCGTTTAACACCGACCGCATCGAGCATATTTATAAAGACCCTCACGAATCGGGAACTCGCTTGTTCCTGCATTATGGCGATTTGGTGGACGGGACGGGCATCCGTGAAATCCTGACGCGAGTAAAGCCGGACGAGGTATATAACCTCGGCGCGCAGTCGCACGTCCGGGTGAGCTACGACCAGCCGGTCTACACCGTGCAATGCGACGCACTGGGCACCATGAATTTCCTCGAGGCGATTCGGGATACGGGCCTGCCCACACGCTTCTATCAAGCCAGCAGTAGCGAAATGTTCGGCAAGGTTTTAGAAACTCCTCAAAAGGAAACCACGCCGTTCTACCCTCGATCTCCCTACGCCTGCGCCAAAGTTTACAGCTATTGGCAGACGGTCAACTATCGGGAAGCCTATGGCATGTTTGCCTGCAATGGCATCCTGTTCAATCACGAATCTCCGCGCCGTGGCGAAACGTTCGTCACCCGCAAGATCACCCGCGCCGCCACTCGCATTAAAGAGGGTCTGCAGGCCAAGCTTTACATGGGCAACCTTGATGCCAGCCGCGACTGGGGATTTGCCGGCGATTATGTCGAAGCGATGTGGGCAATGCTGCAACAGGAAAAGGCCGAGGATTTCGTCATCGCCACCGGCGAAACCCACAGCGTAAAGGAATTCCTGACAGAGGTCTTTGGCCACCTTGGGCTGGACTGGGAAAAGTACGTCGAGATCGACCAGCGGTATTTCCGACCAGCGGAAGTTGATCTCTTGCTCGGCGACGCCGGCAAAGCCAAGCGCCAACTGAACTGGACCCCAAAAATCACCTTCAAGGCACTGGCGAAAATGATGACCGACGCCGACTGGAAGCTGGCCAAGCGCGAAAAGCTGATCGCCGAAAGCGAAAAATGATCGCCGGGTCCGATCGCATTTACCTGTTTCGCACTGTAACTCTGTCGGAACATCTCAACCTCGCATGCTTTGTCATCCATTATGTCACTTTCCACTTCCGACAAGATCGTCATCACCGGCGGGGCCGGCTTTTTAGGCAGCTTTGTCGTTGAAAAACTTAAGGCACGCGGGTTTGAGAAGATTTACATCCCCCGACGCAAAGACTTTGACCTGACGCACGAAGCGGACGTTCAACGGCTCTATCGTGAGCAAAAGCCCGACGTGGTGATGCACCTGGCCGCCGAGGTCGGTGGCATTGGTGCCAATCGCGACAACCCCGGCCGATTTTTCTTTGCCAACATGGCCATGGGCATGCATCTGATTGAAGCCGCGCGGATCAGCGGGCTGAAAAAGTTTCTTCAAGTCGGCACGATCTGCGCATACCCGAAATTCACCCCCGTCCCCTTCCGCGAAGCAGACCTGTGGAATGGCTATCCCGAAGAAACCAACGCCCCTTACGGAATTGCCAAGAAGGCACTGATGGTGATGTGCCAGGCGTATCGCCAGCAATACGGCCTTAACGCCATCTACCTGCTGCCGGTCAATCTGTATGGCCCGCGAGATAATTTCGACCTGCATTCCAGCCATGTCATACCAGCCCTGATTCGCAAGTGTGTTGAAGCCCGCCGCAAAGGCGCGAAGGAAATACAGGCATGGGGCACCGGCTCGGCCAGCCGCGAATTTCTGTACGTCCAAGACTGCGCCGAAGGACTTGTGCTCGCCCTGGAAAAGTACGATTCTCCCGAACCGATGAACCTCGGCAGCGGGCGAGAAATCAGCATCAGGGACCTGACTGAACTGGTGGCAAAGCTCAGTAAGTTCGAAGGCAAAATCGTCTGGGACTCCACCAAGCCCGACGGCCAGCCCCGCAGGTGTCTGGACGTCGAACGCGCCCGCAAGGAAATTAACTTTCTCGCCCAGACAAGCCTTGAAGACGGGCTTGCCAAAACTATCGACTGGTTTCATCTGACATTTCCTGGCTAATGGCGGTCGGATGCCGGCCAACCGCCTGCACACGTCGAAAGTGCTGGTGGAAGCTCAACCGGTGCCGTCGCCCGAAGGGCCAGCCCGGCACCAAGTTTTCCTGCGGCCACGATGACAATCACCGCGCCGGAAATAACCAGGGCACTTGCGATATAGAAATGCCCGCGCGGCGCCTGACCGAACTGGTAATACGCCATGACCGCTACGAAAACGAACTGGCCGAGGTTCAGGATCATCACGGTCTGACCGCGCAGGTGACGCATCGCCCAATTCAGTAGCGAGTGGCCAATCACCGTCGGGAGCAGGGCCAGTCCCAGCAAATAGCCCCATTCTTTAAACGGATAAAGCTCCGGCAGGCCGTGTAACACGATCGCGGCCCCGGCGCTCAGAAGGCCCGAGAGACCGTACATCGGCACGACGTAAACCCACAGGTTTAATTCGCCACAGTTTCGGCGGGCGAACGCCAGATAAAGCGTACAGACGACCATCGACACCAAACAAATAATGTCCCCGCGAATGGTTTGCGCGCCGAACTGGTAATCACTGGCGCCCAGGACAAATACGCCGCCCATCGCGATCAAGGTTCCCACGATTTCCATCCGGGTGATTCGCTCACCGATCATGAAATACATCACAAAGGGCATCGCCAGCGGCGAAAGATTGACGATGAGCGTGCCGTTGGCGGCCTCGGTCAGACGAGCGCCGATGGTCCAACTAATCATATGGATCGACAACATGACCGCAGGCAATAGCGACCGCCGGAGCGTGCGAAACGTGTATTTTTCACCCGATCGCCGGACAGAATAGAAAAACACCGGCAGCAGAATCAGGCATCCCAGCAACATGCGCAGCGAAGCCAAATACGCCACCGGCACATGGCTCATCTTGATGAAGATGACCGAGGTGGAGCAAGCAAATACGCCGACGAGCAGCAGCAGGATACGCATGAGACTTTTGAAACGGCCATCGATCCGGATCGTTCAATCCGGCAGAAATCTCCAGTGCCTTTTGTCTGGTAAACGATCCCTAACGGTCAACGCCGCTTCTTCTTGTTTCGATCCTTCGGCTCCTGCCACCCGGACCGTTTAACCTTCAGTTGCGGGCCCCCGGGCATACCAAGTTTGGCCAGCCCCCCGCCCATCAGTCCCTTCATCAGCTTCATCTTCCCGCCGATGCCCATGCCCCCGACCGCGTGCATCATGTCGCGCATCGTGTCGAATTGCTTGAGAAACTGCCCCACTTCGTTCAATTGTACGCCCGCACCGGCCGCCACGCGCCGCCGCCGCCCGCCGTCCATCTGCTCGGGCTTTTGCCGCTCCTTCTTGTTCATGGAATCGTAGATGGCGCGCATCCGCCCCATCTGGTTTTCCATGTCGCTGTCGCCCATGTTGATCTGCTTGGTCAATTCGCTCATGCCGGGAATCATCCCCATGACTTTGCTCATCGGCCCGAGCTTGCGCACCTGCCCCATCTGCTGCATGAAGTCTTCAAGCGAAAACTGCCCCTGCTCCATCTTCGCCTGCAGTTTTTCGGCCATTTCCTGGTCGAATTTGTCCTTGGCCAGATTGACCAGGCCCACCACGTCGCCCATGCCCAGGATCCGCTCGGCCATGCCTTCGGGACGGAATTCCTCCAGGGCATCGAGCTTTTCACCCATCCCCAAAAACTTCACCGGCTTACCCGTCACCATCTTGGCGCTAAGCAACGCTCCGCCACGCGTATCAGAATCCAGCTTCGTCAAAATCAGCCCGTCAAGTTCAAGCTGGGCATTGAACGCCTTGGCACTGTTGACCGCGTCCTGCCCGGTAAGCGCATCAAGCACCAGGTAAATCTGATGCGGCTGAAGCTGAGTGTTGATTTCCTTCAGTTCGTCCATCAACTCCTGATCGATGGCCAACCGGCCGGCGGTATCGAGAATGACGGTGTCGCGCCCCGTTGCCCGGGCCTCATTGATCGCCGCCCGCGCCACCGCCACCGCGGCACCTTTGGGCACCTTGCCGTGCGACGCCACCTTGCTGGGGTCGCTATAGACCGGCACGCCAACCTGTTCCCCCAATACCCGCAACTGTTCCATCGCCGCCGGGCGCTGCAAGTCAACCGCGGCCAACAACGGCTGGCGACCCCTGGCCAAGAGCATCTTGGCGAGTTTGCCGGTCGTCGTCGTCTTTCCGCTCCCCTGCAACCCGCACATCATGATGACGGTGGGACCGGGCGTGACGAAGTAAATGCTGGTATCCACCGGCCCGAGCAGTTCGATCAATTCGTCATAGACGATCTTGACCATCTGCTGGCCCGGCTGCACTGAATGCGTCACGTCCTGCCCGATGGCTTTGCTGACCACGTCGTCGCAGAATTTGCGCACCACGTCGAGATTCACATCGGCTTCAAGCAGCGCCGTGCGAATCTCCTGCATCGAATCCCGGATATTCTCCTCGCTAATCCGTCCCTTGCCCGTGAGATTGCGAAACAGCCCGTTAAATTTTTCGGTAAGATTATCGAACATATCAACCGCCAATCGTAACGCATGACCATTCGGATCGGTAGTCAGTTATCGCATCTCCCACCGCTCAGGCGGAACCCGTAGCAGTGCCGACGCCACCCCACTCTCGCCTCCGATGCGCGGGGGGGAACCGGCGGGGGAACCGAGAAAAAAAGCCCCGCGCCTGGACCTTGGCCCGTCGGGAAATGGCTGAGCGGGGAACGCCTCGCCGCCATTTCGCGCCGCCGCTCGTCGCCAGAACCCTCTCGCACGAGAAGCACGCTTTTTTGTACATACTTCGCTGCCGCCGACCAGATTTCGTTGAATTTCAGGCAAATTTGCGTATTTCGCACCCGTTTGAATGGGAAAAAGGGGTCCAAAGGGGGTCCCAAAGAGGTCCCTTTGCGGTCCCATGGGGGTTTTGGGAAGGTCGTTTCCGGGTCCGACGCGGTCTGGAGAGGGTCCCATTTGTTGCACGTCTCCGACGCGCCAAGGAAAGGGAAACCGCGCGGGGTGAACGCACGCGGCTAAACGGACATTTGCCGGTCCGGCGGCGCCGAACAATTTCCCCCGCCCGCGTACGACGCCGGGCAACCACCACGCCGCGCAAGCGCTGGCGGGTAACGAGGCAATCGATGTCACCAGGTCAGTATTAGCCATAAGTAAAGCCCTCTACACTAAGGGCAGGGAAACGCCCGAAGGTGCGCGAATTGGCGCCTTTTCGCGTAACTTGGAGTGCCGTAAAATGCACCTAAGTCTCTACGAAGAAATGATTTGTAAAAAATATTATTTTTTTGGAAGGGGTCAAATCTTGGTGCGCTTTTTGGCACCAAAAAGCGCACCACTTTACCCCGGCTCCTCCAAATCGCCGCGACGCCGGTCTTGGGATTGCGCTACCCCACCCCGTCACGAGCGCCGCCGAAGGGTCTTGATCCTGGGGATGATCTCCTGCGGCCAGGGCTGGCGGATGGGATCACGGTCCATAACGCGTTCCCTGACCGCGACGATGATCCGCAGGAGACAACATGAAACTGAATCACCGTTCCGAAACCGGTTCGCTCTATATCGACTTGGCGGATGAACCTTCGACCGAGGGGCAGGAAATCCGTCTTGGCATCGTGCTGGACTTCCACGCCAAAGGCCGGCTGGTCGGCATCGGCATCGACCATGCCTCCCAAAACGCCACCATCACGTCTCTCATCATTGACGAATTGTCCGTGCGCGAGCCGGTCGTGCCGTAAACCCGGCTATACCGGACGGCCACGCTTGTGCATAAGCTCCGCATCCAGAATCTCCTGCACCGTCAACAACCGATCGTCCGGCACAGCTAGACCTGCGTTGCTGATTGGCATCAGTAGTGACCCCGTGCACTCATCTGGAGCGAAAGCGTCAGATATGGATATACAAGGTCGGCAGTCCCTGCCGCCGCGTTTAGCCTCGGCGTCACGGAGTGACGCCCTCCAGTTACATCTGCCGCACATGCTCCTGATCCAAAATCTTCTGCACAGTCAACAGCTTGATGATTCGCCCGGTGCGTTTGTGGAAGGCGTTGCATTCGTTGGAAGCATCCGTTGGATATCGAAGGAGACAAAAAAACCGTGTTGCCGTCCGCCTTAGCCGCGGGTCTATGACCTTCGGTTTCCCCAACGGCTTCGAACGCGTCGATATCGGGGCGGACTAACGCCTGGATTGATCAGACGCCCTCGAAATAATCTCCGTCAAGTTTCTTCACCGTATATGTCTTGTAAGCGGTGACGCCCACGCCGTGGTCAATCATGTACTCCGCCAACTGGTTACCATCGATCAGCACGATGCGAAAGTGAGCCTTGCCGGCAGCGACGGTCGCTCCCGCTGTAAATCCGCCACAGGTGATAAACACGCCCTTGCTCGCCTTGTGCTCTCCGAGAGACCCGACGAATTCGCGAATGGCGCCAGGGCCGATGTCCGCTTCGTGCCTCTTAGCTTGTACATACACCATGTCGAGGCCAAGTCGATCTTCCTTTATGACTCCGTCAATACCCCCATCGCCGCTCTTGCCCACAACCTGCGCGGCGTCGAGTTGCGACCCGCCGTAGCCCATGGCGACCAATACGTCGACGACGAGCTGCTCAAACATCTTGGGCTTCATCGCCCGCACCCGCTCCAAGAGTTCGTCGATCAAGGTCTCTCGCAGTTCCTTGTAACCACCTTCGACTTGCTCCAGAGGAGTAAGCGATGGATCGGCATCCGCTCCCGCGTCCCCACTTGCCGCCGGAACGCTCGCCGTCGACGTGTTCTTTTTGTTTTTAAATGCACGGAACTCGTCGAACTGGTGCAGGAACGCATTATCTATGTGCGAAGGGCTGGTCTTTAGGACTTCGAGGCCGCGCGGAGCCATCTTGAACTTCCCGCGCCCGGACTTGGTCAGTAACAGGCTTTTTGTCAGGTACGTCAGCGCCCACGTGGCCCGATTGTAGAGGCGCGTTTGAGTACCGCTGGGCAGCATTATCTCCCGTTCCTGCTCGCTCACGCCGAACTCGTCAGCGAGGACGTCGATCGCGTCATTGATCTTGTGCTCTTGGCCGTCGGCAGCCAACTTCACCAAGGGAAGCAGGAACTCTTGATATCCAGGAATTGCCATCGGTTTCTCGATTGTCTATGCGTGCCAGTCGCGGTGGTAGTAGAAACGGCCGGTTTTCTTGAGCACGCGGGCTTTTTTCCCTATGGGAGTCGAATAATACCCGAAAGTGGGTGGAGCAATCCAATCGCATTCGGTTCCGCTCCGGCGCTCTGATATTCACCTGCTTCGGGCGGGTTATTATCGTTTGTGGTCAGGCTGGCAGGGCTGGCGAACTTGCAAGGCGATGGGCGATGGGCACAATTCCCGGCTTCATTCTTTTTGAAGGAAACAATGAACGACTGGGAAAATCCGAAGCCGTTTCCCGGCAATCGAGTGACCGCGCCGGCTTATTCTTTTTCGTGTGCCGATGAAGCATCCGCCAGCACGCGCGATTGCGGGGCATCGGCGCGACTGATTCCCCTCAACGGAACGTGGCCGTTTCATCGGGCCACGATGCCCGGGCTCAGCATTGGGAGCCGATTGACCGCATTGGCGGTCGCCGCGGCGTGCCTCGCGGTTTTGGTGGTGGCGCTGCGCTTGACACCCGACGCCAGTGGGATGGGCACGCACCGCGAGCTGGGTTTGCAGGAATGCGGATTTCTTGCGACCACCGGCTTGCCGTGCCCGAGTTGTGGCATGACCACCAGCTATGTTTATTTCGTTCGCGGGCAGTGGGTGGCAAGCGTGTATGTCCAGCCCATGGGGTTTGTCCTTGCGGTTTTAACGGGCGTGATTTTCTGGGTCGGCCTGTATGAAAGCATCACCGGTCGGGCAGTGCATCGTTTGCTGGCGGTCCTGCCCATGCGGTACCATCTGTTCCCGCTGTTGGCACTGCTGATCCTGGCCTGGGGGTGGAAGATGTACATTTATGTGAACGGCATGGACGGCTGGTAATGCCCCGGGGCGAAATGAGGACGGACTATGGACGATCATGCGGAAAACACTCACCGGTTTCGGATTGGCCGGTCGGTCCTGATGTTGGCGCTATTGACAGGCGCCCTGCTCGCGCCTGCGGGGTGCGCCATTTTTGGCCTGGCGGCACAAGCGCTGCCGCATCGGCAGAAGGCCGCTTACGCCGGACTGAAGAACCAGACCGTGGCCCTGATGGTGGCAGCCGATCGCGGGGTGCGCATGGATTGGGAAAGCATCTCTATTGACTGCGCGGCGGCGATTCAGGCAAAAATGCAGAAGTTGCAGAAGGAGAAGTCCGCGGCGGAGCTTTCCGGCGTGACATGGCCCTACGAACCGCGATCGGTGGTGCGCTTTCAGAAAGATCACCCTGAACTTGAACTCACCCCCGCGACCGACATTGCGCTGCGATTGAACGTCGCCCGACTGATTTATGTCGAAATCAACCAGATGACCACGCGATCCGAACAAGCGACGCAGCTTTTCAAGGGCAAGTGCGTAGCCAACCTTCGCGTGGTGGAAGTGAAAGACGGCAAGGCCAAGGTTGCCTACGAGGAGAACAATGTCTCGGTGACTTTCCCTGAAAAAACCAAGGAAGGCGTGCTGAACGCGGACAATTACAAGATTTATCTCGGCACGCTCGATCGATTTTCCACCGTCATTGCCCTCAAATTCGCGGAGCATGACATTGATTAGGCGATTGCTGCTGGTGACATTCTCGCTGCTGGCCGGCTGCTCACCCGTGGGCGTCTTTACGCACAAGGTGTTTGGTCCGCCGTCGGTTGAAGCGAAGTACATTTTGAAAAAAGTACCGACCCTGATTTTCATCGAAAATTATCGGCACGGCTCGGCAATGCAGTTTGACTGTGAGAGCCTGATGCGGGCGGTGGTGGATGAGTTTGAGAAGAAAAAGATCGTTCCGCTCGTCGAGGTGGATCGGATTTATCTGCTCAAGGACAACGATCCCAAGGCTTTTCGGGCGATGCCAACCCAGCAGATCGGCAAAGCCTGTGGGGCTGAACAAATCGTCTACATCGACCTGTTGGACCTGAGCGTAGGCGGGCAAGGCGCCCGCGACGACGCGCGAGGGCAATCGGCGACGCGCGTGCGGGTGATCGACGCCAACACGGGCCGTTCGGTCTGGCCGACGGACGCCGCCGACGGGTATCCAGTTATTTATTCTGTGCAGGTGCGTGCCGAGGGGCAGAGTTTCGATTCGGTGAGAGGCAAAGTGCTGACCGGCATGGCCGATCGGATCGCCCGGCTGTTTTACAAATACAAGCCAGACGAGGTGCCGGATTGACGTATCGCGGAGAAGGGCAAGACTGACAGCCCAAGGGGCCAAATGGTGAGAGCGCCTGTGGGCCAGTTTTGGGTTCGTGACGCGGCTGAGGTCTGCGGGGGCGATGATGTCGCCTGCCCGCCCCGCCATGCCGACATGCTCGTCGGCAGCGGCCGCGAGGCGATACCGGACGCTTCGGACCGATCCGAGGTTCAAACCCGGTACAGTTTCATCATCAAGTTGCTGGATAGACGGAGCCAGTCATGAAGCACGGCCTGAACTTTTGGATCACGCGCTTGCCGATGAGCTTTCTCATCATTGGCCTGTTTCTGGTTTGGGAAATCCACCGCTCGCAAACCGGCCGCAGCCCCGCGCTGCCCCCGTGGCGCATCGGCCTATACGCCGTCGCCGCAGGCCTATGCGCCGTGATGTTCGTCATCGGCCTACGCCAACGACACCGAGGGTAAGCGCTTGTCATCGCGCGCACTCCGGTGCCCGACGAGAGGGATTAAGAATCATCGTATGCCGTTAGCAAGTCGTCTCGGCTGATGCCTGACTTTGTTCAGATCGACCGAAGCGTCGCACCTTTTGTCTGCGCATGACTGGGAAGCGTCAGTGGCATCGATGTGAAATCGGATCGCGGACGTCACGTCCGTCGGGGCCGCGGCAAACGAATTGCCCTCGCCAACGCCAATCCCCTTTCAGGCCCAGCGAGTGGGCCGCCTCGCCGTCGGTATGACGTTAGATGACAACCTTCGTGCTTGGATGGCACGCAAAAAGCGCGGCGCAGACCACACAAAATTAAGGAAGGGCCGAACAACGAAATTGTTCGGCCCTTCCCTTTTGCAGCAATGCCACCGCTGCTTATCGCGGGACGCCGCCGGGCAGGAAGCCTTCCAGCTTTCTGGCCCGCACGGGATGTTGAAGCTTGCGGATCGCCTTGGCTTCAACTTGACGCACGCGTTCACGGGTCACTTTGAAGATGCGGCCCACTTCTTCCAGCGTATAGGTGTAACCATCACCGATGCCATAGCGCAGCTTGATGATCTCGCGCTCGCGGTAGGTCAGCGTCTTAAGGACCTGCTCGATCTTGTCCTTGAGCATTTCCTGGGTGGCGCTTTCCACCGGGTTCTCGGCCTTTTCGTCCTCGATGAAATCACCGAAGTACGAATCTTCCGATTCACCCACCGGCCGATCAAGGCTGATCGGATGGCGGCTGATTTTCAGCACGCGACGCGTTTCACTGACGCTCATCTTCGCCCGCTTGGCGATTTCTTCGATGGTCGGCTCGCGGCCGATTTCCTGCATGAGCATCTTGCTGATGTTGCGCAGCTTGCTCATGGTTTCGATCATGTGGACCGGGATGCGGATGGTCCGGGCATGATCGGCGATCGCACGGGTGATCGCCTGGCGAATCCACCAGGTGGCGTAAGTGCTGAACTTGTATCCACGGCGATATTCGTACTTATCGACCGCGCGCATCAACCCCGTGTTGCCTTCCTGGATGATGTCCAGGAATGACAGCCCACGGTTGCGATACTTCTTGGCGATCGACACCACCAGACGCAGGTTGCCGCCGCTCAAATTGCGCTTGGCGTCTTCGTACTTGTTGTAGATTTTGCGAATCTGCACCACTCTGCGGTGCAAATTTTCCGCGTCTTCCAGTACCAGGTCTTCAAGGCCAGACAGTTCCTGCTGGCAGACTTCCAGGTCTTCGCCGGGGTCTTTCACCTTCTGCAGTTCGGCGATGCGCATCTCGAGCTCGGTCATTTTGGTGCTGATGGAAGAAAGCTTCTTCATCAGCGGGGTCACTTTGCTGGTGCGCAGGGAGAGTTCTTCGAGCAATTTGACGCAGCGGCGTCGGCGACGCCTGATCGCCATCCCGATGTCTTCCTGGTCCTTCTTGCCGGCTTCGCGCAACGAATCCCAATCATTGCGGTTGCGCTCCAGCATCTGTCGGACGGACGCCAAGTTCAGCGGGATGCGCTGTCCGATCGTGGCCTTGTCGGCCTGATCCTCGGCGGTGCTGATTTTCATCGTCCGGTCGAAGGGCAGATCGCCTTCGTCCACCTGCTGCAAAATATCCAGCGCGCTTTGAAGGCAGTAATCGCTTTCCAGAACTTTGGACCGGAAAATTTTCCGGGTGATTTCGATCTTCTTGGCCAGGCCGATTTCCTGCTCTCGGGTGAGAAGCGGGATTTCGCCCATCTGCGTAAGGTACATCCGCACGGGGTCGTCGATCCGCTTGGTGCCGGCCTCGGCCAGTTCGGCCTCAAGATTCAGATCAATTTCTTCGTCGTCATCCTCGGCGGCTTCTTCCGGGGGCTTTTCGTCAGACGCCTGGGTGATTGTTTTCTTGCGGTTCGGTGTGGCCGTAACGGCCGCCGCGGCACGGTCCGACGCGATCGTCGGTGTTGGCCGGGTCTTGGGCTGCTTCACAAACTCGCCGATATCCATCTCGTCGATGAGCTTGATGCCCATCTCGTCGATCATCATCAGCAAAGAGTCGAGCTTGTCCGGCGAAACCACCTCGTCGGGCAATTTCTCGTTCAACTCTTCGTAAGTTAGAAATCCACGCGAGGTGCCCAGATCGAGCAGCGCGCGCACACGTCGGTCGGCTTCTTCCTGCGAGCCGGAGCCGATCAATAACGTTTCCACGGGGGGGAGGGGAGCTTCCTTCATAAAAACACCAGTTACATCAAACACGCGCCCTCTTCGGGCGCACCACGATCAGACGGCGTGATTCCGGGCCAAGAATCTCGGGGACATTCCCGATTCCTGCAACGAGGACCATCGATCACCGGCTGCTATTCAATTGTTCTATCGCCCGCTGCGCCGCAAGTCCGGTCGCCGGGCCTTTTCCTGAAGCTGTCGCAGCGACTCATCGTCAACGGTACCGACCGTTGCGCGGGCTTGTGACAGCGATTGCTGCTGCTCTCTCCGACGCCGGGCATCGATCAAAAACGCGATCGCGCCTTCCAGAGTCGTCATTGTCTCGGTCTCGGGCATCGCTTCGGTCTCATCGGCCAGTTCCACCGCCAGTTCCCGGATCTCCTCTCCGGGCAAACTCGCCAGAAACAGGCTGAACGCCACTTCGCCTTCTTCCCGAAGCTGCATCCAAATCGTATCGGCCAGGGCCTTACGCGTGGCATCGGTGAAGTCGTCCACCTGCACATGCTCCTGCACCGAATGCCATTTGCCCGACTCTACTAACAGTATGCCCAGGATTTGCCGCTCGGCGCGATCGTGGGCGGTCAAATGCACATTTTTTTGGCCCGTTCTTGTCCCAACCGGATCGGCCTGCGTCGTCTGCACCGGCTTTGACGCCCCGGCACGTTTTGTCTTGAACCTGCGGTTCAGTTCGTCGATCGGGATGTCGGTCAACCGGCTTACACGAGCCAGCGCCGATCCCCACCGCAGCACATCCACCGGACCGGCCCCGCGGGCGTCGGCCAACATCTCCAGATACTGCTGAACGGCCTTCTGCTGACCGGTTAAATCCCCTGCGACCGAGGCATACTCTCGAGTCAATTGCTTCCATTTGTACGTCAAAGCGTCCTGGGCGTTGTCCAAAACCCGCTCGAACGCCGTCAAACCCTCTTTCAGCAAAAATTCGTCCGGGTCCAGCCCATCAGGTAATTTGGCGATCGCGATCTCGACCGGCTGGGTCAAAAACAGTTCCACCGCGCGATTAACAGCCAAATCCCCTGCCGTATCAGGGTCAAACAACAGCACGATCCGATCGGCGAAGCGCCTGAGCATCGACACATGCTGCTCGGTCATCGCCGTCCCCAGCACCGACACGACATTCGTCGCGCCATACTGGTGAGCCATCACCACGTCCGTATAACCTTCCACCACCGCAACGGTTCGGGGGTTGGTCTCCAAAATCTTCTTCTTGGCCTGATCCAGTCCGTAAATACACCGGCTCTTGCTGAACAAGGGGGTTTCAGGACTGTTAAGGTATTTCGCCGGGTCGGTCGACCCCGGCATTACCCGGCCACCAAACGCGATCAACCGGCCATTTTCGTCACGGATCGGAAACATCAGGCGATTCCGAAACGTGTCGTAATAGCGCAGCACCTCGCCGGTCGTTTCATCCACCTTGGCCTTGGCCAGCCCCGCCGTCGCCAGCACCGCCGGCGGGAACTTCTTCATCGACGGGCTTTTCAGCAGGGCATCCCAATCGTCCGCGGCCAACCCAATTTGAAACCGCTTGACGATTTCGTCGGAAAATCCCCGCGAAAGCAAGTAGGCACGGCCGGCTTCGCCGAGCGTCTTATGAGAGAGCAACTTGTCAAAGAACACGCCGGCAGCCTGTTGCGCTTCAAGCAGCACCTGCCGCTGGCTGGCATTTTCCTTCGTCGCGCCGAACTTCGGCATTTCGATGCCTGCCTGCTCGGCCATCAGCCGAAGGGCATCGAGGAATTCAATCCGATCCCGTTTCATCACGAAATCGATTGCGTTTCCACTGGCTTTGCAGCCAAAGCAGTGAAAGAACTGCTTGGCCGGATTGACCGCGAACGACGGCGTTTTCTCGCTGTGGAAGGGACAAAGGCCAACAAAATCCCTGCCGCGTTTTTTCAGGGCAACAGTCTGCCCGATCAGGCTGACGATATCGGTTGCCTGGAGGACGAGGGCCTTGGTATCCGTTCCCGAATCTATGGACGCCACTTCGTCACTCCGTTTCGGCCCAAATGCGGGTCGAAAATGCACTTTTTCACTTCAGACGAAGTATCAACTTCCGTCCCGGCAACCCTGCCAGGCCGAAGCTAAGACACACATGGCCATCTAACTTCAATAAAAACAATTACTTATGGAGACGCATCTGGAGACACATTTCTGCGGTCGTGAGTGCTTAAATATATCACCGAAACAGCGATGGGTCAAATTCTCCGTGAGAATTTGCACGCCCGATAAATCGAGATTGCGGGGCGCTGAAGCTTCGGACTTGATCGCGCCGACGCGGACTTCGACTTCTCTTCGTTCCTGTGAGGACACACTGCGCGCCGGTGTAGTCCACAACGCGAGCTACTACAGTGTCTTATCGTTATGGGACCATGGGTTTTTGCCCGCTGCAGCGCCTGAAGTTGTGCATAGCACGCGCCGGGTTTGACGCTTGAGCCTCGGACAGGCTATCTTGCGTTTCTGTCCATGCACCGTGCGCTGACTCATAAGGAGCCTTCCGTGACCAAGCATCACAGTTTATCCGTTTGCCTTCTGTTGTTGGGACTGATCGCCGGGTGTACCAAGGTCGCCCCGCCGGTCGAAAAGATCGTTTCCCTGCCTGCCGGCAGTCTGTCGGTGAAGTGGTCGGCTCCGATTAAGCTGACCAAGACCGATCGGATCGAATCCCTCCACCTCGGTGAGGATTTACTGATCGCCTACACCGCATCGCGGGGCACCTATACGCTGAACCGCGCACACGGCACTCTTCAGTCCATCACCCAGCCGGTGAAGCCAAACGAACTGCTCTTTGCGCCACTCGTCCTTGCCGACCGGACCATCTACGCCACCGGAAGCGGGCTTACCGTTTACAGCAACAAGGGCAAGGCGATTAAGTCGGTCGACATTCCGCGGTCCATCCGCACGCCCCCCACCGGTGCCGGCAACTTCGTTTACGTGGCTTGCGACTATCAGAATGTCGCCCGGGTGTTGCAGGTTGATCTGAACCAGCCGGTGATCCCCGTCCGCTGGGAGGTAATGACCACCGCGCCGGTCGAAGCGGCCCCGGTGCTCTATTCCAGCTTGCTTTAC
>JBBQSU010000072.1:0-18496 GCA_038234815.1 Tepidisphaerales bacterium | reverse complement strand
TGCCATTATTTTTCAGATTTGGATGCCGCGCACTCGACTTTACGTGGCGCGCACTCGACTTTACGCGGCGCGCACTCAGGTTTACGTGGCGCGCACTCGAGTTTACGTGACGCGCACTCGACTTTACGTGACGCGCACTCGAGTTTGCGCGGCGCGCACTCGAGTTGACGTGGCGCGCACTCGAGTTTACGTGGCGCGCATCAGGATCGAAGTGGCGCCAGCGGGCGTGCGTAGGGTGGCGCGGTACTCCGCCCACCATCGCATCTCTTCCTCCGTGCCTCCGCGCCTCCGTGTCTTGGTGTTGGTCAGTAGTCCGTGGTCAAACAGACAGCGAGCAGACTCCCGGCGCGCCTTCGTGCCTTCGCGTTTTCGCGCTGATTAACCACGAAGGGCGAAGTTCCCCGCGTTCACCTGTTTTCGTGTATTTCGTGTTCTTCGTGGTTGATGGCATTCAGGGACGAATGACGGCGGACGATTGACGGATGCCAGCTTTCGCGTCTTCGTGCTTATTAACCACGAAGGGCACGAAGGGAGAAGTTCCCAGCGTTCGGCTGTTTTCGTGTTCTTCGTGTTCTTCGTGGTTGCTGGCATTCAGAGACAATTGACGGATGCAGGCTTTCGCGTTTTCGTGCTTATTAACCACGAAGGGCACGAATGACACGAAGGGAGGAGTTCTCGGCGTTCGGCTGGTTTCGTGTTCTTCGTGTTCTTCGTGGTTGATGGCATTCAGGGAAGAATGACAGATGCAGGCTCTTGGCATTTCCGCGCTGATTAACCACGAAGGGCACGAATGACACGAAGGGAGGAGTTCCCGGCAGATTCAGTTCGGGGAGAGGGAAGCACCTGGGCGACTTTTTGGGATGACCGGACAGTGACGCGGGATGTGGAACGTGAAAACCGTGCCCGCTTCGGCGGACGAGGTGACGCCGATCGTCCCGCCGTGCGCGTGGACCAGCTCGCGGGCGATGTAGAGACCGAGGCCAATGCTTCCCGGACGGTTGATCTTCGGCTTTTGGCTACCTGCCCCGCGGGCCAGGGGATCGAAAACCTTCGCTAGCTCGCCGGGCGGAATTGGTGTTCCGTGGTTGTGGATCGTGAACACGACTTGATGATCTTCGCCCTTGAGCATTAATGCATTGGGCGCGCTTCGATTGCCGTGCTGAATCGCATTGCCGAGCAGATTGGAGATCACCTGACGCAGGCGCGCCCTATCCCACTCGCCGGTGAGATCGCCGGTGGATGCGAGCGTGATCGTTACGTCAGGGTTGCCAGATTGAAACTCGGCGACCACCTCCCGGCAGAGCTTGCCCAGATCCATCGGGGCGCGGTCGACGGGCATGCCCGCGCCCAGCCGGGTGCGGGTGTAATCCAGAAGATCGCTGATCATCCGAGTCATGACCGCTACGCCGGCGGAGACTTGTCCGGCGAGCTCGGTTCTTTCAAGGTTGTCGTTGCGTGCCCCTGGGATCAGTTGCGCCGACATGCCGATGGAATTCAGCGGATTGCGGAGATCGTGGCTGAGGATCGCCAGGAACATATCGCGGGATTCTTCAACCCGATCCGTGTAGCTGCTGACGGCCTTGGCCAGCGATTGGTCGATCGAATCGTGGAACAGGTTCACATCGTCCACGTCGTTGACGTCGGCTTGGGGCAAGCTGGCGCGCCAGAGGGTCAAGACGCTGACGCGCAGGGCGCGGTATTCGGAGACCAGTTGCATCAGGTTGAACCCCGAACCCAATCGGTTGATCGCGTGCGATTCAGATGCCTGGTTGAGTCGATTGTTTTCCGCGCTGCCGTTGCGGTAGCCGAGGGATTTGTCTAATCGCTCCGCCTCCGTGTGGACCGATTCAATGTCCCGGGCGGTGGCGAGGAGGATGTCCGCGGCATGGTCGCGCAGGGCCAGTGAATCCATCGGCGCCGCTGGAAGGATCGTCCGCGCGAACGCCTCCCACTTGACGAGAATGGATTCCATCTGCGTTTCAATGAATTGAGCGAGTCGCATAGCGCGCGCATTCTATCCCCGCTCTACAGCTTCTGCACGTGCTCCTCGTCCAAAATCTCCTGAACCGTCCAAAGCTTGATAATCCGCCTCGTGCGCCTACGGAATCGCCGGCATTCATCAGCCCGCCACCTGGAACTGCATGCTGCGCGCTTCGGTTACGCGTCGCGAGGCGTCGAGGATTTCGATGCCGACCAGATTTCCCGCCGCGTCGTAATCGAGGATCACTCCCGGTTTGTTCTCATCACTCTCGGCGACCGGCGCTTGCCGCAGTTCCAGCGTCAACGTGTCGGTGGCGGCGTCGTATATTGCTTTCATGGCTGACTCCTGTACTTGCTGATTTTACTCGTCCGATAGGCGGTGACCACTTTCGGCGGCGCGCGATCCACATCCACGAAGACGCGAAGCATACACTGGCCGAGCACTGATTGTGCGACAACTCGCCCCACCCTCACCGGAATGACCTGCTGCGGTGATGTCAGGACCAGACGCACGTCCGCCTCGGAAATCTGCCGCTTGGATAGTTGCAGTCGCGCATGTTCGGTGATGATGGCGTCGCGCAAATCTGTCATGACTCACCGTTGCAGTTCTGTTGGACGGGCCTACCCAGTGTACATCTTTTGCACGAACTCCTCATCCAGAATCTCCTGAACCGTCAACAGCTTGATGATTCTACCCGTTCTCTTGTGGAACGCATTGGACTCTTGCGTCGCATCGGATGAATAGCCGAAGCTGACGAAGAACCAGCGTTGTCGGCTGGTTTCGTGTTCTTCGTGTGCTTCGTGGTTGATGGCATTCAGGGAAGAATGACAGATGCAGGCTTTCGCGTTTTCGTGCTTATTAACCACGAAGGGCACGAAGGACACGAAGGGAGAAGTTCTTCGCGTTCGCCTGCTTTCTTGTATTTCGTGTTCTTCGTGGTTGATGGCATTCAGGGAAGCAAAAACCGGGCAGTCCCCAAGTCCTTTTGTCTCGCACGGAAGAAGAAGTTCCCTCACGGGTAGTCAAGCCATTTGTCCGAAGAATAGATCATGCGAGCGCTTTCGATCCACCCACGCGGTTTGAGCGGAGTGGGGCCGAGATGAGGAAAGCGGGCGAGATCATTGCCGTTCGATGAATTCGTCGATGGTCAGGCCCATGTCATTGATGATCCCGCGCAGTGTTCCCGGTTTGAGGTCTTTTGAACCGTGCATCGGGATGACGATTCGGCGATGATCGGAGGAGCGATAATAGACGGCGTGGCTGCCGCGCTGGCGGTCGAAAACGAATCCGACCGATTCGGCGATGCGAGCGACTTCACGGGCGCGGATGGACGGGAGCTTGGGCATCGTTACGCGGGAACGGCGATATCGAGCGGCTTGATGAGTAGGTCTTCAATGGGGAGCGCTTCGCCGTGGGCCTGCAGGCTTTCGAGGTAGACGGCGATGGCTTCACGAAGATTGGCGACGGATTCGTCAAGCGTGTCGCCTTCGGAATGACAGCCGACCAGCGCAGGACAGAAGGCGTGGTAGCCCCCGCCGGGTTGGGCTTCAAAGATGGCTGTATAGCGCATGGTTCGATTATAGCGAATTGCGCGTTTGGACGACAGTGCGTTTTTGCGAGCCTTGTGCATCCGACAGCCCTATGTCGAACAAATCATTCGGCCAGGCAGAGCGTGATCGCTTCTGCGACGCGCTTCATCAGCACGTCCAGCGACTTGGCTTGCGTATGACAGCCTCGAAGTTCGGGAACATTGGCAACGAAGTAGCCTTCTTCGTCCTGCTCGACGATAACGGTGAATGGATCCGAACGCTTGGCCATGCCCGAAGTATATACCGCCAATCTAATAGACCATAGCCGCACAGGTTGATGAACAATCCACGCACGCGCGCTTTTTAACCTATTCCTGGAAAGGTAACGCGGGAATTTCGAGCGTTGGCATCAGCATGTAGTGGGAACGTACCCGCCTGCCATGTGATTCATCCAAAGAACGAAAGAAAGACGGCAGGGGAGCACACTCCTAGACGGCTTTGATGTCCGCAGCCGGATAGTGGCAGAGGGCGTAGCCCCTGGCGTAATCGCTCACAAGGGGTTTATCGCCGTTCAGCTTGCGAAGGCACGGCAGTGCCAGCGGCTTGATCTTCCGAAGGCCACGAATGGTGTACCAGGTCTCCGCGTCCATGAAGGGGTCGGTTTCCCATGCTTTGAACTGCGACTCCCAGGTCTTGAATTCAGGTTCTAACTTCCCTTTTAACTTCAGCTTCTTGATCGTGTCGCGCTGAAGCCAAAGCTTCTCGTCCAGCCATGCGTGCCGCGCGACGTCGCTCTTCATTCGATTCGGAAAGTGAATCTCCGCCAGCTCAGCGACGAACTGGCACGCAAGTTCCTCGGCAGAGCCTTCTTGCCTTCGGAACAAAATCGGCAATGTGCCATGGCGGTCGAGCAGTTCGGCTGCCTTCGCCCACCGCTTGTTGCTTCGGAAGGAGATCAATTTCGTGGCCGCGCATGCCGCCGCCGCGTCGAGCCAAATCGGGAACTGGGTTGTGTAGACGCATGGTCGCATGGGAACCTCCGCCGGGATAATAATGAATGACTCGCGCCACAGGCTGGGCAACACGCCCGGCTGCGATGGTGTTGGATGTTTATTATCCCGTGGGGCGAACGACCTGTAAACTGTTCATCGCGAATATTTAGAATTGCACTTCATGCGCCGGCCGGATTTGGCATCCAGACACTTTTGGGCGGCTCGTTTGCGTTGTAGTCAGGTCCGCGGTTGTTGTTGGCTTAGGCAGTGGATTGCGCCCAGGCCCCAGATGAGTTCTGTGCAGTCGATGCCGATCACTTCGTGGTTGGGCAGGTGGGATTGGAGGATGGCGATGGCTTTGCGGTCGTTTTTGCGATCGCGGTAGGTGGGGACGAGCAGGGCGTTGTTGACGAAATAGAAGTTGACGTAGGTGGCGGGGAGGCGCTGGTTATCGAAATAGACCGCGCGGGGCGTGGGGAGGTCAATGATCTCGAAGGGTTTGGCGTTCTGATCGCGGAGTTTTTCGGCCTGCCTGCGGGCGGATCGCAGCACGCGGAAGTTGGCATCTTTGGGATCGTTTTCGATACCGATGACCAGCTTGGTGGGGCTGATGAAACGGGCCAGGTCGTCGATGTGTCCGTCGGTGTCGTCGCCGTCGATTCCGCCCGTGAGCCAGCAGACGTGGCTTTGGCCGTAGTAATCTTTCAGGTATTGCTCGATCGTGGCTTTGGATAGACCGGGGTTGCGGTTTTTGTTGAGCAGGCAGTCGGTGGTGGTGAGAACGGTGCCGGCGCCGTTGAATTCGACGGATCCACCTTCCATGACGATGCCGGGATAGCAGACGGGGAGTTTCAATTCCTCGGCGATGCGAGTGGGCACGGCATCGTCGTCATTGAAGGGGGGATATTTTCCGCCCCATGCGTTGAAACCCCAATCGACGATGGCGGCCTTGTTCTTCTTGCGATTGAGCACGAATGCCGGGCCGTGATCGCGGCACCAGTTTTCGTTGGTCTTAATATGAAAGAAGTGGATGTTGGTGAGCGGGCAGGCATTGGTTTTGAGTTGCTCGCGCACGATGCGTTCGACGTTTTCATTGGGCACGCAGAGGCAGACTTTCTCCCGCGAAGCGATGGTCTTGAAAATGCGGGCGAGGTTTTCGGGGATTGTGTGATATTTACCGGGAAAGGAGATGCCCTCGGGCCTTGGCCAGGAAAACCATGTTGCCGAATGGGGAAACCATTCCGGGGGGAACGAATAGCCCAGGGCGGCGGGGGTTGCGGACAATATCTTAGGCTTGAACATGATGGTTCATCTGCGATCGAGCGGCTTATTTAAGAGGCGTGCTTTCGCTTGGGATCATTGCGTTTGCCAATATCCAGTTGCTCGATGCGTTCGATGTTGTTGTAGGCTATTACGTCGTAGCCCTCGGCGCCGACTCCTCGCGGTGCGGGATTGCGGAACACCAGCAAACGATCGCCTAATGGCCAAGCCGAATTCTCTCGCACCACATCCACAGTCTTGCCGCTCACCAAATGAAACCTCAAGGGTTTGAACGGCTCGTGCTCCAGTTCATCGCGGATGGATTTCTCGGTCAACATGCGTGCAATTGTAACCGCGTTCAGAGTGGATCGACAAACCGGCTGACACGGGTTTGAGTGCTTTGCTGTTCGGGGCGGAAGATATGGCGGGGAGGCGGTGATGCCAATGCTCACGTCGTCCGGCAAAAATCGCGCTACTGCTTTGACCGGCCCGATTTCGGGGATAGGATATGCCGATTCCCCGGGAAAGCTGGCAGCGCGAGTGTGCGTGGCCGTCGCGGGCGAAGCGGATCAAACGGAGATGTCCATGAAAGCGACGATGCGGATCAAACTGTTGGCCGGACTGGCTGTGGCGATCGGGCTGTCGGGATGGGCCAGTGCCCAGGTGTTCGATCAATTGCCCAACGGCGCGCTGGTCGTGCTGAAGGTCAATCACATCGGCGATACTAGCAAGAAGATATCGGCCTTTATGAAGGAGACGGGGCTGGCTGTTAGGGCACCTGCCGAGCTGGCGGATCCCATCGGCTCGCTGCAAAAAGAAGCCGGCATTGATAAAGGTCTGGACATGGCCGGTGAGGCCGCGTTTGCGTTTATCGATCCAAAGATCAGCGGGGCCGAGAGCACCGACAAATCGATGGTGCTTCTGGTTCCCGTCACCAGCTATGACGACTTCATCACCAACTTTAAGGACGCCAAGACTGACGGCGCGATTACCGAAGGCGCAACGCCCAAGGGCGACCCGATCTTCATCGTTAAGGCCGGCAAATATGCGTGCATCAGCCCCAGCAAGGCCGTGGCGGGATTGAAGCCTGCGGGCTTGAAGGTTGCCGGTGTGACTGCCCGTGAACTGGGCAGCCGCGATGCGATCATCTATGCCAACTTCGTCGCGTTGCGCGATGATCTGCAGAAGCAACTGGCCACAGGCCGCAGGACATTGCGCCGTTCGCTGAAGGACGAAATGGGCAGCAAGCCCGATGGCGCGAAGAATCTCCCCGTGGCCACTGCGGCGGTCGATCAACTGGTGAACATCGCCGATTCATTCCTGCGCGATGCCGACTCGGCCATTCTCGGCGTTTCATTCACGCCCGCCGGACTGGGCACAACGCTGATGGCTGAATTTAAGCAGGGGAGCTATATCGGCTCGTTGGTTGCCAGCATGCCAAATACTGACAAACCGCTGGTTTATGGTCTGCCTGAAGAGAAGTATCTCGTCTGGGGCGGTACGACGTTGGATGCGGTGGCCACGACCAAGCTGTTCAACGACCTGATCGCTCCGATCATGGTCGAAGTGGAAAAGATGGAATCCGGCAAGACCATCGGCAAGGCCGTTGATGCCTATCGCGCGATGATCACGGCCTACTCGGGCGGGTCGTTCGGGTTGATCGCGCCTACCGGCGCGCTGGGCCAATCCAGCCTGATCCAAGGCATTGGCGTAATCCGCGGTGATGCCGCCAAGTTGCGCGTCAGCTATAAGGCACTGGTTGAATCTCAGCAGGAGTTGATGAAAGCCATGGGCCTGCCCGGTGGAATGGAAACCGCCTATACCCCCAACGCCAAGACCGTCGATGGCGTGGCGTTCGATCAGATGACCACCAAGATGGGCGAGCCGAACACACCTGAAGAACAGCAGATCGCGCAGATGATGATGTTCATGTATGGCCCCGGCGGGCCTGCGGCTCTGCTTGGCGTTATTGATGAAAAGACGATTCTGACTGCGATGGGTGTGGACGAAGCCAAACTCTCGCCGGCTATCACCGCAGCCAAGGCCGGTATCGATCCGTTTGGAAAGCTCGCGCACGTCCAGGCTGTTGCCGGTGAACTGCCCCGCAAGCGCATCGTCGAGGTCTATATCGCGTTGGACAATATCATCTCGACGGGCATGAACTATGCCGGGATGTTCCTTCCGATCCGTGTGAAGCTTCCGGCCAATCTTCCGCCCATCGGCCAGACCATCGCCACCGACGGCTCTGCCGTTCGTGTGGATACGCACGTGCCGTCCAAGCTGATTAAGGCGATCGTGGATGCGACGATGCAGGCGATGCAGCAGATGCAAGACGGCCCCAACGGCGGTGGCCAACCTCCGATGAATCCCGACGGACTCTGATAAGCGCGCCGGGAAGGTAGTGCCCGCAAGCGCCACCTTCCCGGCTCATTGCTTGATGTGCCGGCGCGCGCCGGGCAATTGTGGTCGGTTGTTACAGGTTCCGCGCTTGCGCCTAGGTGTTGCACTTGACTCTGGCTATTGCGCGCTTACACACGCGCCAAGCGGGTGAAGCGCCGTCCCCGGTTTCGCCGTGACTCGATCGCAAATTTACTTATACTGTTAGTCATGGCTCCGAATTTCATCAGACCGACGGTGCGCCACATGGACGGTTATGCGCCGGGAGAGCAGCCGGCGGCCGGCGCGCGCGTCGTCAAGCTCAATACCAATGAAAATCCGTTTCCACCCAGCCCGCGGGTGATGCAGGCGATACGGGAACTGGAAGGTGAGCACCTTCGCAAGTATCCCAACCCGACCGGCGATATTTTTCGGGATACGGTCGCCAAAATGTTCGGTCTTTCGCGCGACCATTTTCTTTGCGGCAACGGTAGTGATGACATTCTCACGATCGCGACGCGCACTTTTATCGATCCCGGCCACACACTGGCGTATCCCGATCCGACCTATTCGCTTTATCCCGTATTGGGGAAGTTGCAGGATGCCCTTTGCACCACCGTGCCGTGGGACGCCGACTGGGCCTTGCCGACCAGCGCGCTGCTGGCGGTCAAGCCCGCGGCGATCTACCTGGCTAACCCTAACGCACCCTCGGGCACTGCGGTCGCGCCGGCCAAAGTGGCCGAATTGGCGGGCCAGTTCAAGGGTCTTCTGCTGATCGACGAAGCGTATGTCGATTTTGCCGACGCCAATTGCCTTGAACTGGTGAAGGATCACCCGAACGTCGTCATCTCGCGCACGCTAAGCAAGGCGTATTCACTGGCTGGCTTGCGGTTCGGGTATTGCATCGCCCAGCCACAGGTGATCGAGCAGATGATGAAGGTGAAGGACAGTTACAATTGCGACGCGTTGTCGATAGTGGCGGCCGCGGCGGCGCTGGCGGATCAGGAATACGCTCAGATGACGTGGCAGCACGTGCGTGCCGAGCGCGCACGGGTCTCTGATGAATTACAGCGGCTGGGGTTTTCGGTGCTGCCCAGTCAGGCGAATTTCGTCCTGGCGAGCGTTCCCGAAGGCCGGGCCAAGCCGATGTACCTGGCGCTGAAGGAGCAGGGCATTCTCGTCCGTTACTTCGACCAGCCCGCGCTAAGCGACAAAATCCGCATTACAATCGGCACGAGCCAGGAAAATAACGCCCTGCTGGCCGGCGTGCAGGAAGCCTTGGCAAGCCTCGGCAAAGCCGCTTGAATACTGAAAGATTTTATGAAGAACCGAACATCCGAGCTGGCGAGATCGACGAAGGAAACTCAGATCAAGGTTTCTATAGACCTCGACGGCACCGGCAAAACCAGCAACACCACCGGCGTGGGCTTTCTCGACCATATGCTTGACCTTCTCGGCCGGCACGCCTTGGTGGACCTCACCGTTTCGGCCACCGGCGACTTGCACGTTGACGCGCATCACACCGTGGAAGACGTCGGAATTGTTCTCGGTCAATGTCTGCAAAAGGCACTGGGCGATAAGCGCGGAATCTATCGATACGGTTGGGCGATCGTGCCCATGGATGAATCGCTTGCGCAGGTGGCGGTGGATTTTTCCGGAAGGCCCGCGTTCGTGTTCAAAGTGCCTTTCAAAGGCGAAGCGATCGGCGCATTTCCCACCGAATTGATCGAGGAGTTTTTCAAGGCTGTCGCCACCTCGGCGCAGATGAACCTGCATGTGACCGTGCCTTACGGAACCAATAACCACCACATTTCCGAAGCGATTTTCAAGGCCTTTGCCAAGGCGATCCGCCAGGCGGTCGGTAGAGACCCCCGCAACGACGACGTGCCCAGCACCAAGGGTTCGCTTTAAGAATGTTTCGCAATTTCAGATTCTGCCTATAATCCCTCCCCAACATGACCATTCAACGATCGATCGCCAAACTCGCATTGGAAGACGGCACGGTCTTTACCGGCAGCGCTTTTGGCGCCGCTGGCACCACCGAAGGCGAAGTGGTCTTCAACACCTCAATGACGGGCTATCAGGAGATTTTGACGGATCCGTCGTACTCCGGCCAGATCGTCACGATGACGTATCCGCTCATTGGCAATTACGGTATTAACCGGCAGGACGTTGAAAGCAAGAAGCCGCAGGTGGCGGGATTTATTGTAAAGGAACTTGCGCCGGTTTATTCCAACTGGCGGGCCGATATGAGCCTTGAGGCCTACCTGAAGGACAACGGCATCATCGGCATCGAAGGCATCGACACGCGCGCGCTGGTGCGCAAGCTTCGTATAAAAGGCGCGATGCGCGGTGTGCTTTCGACGGAGTTGCTGGACGACGCGCAGTTAGTTGCGCGGGCCAAGGCCGTTTTCGATATGTCCGGGTGTGATCTGGTTAAGACCGTGCAGCCCGAATCGGCGTACTCCTGGGATGAGGACCACGGCCAGTGGGCCACGGGCCCGGTGGTTCGTGGCGATGGCCTGCACGTGGTGGCCCTGGACTGTGGCGCAAAATCCAACATCCTGCGGCACTTCGCGCAGCGGGGGGTGAAACTGACCGTTCTTCCCGCCGGCGCATCGGCCTCTGATATCCTCAAGCACAATCCTGACGGCCTTTTTGTCAGCAACGGCCCCGGCGATCCCGCCGCGGTCCACTACACGATCAAGTCGCTCCAAGGCGCGATTGAAAAACTGCCGACATTTGGCATCTGTCTCGGCCATCAACTGCTCGGCCTGGCGCTGGGGGCCAAGACTTTCAAACTGAAGTTCGGGCATCGCGGGGGGAATCAGCCGGTGATGAATCTTGATACCGGGCGGGTTGAAATCACCAGCCAGAATCATGGGTTTGCAGTTGAGAAAGATTCGCTGGAACGCGCCGGCGGGGTGGTGACGCATGTCAACCTCAACGACGGCACGGTGGAAGGCTTCCGGCACAAATCACTGCCGGTTTTCAGCGTCCAATATCACCCCGAAGCGTCGCCCGGCCCGCACGATGCCGGCTATCTTTTCGATGCGTTCGTCGAAATGATGAAAAGCCGAAAGCCGCTTTCGGTAACGCGCTTGAAGGAACTGCAAGCGGCTCGATAGCGCGGGGCAATTACTTCTTCAACATCACGCGCTCGACAAATCCCGTATCGACATCGCCTTTGCGGAAGTTTTCGTTGTCCATGATCTGAAGGTGCAGCGGGATCGTCGTCTTAATCGGATGAATGTGGAATTCGGAAAGTGCCCGCTTCATAGAGGCGATGGCTTCGGTGCGCGTCGCGCGATGCACCAACAACTTGCCGATCATGCTGTCGTAGTTGGACGGAATCCGGTAGCCGGCATAGGCGTGACTATCCAACCGCACCGCAGGGCCACCCGGCGCGCGATATTCCTCGATCACCCCCGGAAATGGCGCGAAATTCCGGGCCGGGTCTTCGGCATTAATGCGACATTCAATCGCATGGCCGTTTTGCTTCACGTCCTTCTGTGTGATCGAAAGTTTCTCGCCAGCGGCCACGCGAATTTGCTCTTTAATCAGGTCGATTCCTGTCACCAGTTCGGTCACCGGGTGTTCCACCTGGATTCGCGCGTTCACCTCAAGCAGAAAATAGTTCTGCTGCTTATCGACCAGGAATTCGACGGTGCCGGCGTTGTAATACCCCGCGGCCTTGATGAGCCTCACGGCGCTGGCGCACAGTTCCTCTCGCACGCTCTGTTTCAGTAGTGGCGACGGCGATTCCTCCACCAGCTTCTGATGCCGCCGCTGCATCGAGCAATCGCGCTCCCACAGATGAACTGCGTTGCCGTGCTGATCGCCGATCGTCTGCACTTCAACATGCCGGCCGAATTCTACGTACTTTTCAATGTAGACCGTCGAATCCTTGAAGGCATTTTCGGCTTCAGCCTGCGCCTGCTTGAAGCCGGCCCGCAGCGACACTTCATTGTGCGCCACGCGCATCCCTCGGCCACCGCCACCGGCTGCGGCCTTGATGATCACCGGATAACCAATATCGGCGGCAATCTTCAGCGCGGTCTTTTCATCCTCAACCGCGCCTTCACTTCCCGGCACGGTCGGCACTTTTGCTTTCTTGGCGATCCTTTTGCACTCCACTTTGTCGCCAAGGGCCAGCATCGCCTCTACCGGGGGGCCGATGAACTCGATCTTGCATGACCGGCAGATTTCCGCGAAATGATGCTTTTCGCTCAGAAAGCCATAACCGGGATGAATCGCTTCCACGTCGGAAATTTCCGCCGCCGATATGATCCGGGGGATGTTGAGATACGAATCGGCTGGCGGGGCCTCCCCAATGCAGATCGCTTGATCGGCCAGCTTCAAATAAGCCGCGTCCTTGTCGGCCGTGGAATAAACCACCACCGTCTGGATGCCCATTTCACGACACGCGCGGATAATCCGCAGGGCAATTTCTCCGCGATTGGCGATCAGTATCTTTGAGAACATGGTTTAGCGTTCAAAAGACGAAAATTCAAAAGAGCATCAAAATGCCGCGTCACCGGCCGGCGCTATGGCTTGACCAGGAATAATACCTGTCCGAATTCGACGGTTTGACCGTTGGTCACCAGCACCTTGGCGATGGTCCCGCGACACTCGGCCTTGATGTTGTTGAAGACCTTCATCGCCTCGATGATGCAGACATCGGTCTCCTCATCCACTGTCGAACCGGCATTGACGAACGGCTTGGCGTCGGGGCCGCTCGATGCGTAATACGTCCCGACCATGGGACTCTTGATCGGCGTCAGCCCGGCGGTGTCGTCGGCTGGGGGCTTGACCGATGCAGAGCCTGCCTGGGACGCGCCGGCTGGAACTGCTGCCGGCAGAGCCGCTAGCGGAGCCGCACCGACCGGCGCGCTCACATACTGCGCGCCCCGGCGCAGAATCACGCGCTTGTCGCCGTCGCGCACGTCAACCGTGTTCAGGTCGTTCGCAGTCATCATCTTGACGATCTTCTCCAGCAGATTTACATCCATCGGGCTGGAAGAGGCCGCCGCCATTGTCGATTTTTTCTTGCTCAAATTTATCCTCGCCATCTGATTAGCCGACACTTTCCCTGTTTTGTTTTCGATCAAACCCGAGCATCGCTGCTGGGCAATCTATAGCGTGATCTGGCATTCCTCAAAACGCTTGTCGAGCGAAGTCAACATCTCGCAACCGCGCTCCGTAACCACCACGTCGTCTTCGATCCGTACGCCGCCTTCGCCGGCCAGATAAATGCCCGGTTCCACTGTTATTACCATGCCCGGCCCGAGCGGTTCTTCATCGGCCAGATGGCTGACGCGCGGCGATTCGTGGATATCGCGCCCGATGCCATGTCCCAGTCCGTGTCCAAAAAACTTTCCATACCCGGCCCGCGTGATGACATCCCGCGCGGCCTTGTCCACCGCACGGTTGGTCACACCGGCTCTGATCTTGTCGATCGCGGCCAGCTGCGCCTCCAGCGTCACATTGTAAATCTCCCGCAGCTTCCGGCTGACCTTTCCGACAATCAGCGTGCGGGTGAGATCGCTGCAATAACCATTGTAATGCGCACCCCAGTCAATCAAAAGCAGCGCATTGTTCTTGATCGCCAGATTCGCCGGGCGATAGTGGGGCAACGAGCTGCTCGGCCCGCTGGCCACGATAGGCGGGAAACTGGCCCCCGACGCGCCGCGCTTGCCCATCTCATAAACCAGCTTCGCGGCAAGGTCATTCTCCGTCTGGCCTGATTTCAGCGAGCGCTTGACCGCCAGGAACGCCTCCTGCGCGCACCGGCCGGCAGACCGGATCGTCTCCACCTCCGACGGTTGCTTGGTTTTGCGGACGTTTACCAGTGCGTCATTGAGCGAGACCAGCTCGATGTCGAGTTTCATCCCCGCCAATGCCCTGCGGATCGCCTCGATCGTGCCGTAGGTGCAAAAATTCGCTTCAAACCCCACGCGGCGCACGCGACTGGCGCTCAGCGCCTTGGCAACGGCCTCGGCCATTTTCCCTTTGCGGGCGATCACCCTCATCCACGGGGCCTCGATCGCTGCCTGCTCGGTGAAACGAAAATCCGTGACCAGCACGAGCGAGCGAGCGGTCATCACGCCGATGGAATCATCGCCGGTGAAGCCCGACAAATACGCCAAATCCGCAGGGTGCGTAATCAGCAGCCCGTCGATCTGGTGATCGGCCATGACCGATCCGACCGCCGTCTGCCGCTGAAGAAGCTGCCCATCAATAGAACGCGCGCTACTCGCCATAATCGCCCGGCACCGCCAAGGCCGGGAAAGTATCGAACCCCGCCCCCAGCCTGTCAACCGCGAGCGCGACGAGGAAATTTCGCCGGTTGCCCGTCCGTGGTGAGAGGCCGATTTTCTCCCGCATGTTCGCCTGCCAACGACAGTCGTTCGCGAGGGAATCGCTCGCGTGATGGAGGACATCATGTGTGCCTCTCGGCAAAGGCTTTTCCTCATTTCGCCTGCACCGTCGATCTGCCGGCCCTCCAGCGGCATTGATGTTGCAACGCGGTCACGAAGTCGCCCGACGCCCAATAGTTCCGTCCCTTTTTCGAGCAACCCTCTGCGTCGTTCTATGCCCGCTCGGCGAGCCGGCCAGGGCTGCCACCGGGCCCCTAGTTCCGCTGACTGACGCGCGCCTATCTCGCCCGGCTGGACTCCCAGCGCGTCATCGCCCGGCGGGTAGCCGACAGTAATTCGCCCAATGTCGTCCTTGGGTATGTAGCGAACGAATCGACCCTGCATCACCAGGCGCTCTCCTCGACGTGGCAGCGGATCGCGCTGGAGACCCCTCGCCGAGGTGTCCTCGTTCGTGTTGCAGGCGCTGGCCAGTCGCACGGCGCGGGGGCCGGGATTGGCTTATCCCACCGCGGCCGCGACGGGGGCAACACTCTCAAGAGCGTCGACGAGGCGGTTGTTATGTTCCCGGCACATGCCGGGGATCAGAAATGCGTCAATCAACGCCCAAATGATGGAGATGAAAATCGTAAAGAGGCCGATTATCACAAACATCAACGGAATCGACACGAGCGTGATCACCAGCATCGTGATCGCAGACTTGGTTCTGCCCAGGTAAAAGCGGTGGCCGCCGACGCCCCCCAAAAACCACCATAATAGATAGGCGATTAGCACTGATTTTTTGTTGGCATCGTAACGAATGGATGCGATAGAATTGCTCATATATGACCTCATTAAAAAAGTGAAGTAGGATCCGGAGGACTAAGGTGCTTGCACATTCTGAACTTTTTGGTCCAGCGACTGCAATGCGTCGTGAATCCGAAATATGACCCTGATCAACTCGCAAAAAATTCGCCAGATTAATTGCAGTACGACCATAACGATGAAGAGGAAGACGATGCCAACCTGTCGGCCGGTGTCTATGGCGAACTCATGAGGCGGGTTGTAACGCACCGAATGGTTGTTCATGCCGCTTAGGATATCGCCGCCATTCAGCCAGGTGACCAATGGCACAACGATAAATAGAATTGATCCAATGATGTAAATAGCGCGGATCAAAAGCGGGATAATCATCTGTCTAAAATTATAGAAATCGACGATAGCGTTAGAGCGAACGGCTGGCGTTGAAATGGATACTTTGCTCATAAAGTGTCCTTGAAAACGACGATGAGGCACGCAATCTCGCATCGGGACAGGTCCAAGCCCGGTTGACCTGGACCTGTCCCAGAGATCTGACCGGTTCAGTGCTTCTTTACCGGCTTGGGTGCGGCAGGCGCAGGAGCCGGGCGATACACCGGGGCTGGTGCGGCCTTGACTTCCTTCTGTTTGTACACCTTGGGTCCGACTGGCTCCTCGCTTTGCGTGACCTTGGGTGCAGGTACATCGGTCGTCACGTCCTTTATGGCGAATTTATAGTTCCAAGCGAACTCTTCTTTCTTCTTTACGACACCCGCATCGTCGGTCTCGGTGACAATGTCCGACAACCAAAGGCCGACGTTAGCACCCTCTCCCGCCGATATGGTGCTGAGCGCTGGACCGAGGATCGTGAGCTTTTTCGACTCGCGGGGTGAAAGGACCAAGCCTTTTAGCTCGACATCGGCCAGTTCGTTCATGTCCTGCTTATGGCCGTCTACTACAAAGCGGACGGACGCGCCCTGGCCGTTGAATGTATGGGGCATCTTGTTGCTGACAGTAATCGCAAACCCGAGGACGTTGGGTTTAACCCGAACACCAGCTGTCTCCGTGGTTTCCACTGTGCGCATTTCCTGCGTATATGGCTGCTCGCCACCGCCAAAGTGCGAGGACGTGTAAATATTTCCCGGATTCGATGCGGTGGTCGCAAATATATCGGGTTTATAGGAGAGGGGCACGACAGTGATCTCCACGCCGCCCTTGGTCAGAGTTTCCGTCGTGTCCGGCAACGCCGCAAAGACCGGTTGGTGATAGACCTGCGCGACCGGCGGCGGCGGAGGAGTCGGGGTGGCGTTCATCGGTTCGGTGATGCAGCCCTGGGGCTGAGCACCGATGATGCCGAGCGATAGCCCCAATAGCAGGACGCTCGGGGTGGTCAGGAAACGAACCGAGTTAATGAGACTCATAACGACACATCCTTCCAAGATTGCGGCCAACTGGCCGCGGACTTTGAATATCCTTTGATGGCCAACAGCGGACACCAAAAGTATTTTTAAATTGAAGTGCCCTAAAACAGCATCCCGCATATCGACCTGAATGGCCCCGAGAAGAGGCCCCGCCTTCGTTCGATCGCAATCTTCTCCTGCCGCCGAACAAATGTCAATTCGCAATATAAGACACAACAGCCTAAAAATCGTTTGGGGAAAATTCCGCTGTAGCGCAAGCCTTTGTCTGGTCAATTGATCTCGCTTAATAGCACTTGTGATGTGTGGAGGCGAATTTCAATTGGAGCGTTTGAGCATCTTGCCGACAGACTGAAGCACCGCAAAAAATCAGTTCGGTATCGGTTCGCGGTGCGTCTGATTTGTGTTGTGATCCACTGCCGATTCAATCTGTGCTGGCGATGAGTTGGTTGCTTTCCGCTTGTAAAGCCTGGCGTCGTAGGCGTAGAGGAGGCTGGTGATGGCCGCTGGCGGGGGGGTTAGTTCTGGGCTGCTGGGGACTTGCAGATACGCGAGGCAGCGTTCGATCATTTTGCAAGCGTTGGGCGCTGCGACGGCTCCGCCGTAGTGGGCGATGGCTTTGTCCGGCTCATGGACGACAAACGTTGCGACCAGGCGGGGATTCTCCGCAGGCGCCCCGCAGATAAAGCTGCTCGTGAACTTGCTATCGCTATAGCCGGCCTTGCCGCTGCTGATGTGGGCGGTGCCGGTCTTGCCGAAGATGTTCCATGTATCGCTGCCTGCTCCGCGGCCCGTGCCGCGAACCATCACGTCGCAAAGGATTCGGCGCATGGCCGCAGCGACATTGGGGTCCATCACTTGGGGTAAATCAGCCAGGCTCGGGCGATCGATCGGACTTTGGACGCGTCCTTGTGCATCCAGCGCGCCGCGAATCAAATGCGGCTTCACCAGATGCCCGCCATTGGCATAAACACTCATCGCCCGCGCCAGTTGCAGCGGGGTGACCATCAGTTCATATCCCTGCGAGACCGAATCGGTGCTGAATTTTCCCCACCGGCCCAGCGGATTGACCCGCCCGCCGTCTTCTGCCGGAAGTTCTATCCCCGTCGGCCTGCCAAATTCAAAGGTCTTAAGCGCGGTGAACAACCGCGCGTTGCCCATGCGCTCGCCGAGCATGCACATGCCGATATTGCTGGATTTAACCAGAACGTCCCAGAGACAAAGATTGTCATAGCCGTGAACGTCGGTAATGGGCCGTCCATAAGGCGTTCGCCAGTGTGCTCCGTGAATGGGGAAAACGTCGTTTGGTTTTGCGACGCCCCATAGCAGTGCCGGGCCGACTAAGAATGGCTTGATCGTCGAACCCGGCTCGTAAGGATCAGTCAACACGCGATTGCGGCGAAGTTCGTTGGTGGAATCATCGAGGTTTTGCGGATTAAACGTCGGCCAGTTGGCCAGCGCCAGCACCTCGCCGGTACGGGGGTCCATCACCACCACTTCACCACGCTTGGCACGATTTTTTTGACAGGCAGCGGCCAGTTCCTGTTCGGCGATCATCTGAATGTTGGCATCAATCGTCAGAACAAGATGCTGCCCATGCTGGGGGGCGATGTAATCCTCGGCGGCGACATTGATGGGTCTTCGGCGCGCGTCTTTCAGTTCGCGGCAATATCCGTCCTTGCCTGCCAGGGTCGAATCGAACTTCAGCTCCAGTCCTTCCAGGCCCTTGCCGTCCTTACCGGTTCCACCCAGCAAGTGGGCGGCGATCGATCCCATCGGATAATAC
>JBBQSU010000071.1:0-18527 GCA_038234815.1 Tepidisphaerales bacterium | reverse complement strand
GGCCATAGTCCGCAAATGTTCTTAAACGATGATGATTTGTGCGCCATTTCCTTGATTGAAAGCGTTCGCGACAGCTTGCCGAGCAGTTTCAATACCGGTTCCGACAAGCATAGGCGTCGCAAACAGATCTTTTTTCAAAGTTCTTTCCGGCATGCCCAATATTGCGACGACATCAAAAATCCGGTATCCGGGATCGTAAAAGTTGGTGAACGTTGACATAAGTGGTTCGACCAGGCGGCGGTTTTTTGATGTTCAACGATACTCGCTTGGAGATTTATCGAATCCATCAACAGCCTTAGCCAGCCGACTTTGCCTGTGCCGAAGCCAGGGTTTTGCGCAGTTCGGTTTCGCATTGCTCGAGTTGCGCAACCGCTTCTCTACGCATCTTTTTCCCTTGGTCGGCGATTTGCAGGCTTTCCTCTATCGTCGCGATTAGCGCTTCATTGGCTTGTTTGACCGTTTCGATGTCGAATACGCCGCGCTCCAGCTGTTTACGGGTTTCGGCGTTAGCCTGCTTCAAGTTTTCGGCGTTCGCGGCCAACAACTCATTGGTCAGGTCGGTCGCGGCCTTAACCGTTTCCGCCGCCTGCGCCAGCGGGCTGCACGCGCTGATCCGCGCCACAATCATGCTTCGCCGCCGGGAGATCGACCGGGTCATCGTCATTTCCACAGAATCGTCATTGCATCCACTATTTTTGCGAAGCTTTGCGCGCTTGGGAGTGCTGGCTCGGGACGGGATTGGTTGCCGGCCATTTGACGAAACCCGTGAAGGGTTCTTGATGTCCGAGGGCGCCGCAGGCGTATCTCTGGAGCGGTCAACCCGCGCCAAATCCGCCGGCAAAACGACGATCCGCCAGTGCGCTCTGGCCGGCGATCCGACAAGCATCACCGGGGCAGATCTCCAGGGCAGAACCCTGCGACACGTTCTAAAACACCTGCTTGCGGGCGGACCCGTGCAGCTAATTCACGCTCACGGCACCGGTACGCCGCTCAACGATACGATTGAACTGGCCGCGATTGAATCCGCCGTCGGTGAGGTCTCGGATGTCTGGCCACCAACTCCGCCAACGCGCGATAGCTTTATGACTCGGCCGACGTTGTATTCCCACAAGGGCGCGCTGGGCCATAGCCTGGGAAGCGCCAGCCTGATCGCAGTCGTCCTGTCCGACCAGATGCACCAAAAGAGCATCGTCCCGCCCAACATTCAAACCCAAAAACCCTTGCCGATGCAGCACGTTCAGCTTTCCAGCACAATAACGAGGTGCCCGATCCGCAGAAGTCTCTGCCTCGCCAGCGGATTCGGCGGCGCTAGTGCGGGTATCGAGCTTGCAGCCGAATGAATAAGCTCCCGAGGGCAAATGAGCTCACCCGGTGCCCCCCTGCCATTAAACTTAACATAATATGGATTATGGGACGTTGAGTAGGGGGCATAAGGGGGGGTAATTGCGTGTTGTGCTCAATCAAATAGCAAATGCCCGCTTCTTGATAAATAAAGCACAGGCCGCAGCCCGTCGCGCGAACCCTATCGCAGCCCCAAGCGCTGTTTCTTTTCCTCCCACTCTGCTGCCTCGCGCTTGTTTTGGGTGTCGATGGGCTGGCCGGTCTTGATGGCCTCAATTTCCAATCGGCTGAGATGCAACGATTCGAAGTTGTAATCCTCAAAAGCCTCCGCGGCGATTGGGCAGATGGGCTTAATGAGCGCGAACATCGCGCGGGCGTAGTCCTGGATTTCCTGCTGGGCGTGGGCGTCCATACGCAGGGATAGGAAGTGGAAAAGATTGTGAAGGTCGATCTTCCAGTACCATTCGGTATAGACGCTGACGGGCAGGCCGATTCGGGCCAACTCGCGGGTCACGCCTTTTTCCATCAGTCCTTCATAGTCCTTGTAAAGCGATTCGGTCTTGTCGAGATACGCCAGAAATTCGCTCGCGGTCGATTCGTCGATCGGCTCTTCGCCGCCCTGCCGGTTGGCCATGCTCTGTTTGCGGACGTTAGCCAGCGAGGGGCGGTAGAAGCGATCCTTCACCACACTGTAGCGGGCGGAATATTCGTTGACGTTGGCAGTGCGATGACGAATCCACTGCCTGGCGATAAAGATCGGCATGACGTGGTGGAATTTGAACTCGATCATCTCAAACGGCGTGGTATGCCGGTGCCGGGCCAGATATCGAATCAGCCCGCGGTCCTCGTTCACCTGTTTAGTGCCCTGACCATAAGACACACGCGCCGCCTGCACGATGGCGAAGTCGGCGGTCTTGCCGACAGGCACCATGCGGGGCATGACGTCGGTGAGCGCGACCAGGCCGTGATCGTGGATTTTCACCTCCCACCGGCTTTTTCCTCCCATCACGTCATACATTTCTGTTTCGTGCGGCTTTTGTTCGATTTGGATTTTGGAGAGGTCGATGCTCATGGCAGGGATAATAACCGCCCGTGCGAGGATGCAAAGCCGCGAAGAGAGGGTTTGAATAAATGAGTTAGTCGACGAGACACCCAGGCCGCCCCAGGCCGACTAGAACGACGCGACGACGGCCATGGACACATAGACGATGTAGCCGGCGACCAGCACAATGCCTTCATTGCGCGAAAGAGTCCAGCGGCCCAGGCTGACGGGGACCATCATCAACCCAAGAACGACCAATACGACCGCATCGACGCGCCAAATACCGACAGGATACGCCAGCAAACTGGGGAGCGCGCCTTCGCGAAGCGGGCGAAAAAAGTGAATCGCGTGCCATTCCAGAATCGTCAGCGGAAGTGCCAGACAAAGATTAAGCAGGACCAGGCCGAGGTTCGACCCGGCGGCCTCCCAGCCGCGCCCCGCAGTGACCAAATGCTGCCCGGCCCCGATCATCGGCAGCACCAGTAGCGGCGCGACCAGCGCTGCGGCGATCAATCCGGCCGGAGCGAGGCTGATCCGCGTGGCCATGTCGATCGTACCTGCCACAGCCGCGCTGGCGCTCAGCAAGATGATGATCGATGCAACGACGATCAACCCGACTCGGCGGGCCGGCGCCGGTGCAACTGCTGGCGGTTCATTGGCGGCGGGTTCTTCAGGCATTTCGCACCACACGCGCCAGATGACCGCGCCTTCAAGCAGGAGCATCACGGCGTGATACCACTCAAGACGACCCTTGAAGCCAATCAGCAACGTGAGCAATGCCGCCGGAAGCAGGAATATCCAGCTTCGACGAAAGCTCGCAGGCGCGTTGATAGGCGCGAGCATGGCGACGCTTCCGGTGACGAGACTGAGGCTGGCCACGCTTGTGGAAAAGATCACGCCCAGCGCGATAGCGGGCCGATCCATCGCAGTGGCTAGCAGGGAAACGATGCAGATAGGCAGCCACTGCGCGATGGCCCGCTTGCCGGGCTGGGACTGCACGCCCGCCAAAAAGGCGCGCGTCATCCACCGAGAACCGGCATACAACCCGCCCGCCGCGACAATCAGCAGGAACAGTCCGAGGTTGCGAGACATAACCAAACCCGCCAAGTGTATCACGCGAGAGAGTTTGGGCGATGGCGATGGAACTTGCAAACCGTCCGCGCGGGTTTGAAGCGATCACACGGGCAACACTTTCGACAGGCGTGCGATGATCGCGGGGAGCCTTTCGAGGAGGAAATCGACCTCGGCGTCAGTTGTATCATGCGAGAGGCTGAAGCGGACCGATCCATGAGCGATGCGCTCGTCTATGCCCATGGCGCGAAGGACGACGGACGGTTCGAGGCTCCCGCTGCTGCAAGCGGCGCCGGCGGAGGCGCAGATGCCCTGCTCGCTAAGCAACAGCAAGATGGCTTCGGCTTGAAGCGAGGGAAACCCGATGTTGGAGGTGTTGGGCAAGCGCGCGTCGGGATCGCCATTGAGACAAGTGCCTGGGATGCTGGCCAGAATCGATCGTTCCATGCGGTCGCGCAAGGCGGAAACTCGCGGCATTTCCGGCAGGCGATTTAGCGCGAGTTCGGCAGCGGCGCCGAGGCCGACGATGCCAGGGACGTTTTCGGTGCCCCCCCGCCGGTTGCGCTCCTGCGGGCCTCCGATCGACAGCGGACGGATGCGCACCCCGCGGCGCACGACCAGCGCGCCAATCCCCTTAGGCCCCTGAAACTTGTGGCCCGCCAGGCTGAGGGCGTCGATGGGAACCGCGGCGAAATTCACCGGTATTTTGCCCACCGCCTGCGTGGCATCGCAATGAAACGGCACACGCGCCGCGCGGCAGAGTGCGCCTACTTCCTGGACGGGAAACAGCACGCCGGTCTCATTGTTGGCCCACATGAGGCTAACCAGCGCTGTTTCGAATGTAAGTTCGAATCGCAACTGATCGAGATCGAGGCTCCCCTGCCGATCTACACCAATGCGAACGACCGCGGCGCCTTCCTTTTCCATCTGCGCGCAAAGCTCGCGAGTGGCGGAATGTTCCACGCTGCTGGTGAGAATGCGCTTGCGCGGCGCGCGTGCAGCGAAAAGCCCGCGTATGGCCGTATTGATTGATTCAGTGCCCCCGCCGGTGAAGATGATCTCGTTTTCGGCGCAGCCGACGAGAATCGCCAAGCGCCCCCGGGCTTCGTCAATCGCCCGTCGGGCCAGTTGGCCAAAGCGATGCACGCTCGACGGATTGCCCCACAGGTCGGTCATCGTCGTCACCATCGCGGCAACGACTTCGGGCGCTGGCCTGGTGGTTGCGTTATTATCGAGGTAGACGAGACTCATCTTCGCATTATAGAGGAACAAGGCACGAGGGGTCGCCAAGGAAATAAGGGGTTGATCACCGCTTCTTGACCTTCAGCCGAATGCCGAACTTCGGACGGAGTGTAATCATGGCATAAGGGACGATCGGGTGAGACTCGACGACGCCGAGTTCAAATCGCTGACAAATGCTCGCCAGCATCAATACCGATTGAAGCAGTGCGAAATTGGCACCGATGCAGAACCGCTGGCCACCGCCGAAGGGAATATAGGCAAATTTCGGCAGGCGGTCACTGCGTCCATCCATGAAACGATTGGGATCGAATTCGTCGGCGGAGTCCCACAAGCCCGGATGCCGGTGAGTCATATACGGACTGATCAAAATAAATTCGTTGGCGCGAATGGAATACGGGCCGATGGTGTCATCTTTCACGGCGTGTCGTCCGATCATCCATGCGGGTGGATAGAGCCGCAGGGCTTCGTCGATCACTGCGCGCGTCAGGCGAAGCTGTGGAATGTCTTCGGGCAAAGGCGGGCGCTTTCCGAGAACCTGTTGTATCTCGCGGATTAGGTCTGCCTGCACCTGCGGATGACTTGCGAGCAGATACAAGGCCCAGCTCAGCGCGTTGGCAGTGGTTTCGTGCCCTGCGATGAGGATGGTCACGGCTTCGTCCCGAAGCTGCCGATCGCCCATGCCCTGCCCGGTCTGCTCGTCGCGGGCGCGCAGCAGAATGGATAGAAGATCGGTTGCCGGTGCATCCGGCGACTCATTGAATTGCGCGCGTCGCCTGGCGATGGCGTCAAACACAAACCGATCCAGCACACCGAGGGCGCGCTTGAAAGCGCGGTTCTTTGGAAGCGGAACCCATGCCGGCAAGCTGAAAGGATTCGTAATCAGCGCGTTGGTCCGCTCCAGCACTTCCGACACTGCGCCACTAAGGCGCTCAAGATCACTATTTGGACCGATGCCCAGAAGCGTCTGCACGGCGATGCGCAGCGTCACCTTCATCATTTCCGAAAACACGTCCACGACGCCCATTCCGTCGGCATCTCCGGCCTCCGACGGGTCCTGCGGCCCTCTTTGATCGACACGAGAAATTTGATCGGTGGAACCATTTACCAGCGAGGACTGCGCGCTCACGCAGCTGGGCCATCCATCCAGCATCTGTTGCGTCGCGTTCACCATCGTCTTGCCAAAGCCTTCGACGCGCTGCCGACTGAACGCCGGCGTGGCGATGCGCCTTTGCCGCTGCCACAATTCGCCTTCACTGGTCACCAAGCCGTCGCCGAGGACCAGCCGAGCCTTAATGTATCCTCGAGTCTTCTTGGAGTAATTGGCCGCGTTGTCGACGAAAACGTGCTTGATGTGCTCGGGATTGCGCAGAAGTGTGGCCCGATACGGACCGAGATGCAGATACACTGCATCGCCCAATCGACGCATCCCGCGGGTCATGGTGCCCAGAGGATCTTTGCGCATCTGAAAATTCACACCAAAAAGCCAGTGGCCTTTCAGTAGCGGGGCTTGGCGAGCACGAGCGGAGTTGTCGATCGAAGGGCCAGTCGTCATTTGTGATCGATTGTAGACCGCCTGCCGGGCGAATGCGGGGCAGGTCACGCCAGATTTGAAACATTGCCGAAGAGAAAAGGGCCGAGTGATGCCGCGGCCCTACTGGCCGGGGTCTGCATCAGATTCATCCCGATCATCGTCGGCAACGGGAATCTGATAGCGGCCGTCGAGCCAGCGGCCCAAGTCAATAAGCTTGCAGCGATCGCTGCAAAAGGGCACGGGTACTGCGCTATCCGCAGGATCAATCGGCGATTTGCACACGGGGCAGATCATCGGCGTTACTTCTTGGATCCCTTGTCGGATTTGCCGCCGGCCGGCTTGGAATCGCCCTTTGGCGATGAATTGTCGGCCTTGCTTGTCGGTGCCGAGGCCTTGGCCTCGGCCGGCTTCGACTCTGACGACTTTGATTCAGACGGCTTGCCTTCGGGCGCTTTGGTTTCGGCTGGCTTTCCCTCTGCGGGCTTGGCGTCGCCGGGCGCGTCGGCTTTTGCCTTGTCCTTGTATCCCTGGTCGCGATAGTCGGTGATGTAAAAACCACTGCCTTTAAAAATCAGGCCGGCACCGGTGCTGATCAGGCGCCGCACCTTTTTCTTACCACAGGTTGGGCAGATTTTGACCGGCGCGGCAGTCATCGATTGGAATTTTTCAAATTCCGTGCCGCAGGCGTCGCATTTATATTCGTAGGTTGGCATTTTGTATTTCAGAACAAAGCCGCGTTGTCGAAACCGAACCGCAAATCGTCCCACGGCAATCGCTGCCGTCAATTTGCATCTTTATTTTGACGTACTGACCGAAACCTGCGCCGGCCGGAGTGTCCGCCCATGCAGCGCATAGCCCTTCTGAAGCACCTGGATCACCGACGGTTCGGCGTATTCCTTACTGTCCTGTTGAATCAGGGCCTGGTGTTGCTCTGGATTGAACGGCGTGCCCGGCTCGGGATTGATCTCTTCCACCAACTGTTGTTTCAAAACGCTCAACCATTGGTCGTGAACGATCTGCATGCCCTTGATAATGGAGGCCGCGTCTGACTTGGCCGGATCGACGGCCAGCGCTCGCTCGAAATTATCGATCACAGGCAACAGGCTAGTGATTAGTTTGCTGTTGGCATACTGAGCGCGCTGATCGGATTCAGTCTGAAGCCGACGACGGATGTTTTGGAAATCCGCAGTGGCGCGGGCCAGTCGCTCAAAAAGTTCGTCACGCTCGCGCTGAAGTTGCTCAAACTCCGACAACGGCTCACCCGCCTCGGCTTCTACACTCTCATCATTGCTCAGATCGTTGGGTTCTTCGTTCATAACATTTACTCAAATTTTCTGGTCATAAATCGCTGCACGCAAGGATCGAAAATCAGGCCTTAAACGCCTCTTTCACCTTATCGAAAAAGCCCTTCTTGGCCGGCATGGCGTTGTGGTCTTCAAGACTGGCGAGTTCCTTCAACAGCGATTTTTGTTTTTCGGTCAATTTGCGCGGCACCTCGATCATAATCTGTATCAGTTCATCCCCGCGGCGCTGATTGCGCAGATCGGGAAGGCCCTTGCCCTTGATTTTAAACACCTCGCCATGCTGCGTACCCTGCGGAACAGTCAAGTCCCACTTGCCATCGAGCGTGGGCACATCAATAGTAGCGCCCAAAGCCGCCTGGGTGAAACTGATCGGTACCTGTGCCACAAGATCGTTATTGTGGCGCGTGAAGAAGGCGTGTTGCTTGACGGTGATGTAACAATGCAGATCGCCGGGAGGTGCGCCGGCCTCACCGATTTCGCCCTGCCCCGCAACGCGCACGGCCTGGCCTTCGTGTACGCCGGCTGGGATTTTTACGGTCACAGTGCTCTTGCGAAGTTGCCGGCCAGTGCCCCCGCAGCTTGGGCAATGATCGCGGATGACCGTTCCACGTCCACGGCAGTTGGGGCAGGCGGTGACCATTCGGAACATTCCGCCAAAGCCCTGTTGGGCCACCCGGCCCTGCCCGCCACACTGCACGCACACCACCGGGGAAGAACCGGCCTTGGCGCCAGAGCCATTACATTGGGGACAGGCGTCCTGCTTTTCAAATTCGATCGTTTTTTCGACACCATTGGCGACCTCTTCAAGTGTCAGGTCAACCTGGGTTTCAAGATCAAACCCGCGCTGCGGGCCACGCGCCCCGCCTCCTCCGCGGCCGGATCGTCCACCGAACCCCCCGCCAAAAATGTCCTCGAACATCGAGAAGATGTCGCCGACATCCATGTGCGAGAAATCGTGCTGCGCGCCGGCGCCGGCGTGACCGAACTGGTCATAGCGTTGCCGGCGGGCCGGATCGGAAAGCGCCTCATACGCCTCGGCGGCTTCCTTGAACTTCGCTTCGGCCTCAGAATGATCCTGACCCTGATGCCGGTCGGGGTGCCACTTCATCGCCAGTTTACGATAAGCGCGCTTAATCTCCTCGCCGTCGCAAGTTCGAACGACGCCCAGGATTTCGTAATAATCGCGTTTCGCTGTGGCCATTGACTAATCCCGGCATTCGTCAGATGAATAACAAAGCTGATTCAGCCGACGCCCTTTCGACGTGCCTTGAGGGTCTTGCCGCTTTCCTCTGCCCATATCTTCTCTAGTTCATGGGTCATTTCTTGGGGCAAAGGAATTTCCAGTATAGGCTCCTTCGGGCCAGGGGTACGATAGCTCATCCACCCCGTACTCGACCAAAGGAATCTCTAGACTTTTCGCCACGAAACAATCCTTCAACCGAAACGTCTTGGTTCAGGAAGGCCCGATTCGAAGAACCCCGGGCATAGCTGCTGCCAATACACGCACTCCACAACGCCGTGAAGACACGAAAGATATCGAAATCCTGCTTCGTGTCTTCGCGGGTCTGTGATGATCCTGACTGAAATACTAGACCACCGCGCCGGCGACGGCGTTGGACTTTTCGTCGGTTTCTTTCAGTTCCGTCAGCACAACATCGGTTGTGAGGGCAAGGCCCGACACCGACGCGGCGTTGAGTAAAGCCGTCTTGGCCACCTTGGTCGGGTCAATGATGCCGGCCTTGATCATGTCGACATACTCGCCGCTGAAGGCATTGTAGCCGTAGGTGAGGCTCTTGTTTTCCAGGATTTGCGCAACCACCACCTCGCCGTCTTCACCGGCGTTTTCGGCGATCTGACGGGTCGGCGCGCGCAGCGCTTCGGCGACGATATCAAAGCCGATCTTCTCATCCCCGCGAGCCTTGCTCTTGGCGTTTTCAACCGCTTCAATCGCCCGCAGGAATGCCACGCCCCCGCCGGGGACGATGCCTTCTTCTGCCGATGCTTTCACCGCGTGCAGGGCGTCGTCGATAAGGTCCTTGCGTTCCTTCATCTCGGTTTCGGTATTGGCGCCAGCCTTCACCACGGCCACGCCTCCGGTCAATTTGGCCAGACGCTCTTGCAGTTTCTCGCGGTCGTAATCGCTCGTGGTCTTGTCGATCTGCAGACGTATCTGGTCGCCCCGGGCCAGAATCTCCTTCTTGGTGCCCGCACCTTCAACAATCAGAGTGTTTTCCTTATCAACCACAATCCGCTTGGCCTGACCGAGTTGATCGAGTTCGATGTTTTCCAACTTCAGGCCGAGGTCTTCACTGATAAACGCCCCGCCGGTGACGACGGCCAGATCGCCCATCATGGCCTTGCGACGATCGCCAAAGCCCGGTGCCTTCACGGCGCAGATGTTCAGCACACCGCGCAGCTTATTGACGACCAAGGCGGCCAGCGCTTCGGCGTCCACGTCCTCGGCGATGATGAGCAGCGGCTTCTGCCCGGCAACGATCTTGTTGAGCAGCGGAAGCAGCTCAGCCAGGTTGCTGATTTTCTTCTCGTGCAGGAGCACGTAAGCATTCTCAAGGATGGCCTGAAGCGTCGTCGGGTTAGTCAAGAAATAAGGGCTCAGATAGCCCTTATCGAACTGCATGCCTTCGGTATATTCCAGCACGCTTTCGGTGCCCTTGCCTTCATCGACGGTGATGACGCCTTCCTTGCCCACCTTTTCCATCGCGTCGGCCATCAACTGGCCGATGTGTTCATCGCCATTGGCGCTAATGGTGGCCACGCGCTTGTAGTCCTCATGGCCTTTCACCTTCTTGGCTTGGGCAGTGATGGCATCGGCGGCCACCTCGGCGGCCTTGATGATCCCGCGTTGAATCAATACCGGATTGACGCCGATGGTGACGAACTTCAGGCCTTCCTGCATGATCGCTTCAGCCAATACGGTCGCGGTCGTCGTGCCATCACCGGCCACGTCGCCGGTCTTGCTGGCCACGCTGCTGACCAGCTTGGCGCCCATGTTCTCAAAGGGCTGCTCTAGCTCAATCTCCTTGGCGACGGTCACGCCGTCCTTGGTGATTCGCGGCGAGCCGTAGGATTTGCTGAGGATCACGTTTCGACCCTTGGGGCCGAGCGTGGCTTTCACTGCCCGTGAAAGCTTGGACATCCCGCTGAACAGTTCAGCGCGGGCGTCGTTGTCATACTTCATTTGTTTTGATGCCATTGTATCTGCTCCAGTTTCTAAACCACGAAGATACGAAGACACGAAGACTAGACGAGAAAGAAACGAAGAGTGAACGATTAAAAAAGATAAAAATGCTATGCATTAATCTTTCGCGTTCTTTTAATCTTCGCCGCCTCCTCTTAATGTCTTCGCGCCTTCATATTGAAATTGCTTATTCCAACACGCCGAGAACATCACTCTCGCGGAGGATGACGAACTTTTCGCCTTCCACTTCCACGTCGGTTCCGCTGTACTTGCCGTAATAAATTGTGTCGCCGGTCTTCAGGCCGATGGACATGAGCTTGCCGTTCTTGTCCAGCTTGCCCGGGCCAACACTGATGACCTTACCCTGGGTGGGCTTTTCCTTGGCCGAATCAGGCAAAACAATGCCCGAAGCGGTCTTGGTTTCGGCCTCAGACTGCTTAACGATCACACGATCCTGTAAAGGTTTTAATTTGATAGCCATAGCTTGGTTCCTCTGTTCCTTCTTTTTGTTTGTAGTCCGGAGGGGATCAGCCCAACGCGACATTTTTCGATTGTGAGCTTAAAGCCCACCCCGCCTTAGGGTCACCGCCATCATCGCTGCGATCGCAATCAGGATCAGCAGGCTTTTTTCAAGCTTCCGGCGATGTTTTACATCGATTCGGAAACTAGCCGGCCTATCCGTAGGACGATCGGTTTCGTCGTCGATGGCGTCCAGCGGGGGCGACGGCCGGGACGACGTCACATGCTTTACATCATTCCATCCATCCCGCCCATGCCGCCCATTCCACCCATGCCGCCGCCCATTCCACCACCGTGGTCATGGCCGGCGTGGGCATCGGCCTTCTTCGGGGCTTCTACGACGATGCAATCCGTCGTCAGCAGCAGGATGGCGACTTCCGACGCATTTTGCAGCGCCGTCCGCTCCACCTTCGTCGGCGTCAGGATGCCGGCCTTTAACATGTCCACATAGTCGCCCGTCAGCGCGTTGAAGCCTTCGTTGTCTTTGCTTTCCATTACCCTGCGAACAACAACGCTGCCGCTCGTGCCGGCGTTTTCGGCGATCTGCTTTAGCGGGGCCGTCAGCGCCTGACGCACGATCTTCACGCCCAGGGCTTCGTCACCTTCCAGTTTCAATTTGCCTTCGCCGTTAAGTGCCTTCATCGCGCGGATCAGCGCCACGCCGCCCCCGGCGACAACGCCTTCCTGCACGGCAGCGCGGGTGGCGTGCAGTGCGTCCTCGATACGGGCCTTCTTTTCCTTTAATTCCGCTTCCGTCGCTGCACCGACGTTGATCTGGGCCACGCCACCGGCCAGCTTGGCCAGGCGCTCCTGCAATTTTTCACGGTCGTAGTCCGAAGTGGTGACCTCAATCTCGCGGCGGATCGAGTCGATCCGGCCCTGAATGGCCTTGGTTTCGCCGGCTCCTTCGATGATCGTGGTGTTGTCGTTGTCAATGCGCACGATCTTAGCCGTGCCCAGGTGCGACAGTTCCACCTTGTCCAGTTCCACGCCCAGGTCCTTCATGATCGCTTCGCCGCCGGTCAAAATAGCGATGTCTTCCAACATAGCCTTACGACGATCGCCGTAACCCGGGGCCTTCACCGCAGCCACGTTCAAAATCCCACGAAGCTTGTTTACCACCAGCGTAGCAAGCGCTTCGCCTTCAATGTCTTCGGCGATGATGAGCAGCGGCTTCTTGGCCTTCTGGGCCTTTTCCAGCAGCGGAATGAGTTTAGTCGCGGCGCTGATCTTGTCCTCAAAAACCAGGATGAGTGGCTTTTCCATCTCGACGATCATGTCGTCCTGATTGGTGATGAAGTTCGGCGAGAGGAATCCACGATCAAACTGCATGCCTTCCACCACGTCCACAGTGGTTTCCAGCGACTTGCCTTCTTCAACCGTTATCACCCCGTCCTTGCCCACCTTCTCCATCGCGTCAGCCATGATCTCACCAATCACGCGGTCGTTGTTGGCTGAAATGGACGCGACATTGGCGATGTCGGCCTTGCCTTCGATCGGCTTGGACTGCTTCTTCAGACTGGCGATCACGGCATCGACCGCGAGCCGGATGCCGCGGGCCAGCGCCATCGCGTCGGCGCCGGCGGTCAGGGATCGATACCCTTCCTTGAAGATCGCCTCGGCCAACACAGTCGCGGTCGTCGTGCCATCACCAGCGACATCGCTGGTCTTGCTTGCAGCCTCTTTCACGAGCTTGGCGCCGATGTTCTCAAATTTGTCTTTCAGTTCCACTTCCTCGGCAACGGTCACGCCGTCCTTGGTAATGGTCGGGCTGCCCCAGCCCTTGTCGATAACCGCATTGCGCCCGCGAGGGCCAAGCGTGGTCTTCACTGCGCGGGCGAGCTTACTCACCCCTTCCAAAAGTGATTTACGAGCTTCAGCATCGAACGAGAGCATTTTTGCGGCCATAATAATGGATCTCCTTGCCAGGTATTTCCGTCGTGAATTTGTCAGTAACAAAAAACCACACACCGGCTTTAGACCGGCGGCGTGCTAGAGCCTGATGCAAAGCCGATACCCAATCCTATGTACGTCAAAATTCTTATCGTAAAGCTCTAATTTATAAGTACCTACGCCGACCGTAGGCTCGGGACCTTGGTTTAACTCTTTCCTGTCAGGCTGGCAGAATCGCCAGCCCGATTGCCAATGTGGCAGCATTACTTTGCCGCCGTTTTTGATGTCGTATGGTCCGGCATCCGCAGGCAGACTCTCGGCGTTGATTGCCACCATGGCTACGGCCTGAAATCGGCGTCTTACCCGCTGGGTGAATATCTCTCATTGGTACGCGTAAGCGATTAAGAGTTATTCCGCCCCGAAGACTTATTTCCGCGCACACCCGGCCAATTACTTCGCCGCTGACGACCGAGGCCTCATCGCTGACATGGGATTCGAGCATCTACGCCTCATGCCCGCTGAATCGCCGGTTCCCCAACGCGTGCAGGCCTTATCGCGACGCATAGAGTCTGGCGGTGCGCGCTATTCGCACCGTCGCGCCCGATAGCACCGTCATTGACCGTGGTTTAATGTGGGTGAGAACTTCGACCGGCGCTGGGGAAGCTGCGGCTGGTTTGCCGGCTTGGGATCAGCCATAGGTATCTACGCTGCCGCCCAAACCCGTGGCGGCGGCCACAAGTTGATCCCCCGCCTGGCTCGCGCATTTGCTGGCCGCCTCGATCAATTTCACCGCAGCGTTGCCCTGCATGCGCTGGTTGTCGAGCATTTTGCGCGCGACACGCACCTGCACCTGCGACATCACGTCGGCCTGCTTGAAATTGATCGCGGCTGAAACCAAATCCATTGTCTCCCTTCATCGGACAACTTCGCGCGGGTTCTGAAAAAACAAACTGATGTTCCTTGCGTCTGATAAATTCGGGTTTCACCCACTCGAAATACACCTCTGGTCTGGCGTAAGATGCCATGCCTTTAGTCACGAATATGAGAACATCATGAACATCATCCTCGGCCAAATCGACGTGGCGTGGGAAGACCGGCAAACCAACTTTGCTCGCCTGAGCGCGTTGCTGGCGAATCAGCCCCCGCGGCCACAATCGTTGCTGGTTTTGCCGGAGATGTTCTCCGTGGGCTTCAGCATGAATCTTGCCGCCACCGCCGAGGAAGCCCCTCAACCCACACGCACTTTCTTAATCGAACTGGCCGCGAAGTACGCTATTTACGTCATCGGCGGAATCGTTTCCCGGGCCATCGACGGTCGCGGGCTGAACCAAGCCGTCGTCATTTCCCCCACCGGTGCCGAGATTACCCGGTACACCAAAATCCATCCCTTTTCTTTCGCCAATGAAAACGTTCACTTTGATGGCGGGACGGAGATCGTCACTTTCAGTACCGAGGAGTTCACCGTTGCGCCTTTCATTTGCTACGACCTGCGCTTCCCCGAAGTTTTCCGTCATGCCGTGCGCGCCGGTGCCAATGTGCTGGTGGTCATTGCCAACTGGCCCACCAAGCGCAGCGACCATTGGCTGGCCTTGCTGCAGGCCCGGGCTATCGAAAATCTCGCGTATGTCATCGGCGTCAATCGCGTGGGCACCGGTCTCGACACCGAATACTCCGGCCGAAGCCTGGTCATCGACCCCCACGGGAAAATCCTGCTGGACGCCGGCGGAACCGAAAAACTCGCCGAGATCGAAATAGACCCGAAGGAATTGACGCAATACCGCAAGTCGTTCCCCGCGCTGCAGGACATCCGGCCGGGTTATCTCGGATTGGCGAAATAATCCGGCGGTGAGCCGGCACCGGAAAAAACAGGGCGGGGGTTCGTCCCCTGCTGCTGTTAGACCCCCCGCGCTTCACCATCGGCCATGTCGTCTCCCCCAGAAACATATCGAGCGTCAGATTCGGTGTCTCAGCAGGCGGTGACGCCGAAGACCTTTAGTTGTTTCTGATATTTTTATCACGCCTGGCCCATCCATAAGTTGTTGGACAGCCCGATATATCCTTAGTCTGGCCGTTGCCCTTCACCCTGCTGCCTGGCATACCGAGATAGAAACCTTTCGATCGCCCGGCTGACCTGTTCCACACTCAATCCAAACTGCTTCGTTCAGTGCGCCTGGTATTTCTGAAAATAGCTTACGCTCATGACCTGCGGATTGGCCCCGGAGATGATGCTGCCATCTCGCAGCGTAACGGTGTTGTAAGCAGCCCAGTATCCCAGTGCATGAGGCGGCCTTACCGAGGCTTCCACGTGGCCGTCAAAGTACAGCCAGTTCGACCGATACTTGCCATGGTCATAGACACCGAACCGGTTACCCCCGCTGCCCTGCGTTGCAAGCATGTAATTCTCCTGGAGAATATAGCACTGCTCGTACCATGTTCCCGGGGCATACTCGCCAAGAAGCACGATGTTGGCGGCGCGTTTGGGGCCGAACAGTTTCATTGCCTTTCGAACGTCGGATGGTGACGTTCCGCCGAGTGGTCCGGTGACGTCGTAGGTGTAGGTCACGCTGCGGGGCACGCCATAGGATGCGGCCCGGTAGGACGTGTCGTATGTTGGTGAGCCGGGCTGGCCACCGGGAAACGGCCAACTGTCCGCTGGGCAAAACAGGGTACGATGGTTAAGGTTGAAAGTAGAACCACCCAGGTTCCTCCGATAGGACATGCCAAGCGGCCTTGCCCCTTTTAGAGACGATGAACCCGTCAGGTCCTGCGTCAGCCCCACCCACGTTACCCGCTCGTTGTCCCCTCCCGATGCTTTGATCCGCGCGGTGCCGGCAGCACCGGTGTATTGGTTGCCCGAGCCGTCTTCGGCCCACTCATCGGATACGACAGTAATCCGCCCGCCATTCTGCGATCCATACAAGGCAAACGCCTGGCCCAACTGCCGCATCTGTGCCTGGCAGGAAATGCCCAGCGCGGCGATCCGCACCTTCTGCAGCGCCGGCAGAAGCATCGCGATCAGGATCGCGATGATGCCGATCACCACCAGCAATTCAACGAGCGTGAACGCCCGAGATGTATTCCGCTGAAGCATCATGATTTCCTGCTTCTGCTTTCCACCGTCCATCCGCCGAAACCCATTTCATCCGCTCGGCCCAATCCAACTACTGATACCGACTCTGACATGCGCCCATCGACATTAAGGCCTACAAAATATTAGTCCCGTGCCGCTTCTGCAGTCTACCGTCTATCCATCGTTTTCCGGTCAAACCCTCCGAAACCCATTTCATCCGATCGGCCCAGTCCAACTACTGGTACTGACTTCGAAACGCGCCCATCGACGTCTGGGCGTATGGAATCTTAACGTCCCGCAGAGAGACGAACTGGTTTGTCGGGTATGCTCCCGACCACGTCTGCCACTGGCCCATCGCGTGCGGCGGAAGTTTGGAACTGGCCACGTGGCCGTCAAAAAACAGCCAGTTCTGCGTGTAGCTCGGGTGCCAGTATGGGGCGTTGGTGCAGCTCTTCGACGTCAGCATGTAATCTTCGACAAACTTATACATGTTGACGTTGCTGGAGTAGGTTTCTGCAAGCACCACCACGTCGCTCGATCGCCTCACCCGCGAGAGATTGATCGCCGACTTGCGGTCGTCTTGCGACCCATCGGGGTATTTGGTCGGCAACGGCCCACGCACGTCATACGTCTCTACAATCGCCCATGGGCAGGCATACGAACTGTATCGCCATTTCCATGATTCAAAACTGCCGTCGTTCTGCACAAAGAACGGGTCGGCCGGACACTGCAATGCCTTGAATCGCTGAATAAACTTGTTCTTGTCGTTGCTCGCCGGGCTAAGGCCCCCCAGTCGCGGGCCACCGAACCGATCTTGAATCAGAAATGCCCACTGCACCCCGTTGCCATACCACCACGCTCCGGTGCCCGGATCGGCCCACATCTCGCTGTAGATCACAACCTTGTTCTTATTCTCCATCGCATAGCTGAGTATCCCCATCCCCACCTGTCGCATATTCGACTGGCAGGCGACGCTCAACACCGACTGCCGGGCCTTGAGCAGCGCCGGCAGAAGCATGGCCACCAGCAAAGCGATGATGCCGATGACCACCAGCAGCTCAACAAGCGTGAATCCCCGGCATTTATTCCGTTGCCACATAATGCCTTCCTGTTTCTGTTGTCCGCCGTCAATCTGTCTATGCCTGCTCAAACCCACCGATGCCGATTAAGGCACCGGCGGGGGAAAATCTCAAATAGGACTACTTAGCGCTGCGGCGCCGACGGCCCGCGAGCAATCCCATCGCGCCCACGCCGATCAGGCCGAGCGTGCCGGGTTCGGGGATGGCGACCGTCAGAACCACGTCATGCCCACTATCGGCCAGCGACAGAGTTCCGATTGCACCTGACACCCCACCAGGAATGGTGCCACTGGCGGTTCCGATCGAACCGATGATCGCAGTATTGGTGTCAAAGAGCTTGTAGGTGCCGGCACCGAAACCCGTGACCTGGGAGAAGGTGAAATCGGCGAAGTTAAGGGTTCCGATACTCAACACGCCTGTGCCCACCCCGCCGGTCATATCAACTTTGTCGCTGCCAAGGACCGTTCCCAATTCAAAGGCCAGCCCGCCGGTGTCGGCGATGGCAACGACACTGGCCGAACCTTGGATGCTCAAAGTGCCGGCACTGTTTCCAGGCGACAGCAATCCGCCGGCAGCGAGGGTCACGGTCTTGCTGCCCGGCTTGATCGTGCCAGCGCCCTTGAGGCTGGTGAAGGTCGGTAACGCCCCGGCGAGGGAGGCGTCGAAGGTGCCGGCCTGCACATCCAACGCGGTGCTGGCGATGGTGCCGGTGGCGCTCAAAGCCAACGTGCCGTTAGTCACGGTCGTCGTGCCGGTGTACGTGTTTGCGCCACTGAGCGTCTGCGTGCCCGCTCCCGTCTTGTTGAGCGAGCCAACTCGGCCGGCAAAGTCCTTGATGACACCCTTGAAATCGGTACTGGTGCCCAAGGCACCTACCGTCAGCGTGGTGTCGACGCCGGTGTTGCCCAGGATAACGAAATTGGTCGCACCGTTACCGTCGCTGGCCAGCGAGCCGATCACCGGGGCGGCGGTCATGAAGTTGACGTTGATGTTGCTGGAATTGGCGCTGTTGCTGTTGTTGTAGCCGTCGAGATAGACCGCACCGGCACCCATGCCGGTGTTACTGGTCACGTTGATATTGACCGCATTCTTCCAATTGGGGGCGATGGTGGTTCCGCCCGTATAAGTGCTGTTGCCGACCAGCCCGATGGTCAAGCCAGCGGCGTTGAAGCTGAGTTTAACAGCCCCGGTGATATCGCCATTGAGCGTGCTGCCGGTGTTGGCATAGGTCCAGCT
>JBBQSU010000070.1:0-18715 GCA_038234815.1 Tepidisphaerales bacterium | reverse complement strand
GGGCCGGTTCCATACCAACAGAGAGTCTCGCCGTGCCGGCGCCGAACGGGGCAGTCGCGGGAATCAATTGACTGTTCGTCATAATGTAGCCCTCTACCATAAGGGGCCGAGTTGCGCAAATTGGCGCCAATATGCGTACCTTTCCACGAGACAAAATCGCCAAGTCCTTGTTAATAAACGAGTTAATTTTTTTTAAAAATTTTAGAATGCGAGGAATTTTGGTGCGCTTTTTGGCGCCAATTTGCGCACCACTTCTGGAAAGTGGCTGGAACACGGGGCATCGGAAGCGACGTGTGGATAGAAAGCGACGTGGCTGTCCTATCGATAATGTGGTGACCCGCGCATGAAGGGAGGGTGACAGGAGAGGCATGATAACAGCGAAAGGTGCCGGGCTTCGGCAAAGTGACCCGCATCGAAACGATCTGGCCGGCGATCCTTGATCGGGCCGCGCGGACTCTTCTGAACCCCGCGTGGAAGTGTCACATCCGGCCGGTTCGACTCATCGCGAGAAAAAAAGCCTTATACCCCGTCGTCGGTGGGGGCCAACGTCTGATACTGATCGATGAGCGATCCGAGGGCCGGCGCGAGTCGGATAGGGTGAGTGGCGGCGGGGTCTTCCTTGCCTTCGCTGAAAGATGCCACGCGGACTGCGCGGTGCTTGGCGCGGAGTACGCCGAGGGTGTATTCAACGGTAAAAATGAAGCGGTGGCGTTGTTCCTTCTGGCCGTAGACCAGATCGATTACGCGGACATTGGCAGCACCGGGGACGGGAAAGGCCTGGGCCACGCGGGCTGAAATACGGAGTTGATCGCGGGGGCTGTAGTGCATTTGCCAGCGTCGCGCAAGGGCCTGCAACTTCCGGCTAAGCCGGCGATGGCCCAGCGCGGTTATGGCATAAGCACACCCCGTCAGCAGGATCGTCAGCAGCAGCAGGTAGATCGGCTGGATGTCAGTCATAAGGACGATCCGAGCGGAATCATGGCTTGGTAGCCACCGGAAATTCAATGCCGTAATTGGGTTGAACGACGTTCAACGACTTGCCAATCCAATCGGAGACCTGGATATAGCGCGGATCCTGACGGTCGCGGAAGGCCGCGCGGAAATTGGGCACCTGGGGATGGGCATTGGTGGAGACTTCCGGGGGCAGGCCCATTTCGAGAAGCAGGGAATGGCCCGGCGTCATGCGGTCGATCATCGCCTGGTTACCCTTAACGTACGTCTGAAGCAGATAGAAGTTGGTATAGGCTTTGGCTTCGTTGTCGGCAGGAGAATAGAGGGCCAGGTTGCCGGCATTGGCGGTGGCGTGACAGCCGCTGTTCGCGCAGCCACTGAGTATGACGGGTTGAATCCTTCGGAAATCCTTGAGCGCCGCAGGGTCGGTGCTGAGTTTCACGTCGCGGCAAAGATCGGCGTCGTGGGCGTCAAGAATTTTCCGTGCCCGATCATTGATGCTGAGCGCGTTGAATTTGACTGCGTCCATCGCGGTTGAATCGACAAATCGCTTCTGCACGTTGTTATCCAGTCGGGCGGTGAAATTTTCGCCCGGACGCAGTTCCTTCTGGCGGATGACATTGATGTCGGCGGGCGTAAGGGTCTTCTTCTCGATCACCGGGCTGAGCGCCTCGGCGGTGGTGGGCGCGGTCGAGGGGTTGCTCGAGGCGGTGGTCGCGGGCTTGGACGCCGGCTTTCGATCGGACTTCCCCTCGGACTTTGCGTCCGACTTGGTCGATTTCTTGTCGAGTTCGGATTGTTTTAGAAGTACGTCGAGCAGGTGAGAGGCCTCGCGGTTGGACGGGTCGATCTTCAGCGCGTCCTCGTACATGGTCCGTGCCTCGGCGTATTTTCCGTTGTCATTGGCCCATTTGCCAAGCTCCACCCGGCTCATGGCGTCGGTGGGCTGCAACTTCGCGGTTTTTTCGGCGAATTGTTCGTCAAAACTGCGCGTGTATTCGACCTTCGCGACGTTCAGGCGATGCAGGCGCGTTTCGATCGTTCCGCTCTTAATCAAAACGCTTTTTCCGTCGTCGGATTCGGTGACATCCCCGCGATAGACCTGCCCTTCCTTGCTGACAACCTCGCCGGGACGGGCAAATACCATGGATGACAAAATGGACACGCTCGCGGCAGCGAGGAACCAGCATCGAAACATGGCCAGACTCCGTTGGGGTGAAAGGATTTCCGCTTCATCGTAGGGAACTGGGCTTCGGACGACAAGTTTTGTGCCCATCACTGACCGACCCTCTGTAAGCCCGTCGGAGGACGTTACTGGCCGTGAAAGGTCAAAACCGGACAAAAACGCAGAAAATCAAAGATAGGCGGATCAACACCGGACGGGTATGATGATAATAGGAAGTATCAGGAGGCCCCGATGCGATGGACTTTGACGGCGGTTTTGCTGGTTGGGTTTTGTGTACCTGCTTTTGCTGCGGACTTTCAGAACCCCAAGGCAAACATCCCGCCCAAGGCCGCGCCGCAACGGCGCAATGCCGGTGAAGGCTTCCCGCCTCTGCCACTGCCCGCCACACCCTTGCGTCGATCGGAGAAGAAGCGCGAACCTTCGCCGCCTGGGCTGGTGGGAAGTATCACCTTTTCCGAGGCTTCTTTAAAAAAGGCCGGGGCGACCTGGGAAACCACCATCATCGATATCGAGAAGTGGGTGGATTTCACTAACAGCCAATTGGGCCAGCGGTATCGATTCGTCGGCACTGACTTCGGAAAATTCAGTTATGACCCGACGGAACTGCCGATCCTGTACTTCACCGGCTGGAAGCCGATGCCGCAGTTGGACGACGGCACGATTCAGAAGATGCGCCAATACTTGATGGACGGCGGAACGTGGGTGGTGCATAGCAATTGTGGCCGGCCGGAATTCAACGAATCGTTCCGCAAGGAAGTAGCGCGGATTTTCCCCGACCGCGAGCTGGCCCCGATCCCCACCGATCACCCCATCTTCAGTAGCTTCTACAAGATCAACGCCATGCGTGTGCGCAAGGGCCACGAGGCCTGGCGCGACCTCCCGCCGTATCTGGAGGTCATCAATATCGGCACACGCGCTGCGGTCATCTTTTCGCCCATCGATCTGTCTTGCGGCTGGGACGCCAACGCGCGGCCGATCGAAGGCGGGATCCTGTATAGCCAAGACGACGCGCTGAAGCTCGGGTCGAACATCATGACCTACTGCCTGGCCGAATATCAGTACGGGCGGTTTTTCAGCCATCAGAAGGTTTATCACCAGGCAACCGACGCCACGCGCGATCAACTGGTGCTGGGCCAGATCGTTCACAATGGCGACTGGGACGCGACCCCGCACGGCGTGCCCAATCTGCTGAAAACGGTCGATCAGTCCACCACTTTGAATGTGCAGTTTAAGCGAGTACCCGTCGATCCCGAGAAAGCCGACATTTTCAGCTTTCCCATTCTGCTGATGACGGGCCAGCGGAAATTCACCTTTTCTGACCTGACGCGCAAGCGCCTGCGAGAATATCTCGACAATGGCGGGGTGATGGTCGTTGATTGCGTGATCGGCAGCAGCGAGTTTGACCAGGCATTTCGTGAAGAAATTCGAAAAATATATCCCGACCACGAACTTAAGACCCTGCCATCGGACCATCCGCTTTTCACATACGTGTATGACACGCGCCAGGTGAAACTTGCGCCGCTGGCGGCGCAGCTGGTGGGCAAAGTCGTCCAGCCGCAATTGCAGGCCATTGAGGTGGAAGGGCAGTTGCCGGTGATTTATTCGCAACTGAGTTTGAGCGCCGGGTGGGAGCAACTTCCGCGGGCTTATAACAAGGGCTATGCTGACGAAGACGCGCTCAAGTTGGGCGTGAATATTTTCATGTACGTCGCGGCGCACTAGGCTCGATACCGACACCATTTGTGAGGTCTGTCCATTGGATACCACGACGCCCCCAAAACTTGAACGTGAATCGCAGTTCATTGAGAAATTTACGACGATCAAGCAAACGCTGCTGAAGGAACTGCATAAGGTCATCATTGGCCAAGATCAGGTGATCGACCTGCTGCTGGCGGCGCTCTTTGCCCGCGGGCATTGTCTGCTGGTGGGCGTGCCGGGTTTGGCCAAGACATTGATGATCAGCACGCTGGCCAGAGTCCTGAAGCTGGAGTTCAACCGGATTCAGTTCACGCCCGACCTGATGCCGGCGGACATCACCGGGACCGACATCCTTGAAGAAGATCAGACGACAGGCAAGCGGGCGTTTCGGTTCGTCAAAGGCCCGGTGTTTGCCAACATCGTGCTGGCCGACGAAATCAACCGCACGCCGCCAAAGACGCAGGCAGCGCTGTTGCAGGCGATGCAGGAGTACCATGTGACGGCCGGCGGGCGAACGTATTCGCTCGATCTGCCGTTCTTCGTTCTGGCGACCCAAAACCCGGTGGAGCAGGAAGGCACGTATCCTCTGCCCGAAGCGCAGCTGGACCGGTTCATGTTCATGGTAAACATCGGCTATCCAACAAAAAAAGAGGAACGGGCGATCGTGCGGGCGACAACGATGGACGTGGACAACGCGCCCGAAGCCGTGCTGTCGGCAACGGACATCCTTCATGTGCAGAAAGTGCTGAGACGATTGCCGGTGAGCGACCACGTGGTGGATTATGCCGTCAGCCTCACCCGGGCCACCCGGCCCAAAGAGCCGAACACCCCGCAGTTCATTAACGACTGGCTGACTTGGGGTGCCGGCCCGCGCGCTGCACAGTACCTGGTGCTCGGGGCCAAAGCCGCAGCGATCATGGAAGGGCGGCTGAATGTTTCGTGTGAGGACGTCCGCAGGGTGGCCAAGCCCGTACTTAGGCACCGCCTCTTCACCAACTTCAACGCCGACGCCGAAGGCATTGGGCCGGATCAGGTCGTGGAGCGCCTGCTTGAAGTCGTTCCCGAAGCTGGCGCGGCCGATTACGCGCGATCGGAATGAAATTTATCTTTTTGACCCCATCTCGCGGCCCTAGTTGACAACAATCCGGTCGTCGATTCTCTTATTCGACCTGATTACAAACTCTGGCGCGCACGCCGGATTAAATACACTCGTCCAAGGAGAAACCTATCATGGCTCGTCCTGTTACGCTTTTCACCGGTCAGTGGGCCGATCTGCCCTTTGAAACCATCTGTGCCAAGGCCAGGCAATTTGGCTACGAGGGGTTGGAACTTGCCTGCTGGGGCGACCACTTTGACGTGGAAAAGGCGATTAAAGACAAGAATTACTGCAAGGGCCGCTGGGAGATTCTCAAAAGTCATGGCCTGAAGACTTTTGCGATCTCGGCGCACTTGGTGGGGCAAGCGGTTTGCGATCTGATCGACGAGCGACACAAGGCGATTTTGCCCCCGGAAATTTGGGGTGATGGCGAGCCGGAAGGCGTCCGCAAACGCGCCGCCAAACGCATGATCGACACCGCCAAGGCCGCGCGAAAACTCCGCGACGCCGCGCCGGAAAAGATCGATTTCCCCGCAGTCGTGAATGGGTTTACCGGCAGCAGCATCTGGCACAGCATTTACGCCTTCCCGCCGACCGATCAAAACTACTGGCAAAAGGGCTTCGATGATTTCGCCAAGCGATTCGGGCCGATTCTCGATGCTTTTGACAAGGAAGATGTGAACTTCGGCCTCGAAGTGCATCCGACGGAAATTGCCTTTGATATCGCCAGCGCCCAACGCGCCATTGATGCCATCAAGGGACACAAGCGGTTCGGATTTAATTACGATCCGTCGCATCTGGGATATCAGGGCGTGGATTATGTGAAGTTTATCTACAGCTTCGGCAAGCGTATCTATCATGTGCATGTTAAGGATGCCTGGTGGGGCAAAGGCGACGGGACGGTGGGCGTCTTCGGCGGGCACGTAACTTTCGCCGATCCCCGCAGGTATTGGGATTTCCGATCGCCCGGACACGGAGACGTGAATTTCGAGCGCATCATCGTTGCCCTCAACGACGTGGGTTATCAAGGCCCCTTGAGTGTCGAATGGGAAGACAGCCGCATGGACCGCGAGCACGGCGCCACCGAAGCCGCGCAGATGGTGAAGAAGATCAACTTCAAACCCAGTGCCATTGCTTTCGATGCCCAGTTCGATCGGTAGCGGCTCCGAAAGCCATCGGTCCAGGACGATCCAAGCGGACGTTGCATTAGCCGGATCGACTTGAGCGGCCCTGACAGGTCGGGCAGAAATGCGTGCCTCGGCCGCCTAAGACGATGCGCTTGATCGTTCCCTGGCAATTAGAACAGGGCTGCCCGGCCCGTCCATACACCCGGTGCTGGTTCTGAAATTTGCCCGCCGCGCCATTGGCATCCCGATAGTCACGCAAAGTCGATCCACGCGCTTTGATGGCTCGGCGCAGCGTGCCTTGGATCGCGCGATTGAGGTGCTTTATCTGCTCGCCGGTCAGTTTCGACGCCCTTGTATGAGGATGAATTCGTGCCAAAAACAGCGCCTCGTCGGCGTAGATGTTGCCGATTCCGGCGATCAGTGTTTGATCGAGCAGCGCCACCTTGATCGCCCGGTCGGTGCGCTTCAGGCGCTTGGCAAAATCCTGCCACTTAAGCCCCAATGGCTCGGGTCCCATTCGGTCTTCAAACCCGCTGTCGTGTCCCACGAACCACAGGCCCCCGAATCTTCTTGGATCGACAAACCTGACCTGTACCCCACCCATATCCAGCAGAATGTGCGTGTGAACGCGCCGCGGGGCTTCTGTTGCTTCAATGGTCAGCTGTCCCGTCATGCCGAGGTGAATGTAGAACCGCTCATTCGTATCGAGGGTGAAAACGATCATCTTTGCCCGCCGGGCTAAATCGACGATTGCTCTACCGGCAAGTTTGGCAAGCAGATCTATCGCCGGCGGCCGAACGATGTCCGGTCGGCAAAGCTCGACCGCGATAATCGACCGACCCACAAGCAAAGGCCGCAAGCCATCTACAACAGTTTGGACTTCAGGCAGTTCGGGCATGCAACTTTCGTCCCTCCAAAACGTCTATCGAACATGCGAATGATATGATACAAACGCCCGGCAGGCCTGCCGAATCGCCCGGAATTTTTTTGGAGCCAGGATGGACGCGCAATCGGACGTACAACAAGCACAAAACCTTGGAGCTGAAGAGCTGGCTGCGGTGGACAAGCTTCAGCAGGGGTATCAAAGTCTGCGCGCCGAATTGGGGAAGGTGATCGTAGGGCAGGACGCGGTGATCGAAGAACTGTTAATCGCGTTGTTCTGTCGCGGACATGCCTTGCTGGTGGGCGTGCCAGGACTGGCAAAGACACTGCTGATTTCAACGCTCTCGCGCACCCTGGGCCTCAGTTTCAATCGCATCCAGTTCACGCCCGACCTGATGCCCTCGGACATCACCGGCACGGAAGTGATTGAAGAGGACAAGACGACGGGCGGGCGGGCCATGCGATTTGTGCGCGGGCCGATCTTCGCCAACATCATCCTGGCCGATGAGATCAACCGAACGCCTCCAAAAACTCAGGCTGCGTTGCTCGAAGCCATGCAGGAACATCAGGTGACGGCCGGCGGAAAGCAGCACCGGTTGCCCCAGCCGTTTTTCGTGCTGGCCACGCAAAATCCCATCGAGCAGGAAGGCACCTATCCGCTTCCAGAAGCCCAGCTGGATCGCTTCATGTTCAATATCAATGTCGGTTACCCGACCGAAGACGAGGAATTTCAGATCGTCCGCATGACGACCGAAAACCGCAAGGTTGACCTGCAGCATATCTTGAGCGGCGATGAGGTGATTGCCCTGCAGGAGACGGTTCGGAAGGTGCCCGTCGCCGATCATGTCGTGCGATATGCCCTGAAATTTACGCGCCTGACCCGTCGCACGGAAGGTGCCTGCCCCGATTTTGTTAACCAGTTCGTCACATGGGGTGCAGGCCCGCGGGCCTCACAGTATTTGATCCTGGCCGGTAAAGCGCGGGCTTTGCTCAAAGGCCGCTATCACGTCAGCACAGACGACATCCGGCAGGTCGCGCTGCCGGTGTTGCGGCACCGCATCGTGACGAATTTTAACGCCGAGGCCGAAGGCATCAAAAGTGACAGCATCGTCAAGCAGCTCATTGATTTCATCCCAAGGCAGGATGATAAGCTGGATGCCGGGCTGGGAAAATTGCTGCGCGACCAGCCTCAAGGTTAAGCCCCGATGGCCATCCATCCCACTATTTTTGCGGAGCGACGAGCAACGCCCGGACAATTGCGAGCTGTTTCCGAACTCCGACTCGGCGATGCCCGCTCATTGTTCGATAGCCGGGTGAATTCTCGAATGAACGGTGCGATGTACACCGGCGGGTTTGTTATCGAATGCCTGTTGAAAGCCCTACTATTAGAGAGACACCGAAACCTAAGCGGGCCAGTCGATTTAGGGAAATTGTCAAAGCCCGACCGCGAAGTGCATGAGATGCTTTATAGGCACGATCTGGACGACATGCTCGATTTTCTCCCGGAGATTCGGACCAAGTTGGAAAAGATTAAGAGCACGCGGGGTACGACCCAATGGCAGGATTTGTTTGACGTATGCAGCGAATGGACTATTTACGCTCGGTATTCGTCGAAGCTGGCAAACAGACGAGACGCCGAGCAATTCCTGAACACGATTGAAGAGATTAAAGAATGGCCAAGACAGCAGTAATCTCACCACCGTCGTACGTTGGCCTCCTGGAAACAGCACTCCAGCGCATCGCGGCAGATGCAAAGGTCAGTATCGAGCACATTCGTGCCAATCGGTACAGGTTTATCGTCATATCGAAAAAATTTAGTGAGATGAGTCATCCACAGCGGCAGCGATTGGTTTGGAGCATCGCCGACAAAGTGGTTCCACCCGCAGACTTACTGGACGTGGGGATGATTCTGACCATTGCGCCTTCCGAACTCTGAATCGATGTCCGACCAGACCACCGATTATCGCAAGTACCTTGATCCTCGGACGCTTGCCCGGGTGAGTGGGCTGGACTTGCGCGCCCGGTTGATCGTTGAAGGTTTGATGACCGGTATGCACCGCTCGCCATACCAGGGCATCTCCGTCGAATTCGCTCAACATCGGCCGTACGTGCCCGGCGATGACACCCGCCACGTGGACTGGAAAGTCTTCGGTCGAAGCGACAAAATTTATCTCAAACAATATCAGGAAGAGACCAATCTGCATTTGATTTGCCTGGTCGATGCCAGCGAATCGATGGGATACGGATCAATCCCGGGCTGGACCAAATACGACCATGCGACCGCGATCGCTGCGTCGCTCAGTTACATGGCCATTCAGCAGCAGGATGCGGTGGGGCTGGGCATCTTTGATGCGGTTCTCAGCCGTTTTTTCAAGCCGAGTAATTCGCCGGGCCAGTGGAAAGTGGTGGTGAATGAACTTCAGCAAATTCCCCGCTGGAACAAGACCAACACCGGAAGAATCTTAAGCGAACTGGCCGAAAAGCTTCGGCACCGCAGTCTTATCGTCGTTCTAAGCGACCTGTTCGACGACATCGAAAGCATCAAGCAGGGACTTCGACATCTGCGATATAAGAAGCATGAATTGATGGTGTTTCAGATTCTCGATCCGGCCGAGATCGAATTTCCCTTTGAAGACGTCATCCTCTTTAAGGGACTGGAAGACCTCGGCGAACTGCTCACCGAACCCCGCAGTCTGCGCGAGGGATACCAGAAGCAGTTGCAGGATTTTACCCAGCAGATGCAAACGATCTGTCGCGGGATGAATATCGATTTCGTGCGGATGAACAGTGGGGAATCGTTGGAGATTTCGCTCAGTAGTTTTCTGGCGGTCCGCGCAGCATCGATCAAATGACAAGCCCGATATCGATTCAATTTCTGGCCGCGTTGTTCCTGGCACCGGCGTTTGCCGGCGCTGGCGCGCTGCTGGTCGGCATTCCCATTCTCATTCACATTCTGAATCGCCGGCGATACAAGCTGGTGAATTGGGCGGCGATGGATTTTCTGCTTAAAGCGCTGCGCAAAAACCGCCGCCGCCTGCGATTCGAGCAGCTTGTGCTTCTCATCACCCGATGTCTTGTTCTGCTGCTCCTGGGGCTGGCCCTGGCCCGGCCAACCGGCTGCAATGACAGCACCCTTGCCGGGCTGGCCGGCGAGCGTAACAGCCTTCATGTACTGGTGATCGACAATAGCTATTCGCTAGCGTATGAAGCCAGCCGGCCCGACGCCCGTACGCACCTGGATCAAGCCCGAAAACTAGCCCGGCAGATTGTGGCCGGGCTGTCGGCCGGTGGAGAATCAGTTGCGATCATCACGGCCGCCCGGCCCGCGACTGCCGTCATTCTCAAACCTACCTTCGATCTTCAGTCGGCCGTCGCCGCGATCGATCGCATTGAGCAATCCTTCGGTTCCACCGACCTGCTGGGCGCGCTGACACTGGCCAGACAAATCGCACAGGCCGAACCGCGGCCGGTCCCTCGTTACCTGGATTTGTTCACCGATTCCACCCGCAGTGCCTGGATCATCCCGCAGGCGGACGCACTGGCCAAAACTGGAACCGAACTGGCCGGACTTTTCCACGTGCAGCATTTCAGCCTCGGTCAAACCGGTCAATCCAATGCCGCAGTGCTGAATTTGCACCCTTCCAGCCGTCTGGTGACAACGCGATTTCCAACCGAGTTGTTGGCAACGGTGCGCGCGTTCGGGCCCAGTTCACCAATAACCGTGCAATGGAAGCAGGATGAAACGCTTTTGCCCACTCCTCCGGCTGCCCAGTTTGATGCCACTTCCGCCCCAATCGTGCAACCGCGGGTGGTGTTTCCGGCCGGCGGGGGGCATACGCTATCGGCCACGGTCCTCAGCACCGACCGTCTTCCCATCGACAACACGCACTATCGCGCGGTGGATGTGGCTTCGGAACTTCGACTGCTGATCGTGGAAGGCGAACGGGGATCGGGCGCGCTGTCATCGAGCGCGGCTTTCCTTCAATTGGCACTTGCTCCACCACAGGAGGGAACCGGCAAAAGTGACAGTAATCTATTGCCCGAACTCATCAGTGATATCGAGCTAGCCGGCAAGCCGCTCGACAGTTACCGCAGCATTGTCCTGTGTGGCGTGGGGCAGGTATCGCCGGCAGTCGCGGATCAACTCCAGCGGTTCGTCCAGGCGGGCGGAACACTCGTGGTGACAATGGGCGAGGCCGTCAATGCCGACAACTACAACCACGTGTTAACGCCACGAAAACTCCTGCCCGGAATGCTCGTTCGGCGTATGGCCTCCGCCGCCGACTCGCGCGGGTATACGTTCGATTTCAATCCTCGTGGGCTGCTGCACCCGCTGCTCAATATTTTTCGCAATGAAGAAAAGAGCGGACTGGATACGGTGCAGGTCTTCACCTACTGGCAAGTCCAGCTTCCGACGGATTCGCCCGCGGAGCGCGTGCTCAATTTCGTAAGTGACGCCCCGGACAAGCCCGCGGATCCTGCCATCACCGTGCATTCGTTTGGCGAGGGCCGCGTGGTTTTTTTTGCTACGACGGTTAATGCCGACTGGACCAGTCTGCCGGCAAAGCTGGCGTTTGTACCTTTGATGCAGGAATTGGTCGGCGGGACCATTGCCGGCAATGATGCCTGGATGAATCGGCTCGTCGGTCAGAGCATCGAACTCCCCGCAACGATCAAATTGACGACGGTTCCATCCCTCACCGATATATCCCAGCGGCAGTGGCCCATGCACGCCCAGACCATCAACGGCGCGACCGTTTACCAAAGTGACCCGATCCCGCGGCCGGGCATTTATATGCTGCAAACCGGCCTGAAAAAGATTCCGATTGCCGTTAACGTACCTGACGACGAAGCCGACATCCGCGTGCTCGATGGCCCAGCCATCAAGCGCGCCCTCGGCCAGATTGAGATGGAATCTTTCGGGGATCAATTGAGCGCACAAGGCCCCGGTGCAGAAGGTCAATCCCACCATGATTTTGGCTGGATCATCATGCTGGCGGTCTTGGCGCTGGCGGGGATCGAATCATTCATGGCCATGCGATTCGGGCACCCGGTGAAGCGCAAGTGAAGCGCGATTAATAGCCTTGGGTTAGTCACGGGTCGCACGGAGGGTGATACGTCATGTCGGCAGCACGCGGTCGCGGATGGCCTGGTCGGTGGCTTCTCTGGCGATGCGTGTGGCGATGAGACCGTCGCGGCCGGTGGGGAGATTGCCGGGCTGGCCGGTCTTCAGCGCGCGGGCAAATTCGTTGTACATCGCGTCAAAACCTTTTTCCGGTTGCCAAACAAGCGTTTGCGGGCCGGCGGCATTGCGCAGTTCAAACAGCTTGCTAGCACGGTCATATCGGATCAGGCCTTCGGTGCCAATCAGGTCATACGCAAAGAGGGCCGGCGGATGTGAAATGGTGTGCCCATAACTAAAGCTGATCTCCACCAGCGTGTGCGCTCCGCTGGCATGGTCCATGTGCAGGTAGAGGTGATCTGGTGCCGTAAATTCATCCACCCACGCGCCTACCCCGCGGGATCGGACGACTTCCGAATCAAGCCACCATCGGGCCAAATCGATTTGGTGTACCCCGCAGTCCACCATCGGCCCGCCTTCATCCATCCTTCCAACTCGGCGTGGCTGGTCGATGCGCCCCCCCGTCTTTTCATCGACGACGTATTTGCCGTGCAGATCCCAGATGTAAACCAGCCGCAGGCTGCGCACGCGGCCGATCGCGCCGTCGGCGACGAGCTCCTTGATTTGCAGGGCCACGGGGCTGAAGCGATACGTGAAGCCGGTGAAGAACATCAAGCGGGCCGCGTCCATGGCGTCGATCATCCGCACGATCTCGCCTTCGGACATTGCCAGGGGCTTTTCGCAGAGCACGTTCTTGCCGTGGCGGGCGGCATCCAGCACGTTGGCCAGATGCGCCGGCACCGGCGAGGTCACGACGACCGCATCAACGCCTGATCGAAAGAACGCTTCGGCGTCCGTAAACGCATGCGGCACAGAAAACGCCTGCTGCGCCGCTTGCAGATGGGCCACATTCGGGTCAAACACCGCATGCAGAGCTAATCCCTCGGTGCGCGCAATCGTCGGAAGATGCCCGTACATCGCCACCACCCCGCAGCCCATCAATCCAATTCGCGTCATGCGTCTCCTGTTTAACCGTAGTATAGCGGTAACCGTGCCGAGTGCATATTCATGGGAGTGTTTTCGGGGAGAGAGGGAATGGTTTGGTCGTCGCGCGTTTTCGCCAGTTCAAGAATCACCATCGTCCCCACTTTCTCCCGAAATGTCGGGCGAAGGAAAACCGTCGACCGGAAATGGCATGAGGCCCCGGCATCCGTAAGTCGTACCAATCGGGCATTCCCAATTGTCCGGCATGAATCTACTATGCACGCCATGCAACGGGTGCTGGAAATTCTGCTGGGTCTTAAACGCGGGTTCCTCGGACACGAGGGTGATCTGAGCTTGCAGTTTAACCCGCGCTGGCCCGGGCAATCTCTGGTCGGCCCGGTCACATGGAACGTGTTACTCGCGGGGCTGGCGCTGTGGCTGGTGATTCATGTCTATCGTCGGGAAGGGCGATCGCGGATCGCGCGGCTGGTGATGGGGACCATCCGCCTGTCGCTCTTGGCGATGATCCTGGTGCTGCTGAATCGTCCGATTATCACGCTTACCGAAAGTCGGACCGAGCCATCGGTGCTGGCGGTGATGATTGACGACAGCCTCTCGATGGGCATTCCCGATGTGCAGATCGGCGAGAAATCTCTGCCCCGTTCGCGGCTGGATTCGGCCCTTGCGTTGCTTGGCCCAGGTGGGAACGGTCTGCTGCGCGCCCTGGCCGATCGCCATCAAGTTCGGCTGTATCGCTTCGATCAGGATGCCTTTCCGCTCGCCTCGATTTCGAACGCTGCAAATCCTGCTCCGCTTGCGCCCGTTACCGCGACCGGCGCTGCTACGCAGATTCCCTCCTCCCTCCTCACCGTCCTCAATGACCTGCAAGGCCAGCGCCTTGCCGGTGTCGTGCTTCTCACCGACGGCCGCGACACGCCGGAGGGCACATCTGTCGAAGCACTCAAAGCGATCAAGGCGTTTGGCACCCGGGTGTTCGCCATCGCCGTCGGCGGGCAAAAGCCGCCGATCAATCTCGAGCTTCAATCGTTCACGGTGCAGGATTCAGCTTTCAAGGGAGACATCATCAATGTGAAGGCTGTGATTCGAGGAACCGGATTTGAAGCCGACCATCCGGTCAAGGTGTCGTTACGTGATCAGAAGACCGGCGCGCTTCTGCCCGGTCCAGATGGCAAGCTGGCTGAAGCAACCGCCACGCTGCACGGCGACGCGCCGATCACAGTAGAAGTGCCCTTGCTGGCCGTGGCGGTCGGCACGCTCGATCTGCAAGCCGAAGTGCTGAAAGAACCTGGCGAGATCGACGACGCCGACAATCGCAAGACCGCACAGGTTGCGGTGCTGGACGCAAAGATCAACGTGCTGTACGTCGATGGGTATCCGCGGTGGGAATACCGCTATCTCAAGAATCAGATGATTCGCGATAAGACGGTGGAAATCAGTTGCCTTCTGACCAGCGCCGATGCGACTTTCGCGCAGGAGGGAGACCGGCCGATTACCCGATTTCCCGAGAACATGACCGAATTGATGGACTACGACGTCGTGCTTTTCGGGGACGTGGAGGCGCGACAATTTTCGGATCGGCAGCTTCAACTTATCAGCGAGTTCGTCAGCAAAAAGGGTGGCGGATTTGGCATGGTGTCCGGGCCGAAGTTTTCCCCGTCAGCCTACAAGAATACACCGATTGAAGCCGTTCTTCCCGTGTCGATCACCCGGAGCGCGCCGGATGAGAATGTCAACATCATCGCCGGGTTTCGGCCCATTATCACCCGGTTGGGGGCCGAGTCCTCGATCTTTCGATTTTTCAGCGACCGCCAGCGGAACGAGAAGTTCTTGAAGGACGAAATCCCACCTATTTTCTGGTACGCCCGCGGAGTGAGCGTCAAGCCCGGCGTGGGCGAATCGCTGGCCGACCACCCAGGCGAATCCGGCCCGGACGGCCGCAGCGCGCCGATACTCGTGCTGGGCCGATTCGGTGCCGGCCGCACGCTCTTCAGCGCGATTGACGACTCTTGGCGCTGGCGGTTTTATACCGGCGAATCGATCTTCGATACCTACTGGGTTCAGCAGCTTCGATACTTGGCCCGGAGTCGCAAACTCGGCCAGCGGAAAGTGGTCTTTACCGCCAGCCGGGCGAGCTATGACCTTGGAGAGCAGGTGCGGCTGTCGCTGCGAATTCTCGATGCGCAATTAATCGGGCAACTTCCCGAGCAGATCCGCGTCGAAATGAAAGACGATGGCGGGCAAACGCTGCGGGTGGAAACACTCTATCGCCAGGACGGCAGCCAAGATGCGTACATGGCCAGCTTCACCGCCGACAAGATCGGCCACTTTGCGGTGATTTTGCCCGCCATCGCCAGCGGGTTGGATATGATTAGCCTGCCGCTTGAGGTGCAAGTTCCGCGACTGGAGCTAAGTCGGCCGGAAGTGGACCGCGCGAGCCTGAGACGACTGGCCGCCGAGACCGAGGGCGTGATGCTGGAATACGCCGACGCCGGCCAACTGCCGAACCTGATCCCCAGCGCCGCCCGGGTGGTGCCGATCTATACTACCGAGCCGCTTTGGAACGCCCCGTTGGCAATGGCATTGTTCGTGCTACTGGTTACGGCAGAATGGGTGTTGCGCAAGGTACACGGAATGATTTGACGTCAGAACGCGCCTGATCGGATGCGTCTGTTGCGAGGTTTGAGTGGAGCGTTCGAGGAAGTATGGAACTGAACCAACTGCTTGAGAGACTACGATCGGTTCGACGGCGCGTGCGCGTGCTGGGGGTGCTCTTCGGCATTTGCCTGCTGCTGGCCGGGTGGATCGCGGCGGGGGTGGTCGCGGTTCTGCTCGATTATCTTCTCAATCTTCCGCCGGTTCCACGCGTCGGATTGATTATTTCGATCATTGTTGCCCTGGGCTATGCCGCATGGCGGTGGATCGCCCGGCCTTGCGTCGCGCCCATGCCGCTGACCTCCATTGCCGGACGATTGGAACGATTCTTCCCGCAGTTTGACGACCGCTTGCGCAGCACCGTTGAATTTGCTGAGAATCAGGCCATGCCCGGTTCGTCGGCGATGAAATTACGTACTGAATCCGACGCTGCCGTGATAGCGCGGGGGTTGGATTTGAATACCGCAGTGCAAACCCGCCCGGTCTGGTATTCCGGTCTGTCTGCCGCGCTGGCCGCGATGGTGCTGGCGCTGCTAGTGACGACGATCAATCCGCAACTGTTGAAAATCGCGCTTTCCCGTATCCTCACGCCGTTCGATGCCCTTGCCTGGCCCAAGGGGGTGCAAATCGCCATCCAGGGTGCCCTGCCGAAAGTGGTGCCCGTGGACACGCGCCTGCCGATCAACATTCGCCTCACTCGCGGGGATAACGCCGGTCGAAAGCCGATTGTTTATTATAAGAATTCAGAGGGCGCCGAAGAGCGGGAGTTTCTAATTCGCAATTCCGACGGGAGCTATTCGGCCTCCGTCGACGCGCGCCTGACCGCCGGCGCGCGCACCGGGCAATTGTCGGTGCGCATCGTCGCCGGGGACGATGAATACGTGATTCCGTCGATCACGATCGTGCCTCGTTTGAAACTCAGCAAGGTTGACGCTGCGATCACCCCGCCTGAGTACGCCAAGCAGCCCGCCTACTCCGCGGACTTCACTGGTGGGCCGGTCGTCGTCACCTTCGGCTCTCGCCTGGCCCTGCGCGCGGGGTTCAATAAGCCGCTCGACTCCCTGACCGCGATCACGCTCGATGGCCTCAAACCCTCGGCCACGCAGTCGGGCGTCAGTTGGGATCGCAGCATCTCCGGAACCGGCGTCGCTACGTGGATCGCGATTGAATCGTCCCGCTTCCATATCCGCGCGACCGATTCCGACGGCTTTTCCAACCTGGGTCTGGAGGAATACGAACTGCTGGTTCGCCCCGATCAACTTCCGCTGGTGCAGATCGAATACCCCCGGCGCAATGAAGAGCGCACTGCCATCGCGGTGGTGCCGCTTGTCGCTGCGGTGGAGGACGACTTCGGCATCGCTGTGTTGTCCCTCAACGTCAAGCGACTCGGCGACAACCGGGAATGGGCCGTCGATCTGGCCAAGTCCGGCCAATGGCAGCCGATGGACACATCGGCGGACCGCAAGCGATTTCGGATAAGTTACGACTGGGACCTGTCCAAGTTGCCCGATGCCGAGCTAAAGAGCGGCGACGTGTTGGAATACTCTCTGAGCGCGATCGACAACTACGAACTAAACGGGCAAAAGCACCCTGCGGTGCATAGCGGGAAGCTGCGCATCACCATTCTCAGCCAGGAGGAATTCACGAAAAAGGTGGCCGAAGAGCTACGTGGAATCGCATACCAGATCTCCGAAATCCGCGCGTCACAGGCACGTACACAGCAGGAAACCGCCAATCTGAGAAAGGATACCGAAAATAAGCCGGCCTTGGATGCGTCGGATCAGGCCGTGGCCGATCGGCTGGCCGGCCAGCAGACGACCGCCGCTGTCCAAGCCAAGCAGGCGGTGGGCAAGCTGGAGTCGTTGATCAAGTCGATGGATGAGAACAAGACGGACGCCGGCGACCTGAAATCGACGGCCAAAGATGTGGCCGGCCTACTGGACGCGACTGCGGAAAAGCCGATGAAGGCAGCCGCGAACGACATCAATGAAGCCCGCAATCCTCAAGCCCGGCCCGGGGATCGAACCAAGAAGCTGTCCGACGCCCAGGCGAACCAGAAGCAAGCCGACGAGCAGTTGCAGAAGGCGCTGGATCGACTGGGCAATCTTAGCACGCTGGCGCAGACGATCGACACGTTTCGGGGTTTGCTTGATCAGCAGCAGAAGACGGGCACTGAGACCACCGAAATTGGCCGGCGTAATATCGGCAAGCGCCCCGAACAGATGTCGCCGGAGGACCGTAAGCAACTGGAGAAGAACGCTGCCGCTCAAGCGGATCTGGCTGGTCGGACAGAAAAAGCAATATCCGACATGGAGAAGCAGGCGGGGCAACTGGCCAAGTCTGATCCGACCGCCGCAGAGTCGATGAAAAGCGCCGCGGAAGCCGGCCGGCAGCAGCAAGTGCCGCAAAGTCAGCAGAAGGCGTCGGCGGCAGCCGAACAGAACCAGCAGTCCGCAGCCCAGGCGGCGCAGAAGCAGGCCGAACTGGGGCTGGAAATGATCCTGGGCCGGCTTAAAGAAGCCGAACGACGAAAGCTGGAGGAATTGACCCGGAAGTTGGCAGAGCTTCAGGCGCAATTGCAGACCCTTGCCCGTCGTCAAGCCGGTCATAATCTCGACGATCTGTCGCTCCAAGGCGCCGAACGACTGGGCAAGCTCGACGCCAAGTCGCTTGCCGATCTGCTCGAAACGGCCGGTCGTGAAAAAGGGGCAGTTGACGTTCCACCCACGCTGCCGCAGCTTGGCTCGGCCCAAGAACTGACCGAGCGCAACACCCGCGATATCGGCCAACAAGTGGAAAAGCTGCCTGACAGCGCCGAAACCGCAGGCCAGCTCACCCGCGCCGCCGAGCGCATGCAGCGGGCCATCGTCTTCCTGCGGGATGCCAAGCTGTCCGATGCTTATGAACCGCCGATGGTTGAAGCCTTGGCGGCCTTGCGAGAAGCCAAGCGCATCGTCGATCAGCAAAAGGCCGATGCCGACAAGAAGCAGGAGGAC
>JBBQSU010000069.1:0-18811 GCA_038234815.1 Tepidisphaerales bacterium | reverse complement strand
CTTGGTGCGCTTTTTGGCGCCAAAAAGCGCACCAAGATTTGACCCCTTCCGAAAAAAATAATATTTTTTCTAAGATTTGTATTGGAAAAGGGTTAAGTGCATTTCGGAGCACTCCAGGTTGCGCGAATTGGCGCCCATACGCGCACCATTGGCCCTTCGAGGCCCAAGGGTAGAGGAGTATCCTTATGAGCACCCATCAGTTGATAGCCTAGAAAGCCGTTTTAGCAGCGTGCGTTTACGCCGCAGGTTTATTACTCGGTGTTGGATTCGGACTGCGGGAAGCGTCCGGCAAAGCCGGACCTACAAATGCCCGTTTAGCCGCGCGCGTTCGCGCCGCGGGAGTTTTCTTGTCTCGGGCCATCCGAGGGGTGCAACAAATCGGACCCTCCCATGACCGCGCGGGACCCGCAAAAAGCCTCGCCCGGACAGGCATGGGACCCCAAAGGGACCTCTTTGGGACCCCCTTTGGACCCCCTTTTCCCACCAGGAGCAGTGCCAAATACGCAAATTTGCCCGAAATTCGACGAAATCTCCTTCGCGGCACCGAAGTGTGTACCCAAAGCAATGTTGCTCGGGAGACAGGGTTGTGGCGACGAGGGACAACGCCAAATCGCGGCGAGGCGCTTGCAGTTCCGCCGTTGGTTCATAAAGGAGGACCAGCGCGCGGCGCTTTGGTGATGGTTCCTCCGCCCGCGCTCCCCCGTCGCAGCGCGGAACAAAGGGCGGCGCGGCCGCCCCAACCGCGCGTTACATCCACCATCCACGCGGGTAGCAGGATTAACTCGCCGAGGGACACAGCTTGGACTAAAATTCCGCGTATGTCGCTCAACCATGAACTATCGGACTTATTCGCCCGGTTTGCTGCGGTCATGGAAATTCGCGGGGAGAGTGTGTTTAAGTCGATCGCGTTTTCCAAGGTATCGCGGTTGCTAAAGGACATGGCGTTTGACGTTCGCCAGGCGGTGGAGGAGGGCACGCTGGAGCAAATCGAAGGGATCGGTGCGTCGAGCCGCAAAATCATCGAAGACTATGCTAAGACCGGAAAGAGCAACGATTATGAAGAGGTGGCAGCGAGCGTGCCTGCGGGGCTGATCCCCATGCTGCAAATTCCCGGGCTAGGCCCCAAGACCATCGCACTGTTTTGGAAAAAGCGGGGGATCACCAGCACTGATGAACTGAAACAGGCGATTGAAGCAGGAAAGCTGGCCGGGCTGAAGGGGATGGGCGAGAAGAAGATCAAGTCGTTGCAGCAAGGGCTGGCGATGTTGGAGCAGGCGGGCAAGCGGCTTGGTATCGGTGACGCGCTGCCGGTGGCGATGGCACTATTGGAATCGATGCGCGGATTGAGCGGGGTATCGCGGGTCGAAATCGCTGGAAGTCTGCGCCGTCGAAAGGAGACGATCGGCGACCTCGACCTGGTGTGCGGGCTGAACGATCTATCGCGGGCCGACGACGTTGCGCAGCATTTTGTGACTCGGCCCGAGGTGGAGCGCGTGCTGGGACAGGGATCGACCAAGGCGAGCGTGCTGAGCCGGAGCGGGCTGCAGGCGGATTTGCGCATCGTCCCGCTGGAAAACTTCGGCGCGACCATGCAGTATTTCACGGGGTCGAAAGAACACAGCGTCAAACTGCGTGGCTTGGCACAGGCCAAGGGACTGACACTCAATGAGTGGGGTCTTTACCGGCAGGACGAGTACGACAAGAGTAAAAAGGTGACGGGCCAGCCGCCAACGGCCAAGCCCCTTGCGGCCCGGGATGAGGCCGATGTTTATGCCGCGTTGGGGCTGGCATACATCGAGCCGGAACTGCGTGAGAACCGCGGGGAAATTGAAGCCGCAACCACCGGGAAGCTGCCGAAATTAATCGAGCCTGCGGACATCAAAGGCGATCTGCACACGCACACAAGCGCGTCTGACGGGCAAAATTCAATCGAGGAAATGGGCAGAGCCGCCAAGGCCATGGGGTATCGGTTTCTGGCCATTACCGATCATTCCAAGAGCCAGATTATCGCCAACGGGCTGACCGCCGAGCGATTGCTAAAACACGTCGAGCAGATTCGAAAGATCGGATCGAAACTGAAGGGGATCGAGCTTCTGGCCGGCTGCGAGGTGGACATTCTGGCAGACGGGCGCATGGATTTTGAGGATGCAGTGTTGAAGGAGCTGGACGTGGTGATTGCCTCACCGCACGTTTCGTTGAAACAGGACACGGCCAAGGCGACCGCACGACTGCTGCGGGCAATCGACAACCGATATGTTCACGTCATCGGGCACCCGACGGGCCGGTTGATAAATGCCCGCGAGGGCTTGCCGCTCGATTTCCAACGGATTTTCAAGGCCGCCAAAGAAGCGGGCGTGGCCTTGGAGATCAACTCGGGCTATCCACGACTGGATTTGAACGACGTGAACGCACGGGCGGCGATTGAAGCAGGGGTGAAGCTAAGTATCAACACCGACGCGCACAGCACCGACGGGCTGAAATGGATTCATTTCGGAATCGGCGTTGCCCGGCGCGCGTGGGTGAGCGCCGATGATGTAATCAACTGCATGTCCCTTGCGCAATTGCGGCGGTTTTTGAAACAACGCAGGTAGAGGCAACCAGTAGAATAGAAACGGAGTTTCAGGACATTGACGAAGAAAGATCTAATTTCCGGGGTCGTGGTCATCCTATGTCTGCGGATGGGCGCGCTCGCCGATACGCTTGTGCTGCGCGATGGGAGATTTCTGATTGGCGATGTAACCGAGACCGAGCAGGGGTATCAGATTCAAGTTCGCGGCAAGGGGCAGAGCCTGATCCCCAAGGCGGACGTGACCCGGTGGATGAAAGACCCGCGGCCCGGCAAGCCCGACGTGCCGGCGGGCGGGGCAGTGCCCGCCAAGCCTGACGCGCCGGGAGGTGAGACCATGCCTGCCAAGCCCGCGCCGGCCGCGCCAGTGATCGGAGCATCAGCGAAAAAACGAGCTCTCGATCCTGCGGTGATCGAGCAGATCGTCTCATCGGCTTGGGACGCGCTTTCGCTGGGGGATGTGAAGGGGGCTCGCGACGGTTTTTCAGACGTGCTGGTGGTGGATGAAAAGAACGTTCGCGCGGCGCGCGGGCTGGGGGCGGTGTATCTGAAGTTGGGGGATTTCGACAAAGCGCGGGTGAACTTGGAGAAAAGCTGTGGCGGGAAGCCCGCCGGCGAGCGCGCCCTGGCGATAAACCTGGCCAGCGCGCACTTGCACATGAAGACCTGGGCACGGGCGATGAAGTTCGTGAAAGAATATCTTGCGGGCTTGCCCGATGTTACGCGCGACGAGCCGGCGATTAACGCGCTGGCAATTATTCTGAATCAAGCTCCGGTTCACGCCCAGAACAGCAGCGAATGGCAGGAGGGGTACCAACTGTACAACACGTGCAATAACAAGCTTGAAGCCAGCAGGCCGGGAGAGGCGCGTTGGGGCATAGAGTGGACGACCGAGCGTCAGGCTAAGCAGAAGAGGACCCAGCTTAGCGAGGCGCTGCGCGAAGTGAGCGATTTGGATGCGAGGCTGGGAGGCAATGAACAAGACCAGGCCAATGCGCGCAGTCGGATCGCGCGGTTAAGCATGATGCCCCCAAAGGTTCGCGATCGCTTGGCCATCCGCTCGGCGGAGGATCAGCTTCAGTTGTTGGCCACCGAACATGGGGCGATCGAAGGCCAGTTGCAAGCGGCGCAGGCGCGCGTGCAACGGCCGGCGTACCCGAACGACATTGCCCTGCTCCCGCTTGGGGAAAATCCGGACACGTCGCCGGGCAATGCGCCCCCTGAAAAGCCGCAGATCGCGCGCGTGGCCGTACCCGACGTTGCTAATCAAGGAAGCCACGAACCGGGACCGGTGAGTGTGCGCAGGCCCTTGCCGCGCACGGCCACTGGCGGGGATAGCGCGACCGATCATCCGCCCGTGGATATTCCGCCAGTAGCCGTAGCGCCAGTGCCGGTTGAAATTCCTGTACCGGTCGAACCCCCGGCACCCAAGGTTCCGCGAGTCCGACAGACTATGAAATATGCCGTGGCCTTTCCGATATCCGACACGATGCTGGTGACGGCATCGTCGGTGGTGAGCGGGGCGAGCGAAGTGTCGCTGCAATCGCGCGACGGAACCGCCATACCCGCTGAGGTGGTGCGCGAGGATCCGGCCTCGGGCCTGGCGCTGGTGCGATCGAAACAGCGCATGGGTGTTTCGATGCTCATCGCCGATCAATTTGCCGGCGGGGCGATCATCGGTGTGGGCTTCCCGGACGTGAGTTTATTTGATCCGGTGGCTACTGCGATGTCCGGCAGCGCGCCGCGACCGGCCGACGGATGGAAGGTGCGCCTGACAAAAAACCCGCGCCTGCCGGGCGCGCCGCTCATTTCCAACAACATGGTGGTGGGGGTGTGTCTGGCGAATCGAGACGATGCCCCGACTGAATGCCCCGCGGCCACGCTCGAACAACTCAGGCAATTTGTTGGAAGCGATGCCCGGCCTAGCAAGCCTGCCGGCAACCCGATGACGTGCGTGTTTCAGATCGTCGCGGTCAGGCAGTTCAGGGAATAACGCCGAAAAAAAGAACCGGACCGAAGAGGAGCCACCATCTTCGGTCCGGCCAAATCATGTACGACGTTGGATAGCAGGATATCGCCTGCGGGCAGGGCGTCAATAGTTTGTTGAGTAAATGACAGGCGCGAAATTGGAAAATGAATCGGCGCCGGCGGGGAGGAAGCGCGTCGTGTCACCCTCGGTGGTTCATGAAGTGCGGCGAAGATCAGGCGAGCAGTTGCCGAATCAGTGGAGAGATCTGCGACCAAATCGCCGGATCGTTGTGGGCAAAGAGAAGATTGGTTTTGAGCCAGTCGATCGGGTTGCCGATGTCGTGGCGTTTAGCCTTCAGCAGCACCCCGTGTATCGGCTCTTTTGTCAGGAGAAGTTTCAGCGCATCGGTCAACTGGATTTCACCGTTTTTGCCCGGCGCAGTTTTGTCCAGGCACGCGAAAATCGCCGGAGAAAGCACGTATCGGGCCGCGATGGCATAGCGACTGGGAGCCGAATGCTTAGTTGGTTTTTCCACCAGCGTATCGAGTTTCATAACGCCTTCGCGGACCATCGATCCGCCGACGATGCCATAGCGTTCGACTTTTTCCAGAGGGACTTCTTCCAGTCCGATGATCGAGGTGCCGAACTCTGCGTAGGCATCAACCAGCTGTCGCGTGGGTAAAGGGTTCCCGCTGAAGATCGTATCGCCGAGAAGGCAAACGCAGGGCGCGTTGCCGACGTAATGCCGGGCTTGGCGCACGGCATCGCCAAGGCCTTTTTGTTCGGGCTGGCGCACCGAATGAATTTTGATCGCGCCGGCCAGCGCCTCCAGCGAAGCCAGAAGCGATTGCTTCCCCGATCCTTTCAGCCGTTCTTCCAGTTCGGTGTGGCGATCGAAATGATCTTCTATCGCTCGTTTGTCGCGCGACGTAATCAGCAGGCACTCATCCAGTCCGCCGGCCACGATCTCTTCCATGACGTACTGGATGGTCGGGCGGTCGAGGATGGGCAACAGCTCTTTCGGAACGGCCTTGGCCGCAGGGAGCATGCGCGTGCCGAACCCGGCCGCAGGGATGATGGCTTTGGTAAGTTTCATGGCTTATGGCTCGAAAATGACCGGACGAAATACAGTGCAGCGAATCGTCGAGAGGGCGTCGACCAGTTTCTGGTATTGCCGGCCGTCTTTATACAGCCCGCAGATCGCCCCGCCCGAACCGCAAAAGTGCGCACTGGCACCGGCGGTGCGCGCCACCTCCACCATGCGATGGTTCTCCGGGGCGATGTTCATGATCGACTGCCGCACGGCATAGTTGGCGTCGACCACCTTGCCGAGTTTGTCCCAGTCCCCGGCGATCAGCGCTTCTTTACCCGTGTCGGTCAACTCACGCAGCGTTTGCATTGCGCCGACAACCGTCGGATCTCCGCGGGTCCACAGGTCCCGCAAGTTGCGATGCGGCACGTCGCTGACTTCGGCGCGGCCCGGGTCGTAAGCCACATAAAGCGGGGGCATCTTCGGCGGCTTCAGTTCCTCGTACATACCAAAGCCGTTCTTTTCGACCTGGGCTTTCTCAAAATCCATGTAGACGATGCCTTCGTAGGTCTGGATCACCCGATCCTGCAGCCCTGCAGTGATGCCCAGTTCTTCCTTCTCTACCGAAAGCACCAGCGTGGGCAGATACTGCTTGGGAATCGTCACGCCATAAAACTGCATGAGCGCGCGCATGGTCGCGGTCACAATTGCGCTGCTGCCGCTGAGGCCCACCAGTCGCGGAATATCGGTGACGAATTCGATGGTGAACGATCGATCGGGCAGTTCCACGTTCTGCGATCTGAAATAGTCGTGGAATTTCTTGACCGTCGCCTTGATGATGCGAATCCCGCCGTAATAGCCGTGCAATTTCAGGTCGTGCAAGAAGTCATTGACCGAAGGGAATCGCGCCAGATCCCCATGCGAAGGGATGATCTCAAAATGCGGGCTTTCCCACAGTTTTATCTCCGCGGTAAAATTGCGAATGATGAACGAGATGGTTTTTCCGAAATAACCGTCGGAAGGATTTCCCACCAGTCCGGCCCGGGCGTGTGCTTGTCCTATGATAATCATTGTCTTGGCCCCAATGGTACCGCCTGGCGATACTTACCGAAAGATTCAGAACGAGCGTCGCGGTCACGCCCCCGGTGCGGTTTCCATCGACGCCTCGATGAATTTTCCCTTGTCCAGGTGAATCAATCGCGACGCCGCCTGCGCACTGTGCGGATCGTGCGTCACCATCACGATCGTCTTGCCGAAGTCCGTATTGAGCCGCTGAAGCAGTTGCAACACGTCGCGGGCACTGGAGGCATCAAGGTTTCCTGTGGGTTCGTCGGCCAGCAGGATGTCCGGGTCGGTGACGATCGCCCGCGCGATGGCCACGCGCTGCTCTTGTCCGCCGGAAAGCTGCTTGGGAAAATGGTCCAGCCGATCGGACAGGCCCACAAGTTTCAGAGCGGTCGTGGCGTTTTCCTTGCGACGCACCCGGCCCAGCGAAGTCAGCTTCAACGGAAGTTCGACGTTCTCCAACGCCGTCAATACCGGGATGAGGTTGAATGACTGAAAGACGAACCCCAGATGGTGATTTCGCCACCGTGAAAGTTCACGCTCGCTCATTACCGCGGGTTCTTCACCCAAAACGTGCAATTGACCTTCGGAGGGCTGGTCCATCCCGGCGATCAGGTGCAGCAGCGTGCTTTTCCCGGATCCAGATGGCCCCATCAGCGCCACGAATTCCCCGCGGCGCACGATCAGATCCACCTGCTCCAACGCCGTCACGACCACCTGACCTCGTTCAAAGGTCTTTGTCAGTTTTTTTGCTTCGACGATTGCTTCGGACACGGCTTGGCTCCCTTGGATGAACAGGCCTTACTCTGGGCCGGCTTCAATATGCACCCGGTCGCCGGCTTTTAATGACGCCGGCGGATTAACGATCAAGTCTTCTCCGCCAATCAGGCCCATGCGGATTTCAACGTTTCCCTTGGTGTCGGTCTGGCCCCCAGAGACCGTGCGGGCAACGGCCTTGCCGTCTTCTACGACAAACACCGACCCATTGGCCACCGCCGACGCCGGCACACGCAGCGAGGGTCGTTCGGCAGGCGCGGTGGTTGCCCCCGGCTGCGTGCCGGCTGATTTCTCTATGGACAAAAACGATACGGTGGCGTTCATGTCGGGCTTCAATAGCGCGTCAGGATTCAGCACTTTCACGCGCACCTGCACGGTCGCCTTCTGGCGGTTGGCTTCCGGGGAAATCAGATCGACCACGCCGTCGTATTTTCGATCCGGGTAGGCATCGGTGGTGATTCGGCACGGCCCTTTGGGCAACACCTTGGCAAAATCATTCTGGCTGATGTCCAGTTCGACTCGGAGATCGCTCAAATCCGCGATGGATACGACGTAACCCTTGGCGCCGTTGTCGCCGACAAAGCCGGTCGTCACGAATTCCCCGACTTCGACGTTTCGGCCCAGCACCGTGCCATCAACGGTCGAGCGGATGACGGTGTTATCCAGTTCCACCATCGCCAGCGCCAGGCTGCCTTCAAGCTGCCGCACGGTTGCCCGCTGGGCACCAATCTGCTCCTTGCGCGGGCCTTCTTTCACAAGGTCAAGTTGATGATGGGCCGAATCGAGCTGCGCCCGCCGGGTTTTCACGAGCGTGCTGGCGTCATCGATTAATTGCTTGGACACGACCCGCCCGTCGTCCAGCTCGCTCAGTCGCTTATGGTTGCGCTCGGCGTTGGCCAGTTCCGCTTCGGCCAACTGCACCGCTGATTCGGCCTGCCCGATTTCCTGCTTCCGTGATCCGGCCTCCAGTTCAGCCAGGCGCGCCTTGGCGTTGTCCAGCAGTCCCTGCTGCTCAGCCACGCGGGCCTTGTACTCGTCGTCTTCCAGGCGAACCAGTTGCTGGCCCCTGGTGATTTTGTCGCCCATCTCCACGCCCACCCAAGCTACGCGGCCGATCACTTTCGTCGCCAGTTCGATCTTGTGGGCGGCCATCACGTAGCCGGTGGCGTTAAGTGTGACCAGGTCGGCGTTGTTGGCGGCGCCTTCGGGAATACGCACGCGGATCGTTTGGACCGAGACGCCCACGATCCCCTGCCGCCATTTCCAAATGCCCGCGCCGGCGGCCAGAATCAACAGCGTCAACGCCACCCACGGCCACCATACCTTGTGTTCCGTGCGGGCCTTGTGGTGCTTTTCAATCCGAAGTTTTTCCAGTTCGCTTTTCACAGGTTTTGCAATCGCTTATTGATCCCGCATGGCCATGACGATGCCCTTGCGCGCCGCCGACCAGGCCGGCAGAAATCCGCCCAACGCGCCGATCGTCGCGGCGAATAACAGCCCGGCGCCGATCGCTCGCGCGTCGATCTGAAACTTAAACGCCATCTCACTGAACGTCTGCCAGTTGCCCACGCCGGCCGACAGGTTGTTCAGCGGCCAGGCAATCAGGCAGCCAGCGATCCCGCCGATCAGCGCCAGGCAAACCGATTCGAATACAAACGACCGCAGGATCGCGAACCGACTGAAGCCCAGCGCTCGCAAGGTCCCGATCTCGCGCGACCTTCGAGAGACGGCAGCGTACATCGTATTGGTGGCCGCGAAACCCGCTCCCACCGCCATCACCACCGATACGAAAAATCCGATGAACTGGAGCATCTGGCCCGACGAGGATTGCGTCAACTGTTTGTAATATGCCCGCTCTTGCGTCATCGAAGACCCCAGACGCTGGTCGTCGTCGATCAGCTTTTTGAACTTCGGAATTTCCCCAGCCGAGGCCAGCCTGACCAGGATGGAATTGCTGCCGCCTTGTTGCTCAAAATCCCCACGAAGCTGGTTTAAGTCGGCCCAGATTTCCGAGTTGGCCGCCGAATCGCCGTTGGAAAACTCGCCGACGACCTCCCATGTTCCGCGGCCGAACTTAAGGGTCTGTCCCACACGGGCAGCGGGATAGCGTCTGGCGATGCCCTGGCCAACCACCACTTCCCGCTTGCCCGGTGCGTTCCAGCGGCCTTTTTCAAGTTTGGCACCTTCCCGCATCGTCAGGCCAATGGGCAGAAAGCCGCGAATTGTCACGTTCATACCGTTCGGATTGTCGATGCTGGGAAGATTAACAACGGTCAATCCTTCGGGCGAGGCCATCGGTTCGCCAGTTCCAGACAGCGCGATGCCCGGCAACTGCCGAACGATCTGGTACGTTTCTTCCTTGACGGTCGAGTTCAACTCCGCGTCGGTACCTTTGCGTAGCACCAGCACCTGAAGCGGATGCCCGGAACCAGAGAAAACCGCGGCCATACCGGTCGTCATGGCGATGGACGTAATCAACACCGCCACCGTCAGGCCGATGCCCACCGCGGTCATGATCGTCGTGCCTTTCCGCTCGACGATGTTTCGCAGGTTGTAACGAATCGGAACGCCCATGTCTCTTCCCAATCTAACCGATCCAGTAAGCAATCATCCGGTGAACCGCAGCGACTCTACGATGTTGCGCCGCGAGGCAAAAAACGCTGGCACCAGTGCTGATACCAGTCCGATGACGACGGCAAAGATCGCAACGATGACCGAGGCTTCCCAGCGAAACTTCATCATTTCGCCCCACGGCCCCAGCCCGGCGGCGGCGGCGCGCGTCAACAGGAAGGTGACGAGCATCCCCAGCAGTCCGCCGATGAAAGCAATGAGCACCGATTCCCCGAGGATCAGTTGCAGAATTTCAGTCGGGGTGTAGCCGAGCGTTCGCAGAATAGCCATTTCACGGATGCGCTCGCGCACGCTCATCGCCACCGTGTTGGCCGACACCAGCAGGATGGTGAACGTGACAGCGGCGCACACCGCCGCCAGGTACATCTTGATGTTGCCCAGGAACGCCAGGAACGACAGGCCGAACTCCCGTTCCGATTCGGTCTTTGTCGGTGACGGCGAATTATCGAACATTGTATCCACCGCCCGCGCGATCCTTGGAACGTCTTCCTTCGACCGGGCCAGGATCGCAAACGTGCCCACCGTGTCGGCTTCGCGGCCGGCGGCCTTCAGCAGCTCCCTGAGATAAGCCCGATCAAACAGCAGGGCTTCGGTGTTGGGCGGGTGGTCGAAGATCGCCACAACCGTCAGTTCGAGATTCACCGGATAAATATCGCCGGTAATGTTGATCCGATCGCCGAGCTTGAAATGGTGTTCTTCGGCCAGCTTGCGACCGACGGCGCAGCCCGTGCGGTTCTGACGCAGGGCTTTCCATTGCTCCGGCGGGGCGATGTAGTCCTGGCGCACCTTCTCAATTCCGTCTGGATCGACCGCGAACCGGGCGAAGAAATTCTCCGGCTTGTTATCGATGTAGATACCCTGAAACCACGACCACGGCGACACCGCTGCCACCCCATCAATCGCTACGATTCGGGGCTGATACCCCGCAGGCAAAACGTTGGTGAGCGAAACCTTGTGGCGCGTAATCAAGCGCAGGGCTTCGGACGGAGACGATTGTTCGGCGAAGAAAAAGCCCTGGTAAAGCGCGACCAGCAGCCCCAGCACCGCCAGCGAAATCGCCGTGCTGGCCAGCGTCAGCAGGCTTCTCCGGCGATTGCGCAGGACATTTCTGAGGATGAGCGGCGCGAGTCGTAGCATCCGTTTGTTCCTGGCGTTAAAAACAGCAGAGGCAATCGCAAAAAGAGCCGAGCGGGATCGTAAAAACCGCCTGCGGGCGAGTCAACAATAGGCGCAGCCCGCGTTATTTTCTGCGGCGGAAGCCGAAAAATCCTCCCACGGCCATCGGCCCGGTGGCGTTCATCTTTTCGTACACGACATTGAACAACTTCTGCCCCTGATCCGATACCCAAGTGATAGCGCTCGAGTAATTCGTCTTGGCCGACGTCAGATCGACATTGAGGATATTAAAGTAACTTAGTCCTCCGATGATGACGACGCCCGCGGCTGTCAGCAGGGTCATGGTTTTTAGGAAAAACCTGAAAATCCAGCCGACGAAGAATCCGACGACGAAGCCGGCGCCCAGTTTGGTGGATAAACCGGACCACGTGCCAGCGGTGCCGGCCGGTTGGGTGGCCGGGGCCGATGCGTCAACTTTGCCGTTCCCCGAGACAAACCCGTTCGATCCCGAAGGCACAGCCAAGTTTGGCGCTACTTGCGCTGTCGGTGCTGACGAGGGATTTTGCATCCAATTGCGCGCCTGGCCTATTAATCCCATGCTGAACAGTGCAAGCGCGCCGATCATCAGCCCTTTCAGGTAGGTCGGCATCCGGAAGAGATCGCCGAACAGCGTGGATAACCAGTGCGCTTTGGGTGGGGTTGGCGTGGGTTCGGACATTTCACAGCCTCCTTAGGATGCCCTCTTCGGGCGCACTAAAAAAACGAACCACAATGACTTTATTCGGCGCGGTTCACGCGGGCGCATTTCCATTAGCCATTTTAGACCGGAGGCCCGCTCGCGTAACCGAATGGGCCTCCGGATTTTTCCTTACTGTAATTCGAACACGATGTCGAATTACTTCTTTTTGGTCGCCTTGGCGGCTGGCTTGCCGGGCGCGCCCTTGATGGCTGCGTGGGCTGCGGCCAGCCGGGCGATGGGCACCCGGTAAGGACTGCAACTAACGTAGTTCAATCCCACCTGGTGGCAGAATTCCACGCTCTTGGGATCGCCGCCATGCTCACCGCAGATGCCGCATTTCAGGTCCTTACGCGTGCTGCGGCCCAGTTGCACCGCCATCTTCACCAGCTTGCCCACCCCGCCGGTGTCCAGCGATTGGAACGGATCGCGCTCCAGGATTTCCTTCTTCAGATAATCCGGCAGGAAGCTGTTCACGTCGTCGCGGCTGAAGCCGAAGGTCATTTGCGTCAGGTCATTTGTCCCGAAGCTGAAGAAGCTGGCCGTCTGGGCCATTTCGTCAGCCGTGATCGCCGCCCGCGGAACTTCGATCATCGTCCCATACATATACTCAACCTTCACGCCCATCTCTTTCATCACGGCGCTGGCGGTTTCGTCGGTGATCTTCTTGCAGAAGTCCAGTTCCTTCTTTGTGCCGGCCAGCGGGATCATGATCTCCGGCAACACGACAATCTTTTCCTTCTTCACCTGGCAGGCGGCTTCGATGATCGCCCGCACTTGCATCTCGAGAATCTCGGGATAGGTGATGGCGAGCCGGTCGCCGCGATGGCCGAGCATCGGGTTGGCCTCGTGCAACTGCTGCACGCGCCCCTGCACCTGCTGAAGCGTCAGACCCAAAGACTGGGCCAGTTCGCTCTGCTCCTTCTCGTGATGAGGCAGGAACTCGTGAAGCGGGGGATCGAGCAGTCGGATGGTGACGGGCAGTCCCTTCATCTCGCGGAAGATGCCGATGAAGTCTTCACGCTGGTAGGGCAGCAGCTTGGCCAGCGCGGCCTTGCGCGTTTCCACGTCGGTGGCCAGGATCATTTCCCGCATGTGGTGGATGCGCTGGGGATCGAAGAACATGTGTTCGGTTCGGCAGAGGCCGATGCCTTCAGCGCCGAATCCACGGGCCACTTTGGCGTCGGTGGGGGTGTCGCCGTTGGTGCGCACCTTCAGCGTGCGATACTTGTCGGCCCATTTCATAATGGCAGCGAAGGGGCCGGAGAGTTCGGCTTCCTGGGTGGCCACGGCGCCTTCATAAACGTCGCCGATTCCGCCGTCGAGCGAGATCGTGTCGTTCACGCCATATTCCTTGCCGTTGACGGTCAGCTTTTTGTTTTTCGCATCGATGACCAGCGATCCGGCGCCGGCCACGCAGGGGGTGCCCATTCCGCGGGCCACCACGGCCGCGTGGCTGGTCATGCCACCGGTGCTGGTGAGAATGCCTTCAGAGACGTGCATCCCGCCGATGTCGGCCGGCTCGGTTTCCCGGCGCACCATGATGATCTTTTCGCCCGCGGCAAAGCGCAGTTCGGCTTCTTCTGCGGTAAAGGCGATCTTGCCTACGGCCGCGCCTGGCGAGGCCGGCAGGCCCTTGGCGATCACCTTCTTTTCGGCCTTGGGATTAAACGTCGGGTGCAGCAACTGATCCAGCGAGGCCGGATCGACCCTCAGAACTGCCGTCTTCTCGTCGATCAATCTTTCCTTGGCCATGTCCACCGCGATCTTGACGGCCGCCTGCGTGGTGCGCTTGCCGTTGCGGGTTTGCAGCATGTACAGCTTGCCCTTTTCGATCGTGAACTCGAAATCCTGCACGTCCTTGTAGCGGGCTTCAAGCGTGTCCTTGATCTTGAGCAATTCCTTCCAGCTCTTCTGGCTCCACTTGCCCATCTCGGTATTACAATCTAACGGGGTGCGGATGCCGGCCACCACGTCTTCGCCCTGGGCATTGACGAGGAACTCGCCATAAAACTTGTCTTCGCCGGTGGACGGATTACGCGTAAAGGCCACGCCGGTGGCGCAGTCGTCGCCCATGTTGCCGAAGACCATCGCCTGCACGTTGACGGCAGTCCCGCGCAGTCCGCGGATGTCGTTCAGTTCACGATAACGGATCGCGCGATCGCCCATCCAGCTCTTAAAGACCGCTTCGATCGCTGCCTCAAGCTGCTCCAGGCCGTCGGTGGGGAAATCCTCGTTCAAATGCTTTTTATAGACGCCCTTGTATCGGCTGACGACTTCCTTCAGGTCGTCGGCGCTGAGCTGCGTATCAAGCTGCACGCCGCGGTCCTTTTTCACTTCGCTCAGTTCGTGTTCAAAATGTTCGTGGTCGACGCCCATGACGGTGTCGCCGAACATATTGATGAGTCGGCGATAGCTGTCGTAGGCAAACCGAACGTTGCCGCTGAGCTTGGCCATGCCTTCAACGACTTCGTCGTTCAGGCCGATGTTCAGGACGGTGTCCATCATGCCGGGCATGGACATTTTTGCGCCCGATCGGGCCGCAACCAACAGCGGATTTTTCGGATCGCCGAACTTCTTGCCGGTGGCTTTTTCCACTTTGGCCAGGTTCAGCTTCACTTCGTCCATCAGGCCTTTGGGCAGCTTCCCGCCGGCATCGTTGTAATCGCCGCAGGTGTCGGTGGTGATGGTGAAGCCCGGGGGCACGGGCAGGGGGACGAGGGTCATGTCGGCGAGGTTTGCACCTTTTCCGCCGAGCAGGTCCTTCATCGTGGCGCCGCCTTCGGCCTTGCCTGCGCCAAAGAAATAAACCCGTTTAACACTCTTACCGCTCTTGCTCGGGGACGCTTTCTTAACTGCTTTTTTGGCCTTGGCCATGATTGCTCCTGAAGGGATAGTCATTCGGTCGGAGGAAACGATTGCCGCGCCGGCCAATGTCTTGGCCGGGCGCTCCTTTTCATCAGAAAACGAGCCTTCGCCGAGTGAGAAGGGTGGCAGTATAGGAATGGCGGATTTTCGTGTCAATTTGACTTCAGGCACCGGGCAAACTCGGCGCGATCAACGCACGACCCTGGTGCGAGAATGATGGATTGGCCGGTGTCGTTTGGTCCGCCAACTATCACTGCCCGCATTCCTCGCACCACTCCGGGTGCCTCCGGTGGCGGTTCGATCTCCCGTCTGGGGGCACGCTTTCGATGACACCACGGGCTGTCACGAGCCACGATTCGTCGAATTTCGGGCAAATTTGCGTATTTGGCACTGATCCTGGTGGGAAAAGGGGGTCCAAAGGGGGTCCCAAAGAGGTCCCTTTGGGGTCCCATGCCTGTCCGGGCGAGGTTTTTTGCGGGTCCCACGCGACCATGGGAGGGTCCGATTTGTTGCACCCCTCGGATGGCCCGAGACAAGAAAACTCCCGCGGCGCGAACGCGCGCGGCTAAACGGGCATTCGTAGGTCCGGCTTTGCCGGACGCTTCCCGCAGTCCGAATCCAACACCGAGTAATAAACCTGCGGCGTAAACGCACGCGGCTAAAATGGCATTCAAGGCAATCAACTGATTGGTGCTCATAAGGATACTCCTCTACCCTTGGGCCACCAAGGGCCAAAGGTGCGCGAATGGGCGCCAATTCGCGCAACTTGGAGTGCTCCAAAATGGACTTAATCCTTTTCCAATACAAAGCTTAAAAAAAATATTATTTTTTTCGGAAAGGGTCAAATCTTGGTGCGCTTTTTGGCGCCAAAAAGCGCACCAAGTTTGCCCGCTCTTTCCCAAACCTTCGCGGGGACGGTCGGTGGGATCGGCAGAGGCTGTAGAGGCTTAAGATGCTGTGGCCCGCAGATGACTCGAAAACCTTCCCCTGATCGGCGAGAATCCGTCTGTGTTTAACGGCAAGCTCATCATCGGAGTCGTCGGAGGAATCGGCAGCGGCAAGAGTTATGTTGCCGGCCTGTTTGCCGAACTGGGGTGCTGGGTGATCGATTCGGATCGCCAGGCCCGGGCGGCGATGAACGATCCTGTGGTGCGCGACGCCCTTCGCAACTACTACGGGCCTGCGGTCGTCCCGGTTGATCCTACTCAGCCCGTCGATCGCAAAGCCATCGCGCACGTCATCTTTGCCGACGCTGCCCAGCGGCAGAAGCTTGAAGCGATCATCCACCCCTGGGTGGATAAGGCCCGAAAACGCGAAATGACCGAAGCGATTGAATCCGAAAAAAAATGTCTGGCTTTTGTGTGGGACACCCCCCTATTATGCGAGACAGGGTTATACCGGGAATGTGACGCAGTGGTGTTTGTCGAGGCCGACCTGGCCACAAGGATAGAGAGGGTTCGTCGGCGTGCGTGGGCGGCCGAAGAACTGACCCGACGAGAAAATTTTCAGTGGGGACTGGACAAGAAGCGTTCCATAGCGGATTATATCATTCGAAATACCACTGACGCGGCCGAGAGCCGCGTTCAAATCCGAGAAGTGCTTTCCCGAATTCTCGAGAAAATAGAGCAGTGAACGGCCCGGTATGGGCGTTTTTGGGATTTCGATCAATGGGCACCTTGCCCGAAGAGATCAAAGGTTAAAATTTCCAATAAATAAATAGTTCGAGCGTGTGCAGGGTTGCATCCGAGAACGGATGAACTTCAAGCGGCTTGTTGCCGCACTTGGAATGCAACGCGCTGCCGGCCACCGTCGGCACGTCCACCCTGCATCTTCTCAAATCCTTTTACAGTCACGATTTTGGAGGCATAGCCCAATGGCTAAGTCCACTACCCGCGTTCGTCGTTCGGCTCCATCCCCACAAGAACCTGAAATGCAGGAGGCCCAGGCCCCGGCGACAGTCGCAACTGCTGTTGAAGCACCGGCACCGGCACCGGCACCAGCACCCGCACCCGAAAAGCCGGCCCCGGCGCGTCCCGAACCGGTCGTCTCGGAAGACGTTGGCGCTTTCGACGCCGAAACCAATGCTAAATATGAGCAGGTGAAAGGCGGCAAGCTTTATATCAAAGACCTGCAGCAGATGGACACGCACCAACTGCACGAGATCGCCAAGCAGGAAAACATCGCCGACTACATCGGCCTTAAAAAACAGGACCTGATTTTCCAGATCCTGCGGGCCCGCATCCGGCAAAACGGCCTGATGTACGGCGAAGGCGTGCTGGAGATTCTGCCCGACGGTTTCGGATTCCTCCGCAGCCCGGAATACAACTATCTCCCCTGCCCGGACGACATCTACATCAGTCCCAGTCAGATTCGCCGATTCGGCCTGCGTAACGGGCACGTGGTGCAGGGACAGATTCGTCCGCCCAAGGAATCGGAACGCTATTTCGCGCTCCTGCGGGTCGAAGCCATCAATGGCGAAGACCCCGAACGCATCACCGACACCAGCAATTTTGAAGACCTCACCCCGCTCCATCCGCAAAAGCGCCTGGTGCTGGAGGCCGATCCAAAAGACCTGAACATGCGCATCGTCGATCTGGTGACGCCGATCGGCAAGGGTCAGCGGATGCTGATCGTCGCCCCGCCGCGCACAGGCAAAACCGTGCTGCTGCAAAAGATCGCCAACTCCATTTCGCGGAACCATCCTGAAGTCATTTTGATCGTTCTTCTGATCGACGAACGACCCGAAGAAGTGACCGACATGGAACGCAACACCAACGCCGAAGTGGTCTCGTCCACGTTCGACGAGCCGGCCAGCCGGCACGTACAGGTCGCGGAAATGGTGATCGAAAAAGCAAAACGCTACGTCGAATTCGGCAAGGACGTGGTGATCCTGCTCGACAGCATCACTCGCCTGGCCCGCGCCTATAACACGGAAGTGCCGCATAGCGGCAAAATCCTGACCGGCGGCGTGGACGCCAACGCGCTGCAAAAACCCAAGCGGTTCTTCGGTGCGGCCCGCTCGATCGAAGAAGGTGGCAGCCTGACCATTCTGGCCACCGCGCTGGTGGACACCGGCAGCAAGATGGACGAAGTGATCTTTGAAGAATTCAAGGGCACCGGCAACGCCGAACTGCATCTGGACCGCAGGCTGGTGGACAAGCGCATCTACCCCGCGATCGACATCAACAGCTCCGGCACCCGCCGCGAAGAACTGTTGCTGGATCAGAAAGAAATGGAACTGGTCTATCGCCTGCGCCGCGTACTCTCAGACATGAACCCGGTGGAATCGGTGGAACTGCTCAAAGGCCGGCTGGAAAAGGTGCCCAGCAATGCGCAGTTCCTGATGAGCATGAATCTGGACTAAAAAGCTCATCCGCGAGACTAAATTGACCTTCCAATGGGCTTGCCACTTCGGTGGCAAGCCCTTTTCATTTCAATAGTTACCGCACAAAACCGTTGACGATTTCCTATACCAAGTTTTCTTGACGATTACTTGCTATACAATTACAAGTTTTATATGGCCAAGCGATCCGAGGAGATACGTCACTCCATCCTGCGGGAGGTTTTCTGGCAACACGCGTCGCCGGTTCGGCGAATTGCCCGGGAATATGCGGTCACCCCGCAGGCGGTTTTGCTCCATGTCCGGCGGCTGGTGGATGAAGGGCACCTTCGGGCCTACGGGGAGCGTCGTCACCGTCGCTACCAGCGTGCGATCCGTTCAACTGAGGAACTGACCTATCCGCTCGACGGAACCACTTCCGAAGACAAAGTATGGGACGGACAAGTCCGTGACCCGATGCGCGATCTCGACATGCCTGCGCAGGATATCTGTCATTATGGTCTGACCGAGATGGTCAACAATGCGATCGACCATTCGGGTGGACGATCGGTCAGCGTCAAGGTCGTGCGCACCTGTAGTTGGCCAAGCTAGTTGGGATTTTTGGCCACGTAGTTGGGACGACTCCCCGGCGCAGACCGTAAGCCCGGGCTTTTGCCCGAGCTTTTTTACGCCCCTCTGAAATCCCCCTCGAACGCAGATCAAACAGCCGTCGA
>JBBQSU010000068.1:0-19171 GCA_038234815.1 Tepidisphaerales bacterium | reverse complement strand
CGCCCAGGCCAAGACCACACGCGAGGCCGAAGCCGCCCGCGCCGCCGAAGTCCGCAAGGCCTATCTCAACGGCCGCTTAGAATATAAGAAGGGCGACTGGCAAGCCGCCCGAAAAAATCTTGAAGCCGCCCGTGACGCCGGTTTCAAGCCGGGTGCGTTTGAAGAAGCCCCGGCCTCGCTTCTGGCCAAGATGGACAAGGGTGAAGCCGAATGGAATGCCAAACACGCGGTTGAAGCGCCTGCAGAAGCCAGCGCCCCGGTTGCCGCTCCGGTCGATACAAAGCCCGTTGCTGAAATGCCGGCACCGACGGCGCCCGTAAAGCCCGCGCCAATGGCAACAACGCCAGTTGCTGAAGCGCCGGCCCCGGCGCCCGTAAAGCCCGCGCCAATGGCAACAACGCCGGTTGCTGAAACGCCGGCCCCATCGCCCGTGGCCGAAACGCGATTGGTTGCCCCGGCGACCGAAAGCTCCGGATCGGCGGCCGACCGCGCCCTCGATGCCACCAGCGCTTACGAGCGCATTCGTCAACAGCACAATGCGTTTGAATCCCAGCGTAAGGTCGAGGACGCCCGCAAGGCTCAATCTGAAAACCGCACGCAGGACGCACTAAATCTTTACACCCAGGCCGCCGAACTCGATCCGGCCAATCAGGCCGCAGCGGCCGGCCGTGACGAACTGCTCACCCTGACCGGCAAACGGGTCAATCCTTCCCCGACGCTCGAAATCCGAGAGCGCGACCTGCGGGCCCGACGTGAGGCTATCTCTTATCGTATAGATGACGCCCTGAGCCGCGCCGGCGCTGCCACCGACAAGGGTGATTTTGCCGCCGCCCGAACCGCAATCGAACAGGCCAAGGTGGCCCGCGGGACCGATCCGGCGATCTTCACCACCCAGGACATCTCCGGTTTCGACGCCCGAATCGCCAACGCCCAGGCCTCGGCCGACCGCGCTGAAGCCATCAAGACCGACTCCGACCGCAAGATGTCTTCGCAAGAAGCCGAGCGCGTTAACCGTGCAAAACTTCGTACAGAGGAAGAAGAACGCCGGCGCACCGTCTCCACGCTGGTGACCAACGCCCGGCAACAAATCGACGACCAGAAATGGTCCGAAGCCCTCAATACCGTCGATCACATTTTGGCGCTGGATGCAAAGAATGAGTACGCCGTTGCAGTCCGTCCATTCATTAAGGACAAGGCCCACATCGCCGATCAGCGGAAGTATCGCGAGAAGTTCGACGAGGAATGGGTCAAGCAGTTCGTAGCGACCGAAGAAGCGAAAATCCCCTATTTTTCTATCATCGCCTACGCTGAGAATTGGCCGGAAATCTCCCGTAAGCGCGACCTCGAGCGCGACCGCGAGCAGGGCGGCAGCACCGACGACCAGGCCATTCAGGCCCTGCTCGACCGGCGACTGCCCGAGCTGCGTTTCAATGCCAACAGCTTCACCGACGTGATCGACTTTCTCCGTGACGTGACCGGTGCCAATATCTATGTGGACTGGGCCGCGCTCGAACGCGCCAGCATCAGCCGCGACGCCCCGGTGACTGCCCGCCTGCGTGACATCAAGTTCTCCAAAGCCCTCGAACTGATTTTTAAGAACGTCAGTGGCGAGGAAGAGGAGCGCCGGCTCGGTTACACCATCGACGAAGGCGTCATTACGATTTCGACGAAGAAGGAACTGGATAAGAATACGCTGACGCGTCAGTACGACATCAACGACCTGCTGTTCGTCGCGCCGGATTTCGCTGACGCGCCCAGCCTCAGCCTCTCCAGCACCGGAAGCAGTGGTGGGGGCGGTGGCGGCAGCCGTGGCGGCGGCGGCGGCGGTAGCCGTGGCGGCGGTGGGGGCGGCGGAGGCGGCGGTGGAGGCGGCCTCTTTGGCAACACCACCACCACCGGCAACAGTGACACAAGCAAGACTGGTGCAAGCCGTGAGGAAATCACCGACGAAATCAAGAAGTACATCACCGACAACGTGGCCAACTCCACATGGAAGGAAAATGGCGGTGAAGTCGGTTCCATCAGCGCCAGCAAGCTCCGCGCGTTGCTGCTGATTACCCAGACGCCGGAAAATCACCGGAAAATCCAAACCCTTTTGGATAACCTGCGCAAGAGCCAGGCCATCCAGATCAGCATCGAAACCCGCTTCCTCACGGTTCAACGGAACTACCTGGAAGACATCGGGGTCGATGCCGATTTCAGCTTCAACAATTTCTATCGCAATCCCGCCACCGGACAGCCTGACCCTTCGCTGGGCCGAACCTGGTCCAACAAGTTCAGCGCTCTGGGCATCGCCCAAGCTCAGGTCACTGACAACAGCACGAGGGTCGACCCGGCCACCGGGCAAGTCATCAATACCGGCACGGGCGTGCGTGTGCTGGACTGGGCCAGCCGCGTGGGCAATGCCGGCGTGCCGGGATCGATCGCGGCCAACACCGCCGACTATCCCGAACCCCTCACCATCAAGGGCAGCTTCCTCGATAACTTCTCGGTCAGTTTCCTGATCCGAGCCGTGGAAGCCAACACCAACAGCACCTCGCTGACTGCCCCCCGCATCACCCTGTTTGACGGCCAGCGGGCCAATATCATCATCACCACCGAACAGGCCTATGTCGCCGACCTCACCCCCGTTGTCAGTTCCGGCGCCGCATTGTTCGATCCCGATCCCGACACCATCCAAAGTGGTATCGTGCTCGACGTTCGCGCGACGGTTTCCCCCGATCGCAAGTACGTCTTCATGACGCTTCAGCCACAGTTGTCACGCGTACGGGCCTTGGTGCCCTTCAGCGTGTCGGCCAGCGTCACGCCAACCGGCACGACCACCAACCCCGGCGGAGTGGTAACAGCCGGCCAGCCGACGGTCATCACCGGGCAGCTTCAATTGCCCACGGTGGACGTCGTGACCCTCAAAACCAGTTGCTCGGTCCCTGACGGAGCGACCCTCCTTTTGGGCGGACAAACCCTGGCCGGCGAGTCCGAACGCGAAATCGGCGTGCCCATCCTGTCGAAGATTCCGTTCCTTAAGCGGCTCTTCACCAATCGCGCCAATTCGCAGGACGAGCAGGTTCTGCTCATCCTGGTCAAGCCGACCATCCTGATCCAGAAGGAACTGGAAAACGACGCGTTCCCCATGCTCAGCACAAAGATCGGCCGGTAAAAACTCGCCGAATCGAGTGAGACAGGTTAATCAGCCACAGCCCCGGGACACCCCCGGGGCTGCGGTGTTTACAGGAACGGGAGCCTCTGGCCCGAGTCTGACCATCGGCCCCAGGCCTGTGCTGCTGTATGGGCCAGCTCGCAAGAATTTCGGCCGCGGCCCCAAGCTTCGAGCTTAGCGAAATCACAAGGCTATTGCAGAGCCAAAAGCGAAAGCGTATACTTCAAGGCTCGAATTTTTCAACGTCGATTGAGGTTACTATGCCACGCGTATGCTATTTCACAGGTAAGAAGACGACCTTCGGGAACCAACTGACCCATCGCGGGAAGGCCAAGTATCTGGGTGGGGTGGGCACGAAGATTACCGGCATCACCGCCCGGAAATTCAAGCCGAACATTCAGAAGGTGCGGGCGGTGATTGACGGGCAGATCGTCCGGGTGAAGGTCAGCGCCAAGGCAATGCGCAATGGCGTGATCGTCAAGCCGGTCCGGCGGAATTACGTCAAGCCGGCAGCTTAAGGTTTGATCCCGGTCAGCCCGGCCAAGCGAGAGAATCTGTTTCGTCGGGTTGGTACATGCGTTAATTTCCAATCGTGCGTTCCAATGCCCCTGTCACTGGATAACGTCAGGCACGTCGCCAAGCTCGCCCGGTTGTCGCTCGACGACGCCCATCTCGTGCGCCTCACGGCCCAGCTCGAATCGATCCTTGGCTACGTCGAAAAAATCAGTGAAGTTGACGTGACAAACGTCGAACCGATGGCGCACGCGCTGCCGCTCAAAAATGTCCTCCGCGAGGACGTTGTTGAACCGAGCCTGCCGGTCGAAATGGTTTTGCAGAATGCGCCCGATGTCGATGGGCGGTTCTTCCGGGTGCCGAAAATCATCGGCGGGGACGAAGATTCGTCCGGATGATCGCTAGACGACTTGGTTTACCCCGGCCCACGGGTCTCCCGCCTCTCCTCCAATCAGAATCACCCGGCATCGGTTGAACCGGTGTGCCACAGTTCCAGCATAAGCAAAGCATATAACCGCTGGGAGTGATCGACTTCCTTGTGCTCGTGCTGTTCTATCATGCGCTCCACAGCGGGGCGGGCGAAATGGGTCGAGCAAAACGACTGCTGGGCAAACAGTGCATCGTGTAACAGGGACCGCAGCGGCCCGCGTAGCCAATGGCCCATCGGCACGGCAAAGCCCATCTTGGGCCGGCTAAAAACCCGTCGGGGCAGGTCGGAACTGAACGCCTTTCGCAACAGTCGCTTGGGGCCACCGTCCAGCAACATTTTGGCGTTCAACCCTGCGGCAAATCGAACCAAGTCCGGGTCCATGAACGGGCTGCGCACTTCAAGCGCGTGCAGCATCGACGCCCGGTCCAGCTTGGTCAGCAGGTCGTGCGGAAGATACGTCGATCGATCCACCGCCAGCGCGGTCTGCACAACGTCCCGACCGGCGGTCCAGCGATCAAACTCCAGCACCAGCCACTGCGCGCTCAAGTTGGTCTGTTCCAGGAATGCCGCCGAGATCAGTTTCTGCAACTGCCGGGCGTCAAACAGCCGCTGATAGCTGGCATATCGGGCCGGCGGAGGAAGATCGACCCCGGCCAACATGCGCTTCAGCCGTGTCGTGAACGCCTTGGGATGAGTGCCGGGCAGCTTGGACACGACCGACCGCACAGGCCCGCCAAGCATCCCCGCCCAGCGCTCGGTAAACGCCATTGCGCGATAGCGATCGTAACCCCCAAAGAGTTCGTCCCCGCCGTCGCCACTCAAGGCCACTTTCACGCTTTGTCGCGTCTGGCGTGAGAGATAATGCGTCGGCAGCGCAGAAGAATCGGCAAACGGCTCGCCAAATACCGCCGCCAGTTTCGGCAGATCATCGGCGACATTCGGAGAGACAATAAACTCCTGGTGCGTGGTGCCCAAGTGTCTGGCCACCTCGGCGGCGAAGGGGGTTTCGTCGTACTTCCGGTCGCCAAATCCGATTGAAAAAGTGTAGACCGGCTGATCCTTCGGCACGGCCTGCCGCATCGCCAGCGCGATAATCGAGCTGTCGATCCCGCCTGACAAAAAGCAGCCCACCGGAACGTCAGAAACCAGCTGCCGCGCCACCGCCTGCTCCACCAGCTTCCGCGTGCGCGTGATGGCCGTCGTTTCGTTGATGTCGGCAGCGTCCTCTTCGGGCAAATTGGGATTGAAATACTCGTCAGTCTGCAAACCTTTTTCGAAACTGATGGTGAGCGTCTCGGCGGGGGCCAGTTTATAAACCGAATCGTAAATCGTGGCCGGTGAAGGGATGTATCCCCAGCAAAGATAGTCGGCCAGCGCGCCATAATTGGTCAGGGCATTAAACCAGGGGACCGCGTGCAGCGCGCCCAGTTCAGAGGCGAATGCGATCGCCATGGGCGCGCCGGTGGAGGCGTTCATGCCTGCGGCCCGAGGCTCCATCGCCCAGAAGAGCGGTTTCTGGCCCATGCGGTCCCGGGCCATGAATAGCGAGCGATTCCGATCGTCCCACACGGCAAACGCGAACATGCCATTGAGATGTTTGACACACGCCGGCCCCCATTGCGCAAAAGCGCGCAGCAGTACCTCGGTGTCGCCAGTCGTTTTCCATTGATACGACGAATCCAGCTTCTGCAAGGTGCCGCGCAATTCGCGGAAGTTGTATATCTCGCCATTAAAGACCAGCCAACGACCCTGGCCGTCCGTGAAAGGCTGATCGGACCGCGGGTCGGGATCGAGAATGGCCAGCCGGCGGTGCACCAGCCCAACCTGCGGGCGGTCGTGACGGACTTCTTCGTCGTGATTCAGCCGCAGACCCGCGCCGTCCGGACCACGATGGGCCAGCCGGGCCGACATTTTCTCAAGCACCGAATGGGAAAGACGATGCCCCTGATCCCAAGCGACGATTCCGGCAAAACCACACATGCAGCAAAGGATAATCTTTCGGCGCGCGATACACTACCGGCATCCTTCCCGAGAAATTGCCAGACTGTGGCCCGCCGATATACTTGCCAGGCATGAAAGGCTCGCATCGTCCCGGGGTTAGCTGGTGCTGGTTGATTCCGGTCATTGCTCTGCTGCCAGCGGGTATGTTGCGGGCCGAACCACCGATTAAGACCGGTGATCTGGCCTTGGCCATCGACACGGCCTATCTATCGCCATTCGGTTCGCACAAGGGAGAGTTGTCTACCCTCAATATCAGCATGGAACGTGTGATCGCGCCGCGTTGGTCGATCGGCGGAGAATTGTTCAGCACATGGGAAGCGCCGATCGCGTTGGTGGCCGCAGCCGGGGGAACGACGTGCAACAACGACGAGTCATCACAAGAGCCGTCACCCCCGCCGAAGGAAACACACCATGACGGCGGCGGGGTGCGTGCCCTCGGCGGCGACCTGTTTTCCCGTTACCGGTTCAACACTTCGCCGGTGCATTCGCTTTTTGTCGATGCCAGCTTCGGCGGGATGACGCACCGCCATCGATTTCCTGATTCCGATGGCAGTTTCAATACGGTTTTGGCCCAGATCGGCCTCGGTGCCGAAGTCGCCATGACCAAGACCCTTTATCTGCGCGGCGGGGTGCGCTACGCGCTGCTCAGCAATCGACTGTTCTACTTTAATTCTGACGTGCAGAACGACGGGTTGAATTTCTATCTGGGAGTGACGTTTCGCCCGTAGCTGGTTTCTGGCCCATGCCACCGCGTGCGGTAGACCCGGCGTTTCAAAACTGCAACTTGCCCGTTTCCGGTGAATCCCCGTCGTACCATCGCCCGGGTTTCAGGTTGATCTTTTTCAAGCCCGTCGCCTTGCAAGCCAGCATCAGTTGCTTTTGCAGACCCGAAAGCAAGAGCTGCTTGAGTTCGTAAAGATGCGGGGAACTGTCCACCAGCACGGTGAGCGACCCTTTGGCAAATGATTCCAGCGCGCAGTGGGTATTGAGCGTCTCGGGCACCAGCACCGTCCACGCCCGAGCGATGTCGGCAAAACGCGTTTGCCGCTTCTGCACCGAATGCTTAAAGAATGCCACCAGCGGCTCGGAAATGGGCGTGGCGCTGGGATGCTGCACCTGCTTGAATTTGGTCAGGCGACGCAGTGCAGCATCGAACTGGTGAGTGTTGGGTCGCATCGAATGGCCAGCGTGATAGCCTATCCGCGGGTGCTTCTTTGCCCAAGGTCCAAAAGCGGGGAATCACTATTTTTCCGCGGCCGGTCCGTTGGTGCCTCCCCCGCGGTCACGATAGAATCGCGCGCTTTCACCGGAGCGCAATCATGATCCGCAAACTGGCCCACCTCTGTATTGTCAGTGATCAACTCGATGTCCTTCTGGAGTTCTATACCCAGAAACTGGGCCTGATCCGGCAATTCGATTTTCGCAACAAGGACGGGGAGATTTTCGGCTATTACCTCGGCTGCGGCGACTCGACTTTCATCGAAATTTTCGACCGCCTCGGCAAGCACAAGCAGTGGGGCAGCGGAGCGCCTGAAACCCTTAAGGGGGGAAATCGGCTCAATCACTTCTGCCTGGAAGTAACCGGCCTGAAGGACCTGGTGGCCAGTCTGGAAGCTCGCGGAGTGAAACTCTCGCCCATCCGCACGGGCATGGATCAAAGCTTTCAAAGCTGGACCAACGACCCCGACGGCAATCCCATCGAACTGATGGAATACACCCACGCCAGTTGGCAACTTCGCCCGCCCCAGGGCTGAGAATGCTTCGGCGTCAGCGGGCCTTGCGGTCGTGATTTTCAACCGCCTGGTGACAGAGCTGCGTCAGGCCTTGCAGGGTTTTGGTGAGTTCGGCCAGCGATTGATCGGTGGCGTGCTCCAGGGCATCGGCCGCGCGGCTGATTTCAGGATACCCGTATCCCCCGGCGGCGCCTTTTAACTGATGCGACAGCACGCGCAAAGACTGGCGGTTGTCATTGGCGATGGCCTTTTCAAGCGCGGCCACCCGCTCGTCCAGCCCGCCGACAAACCGGTCCACCAGCTTGGCCAAACGCGGCTGGGCCACCAAAGGGTTCATACCCTCTGGCGGGGGGGCAATCACCATCGGATCGATTCGCTCGATCGCGGGGGCGACGGGGAACTTGAGATACTTTGATAACGTTTGAATCAGCCGTTCAGGATCGAGTGGCTTGACGGCGAAGTCGTCGCACCCTGCGGCCAGGCATTTTTCCCGGTCCCCTTCCATCGCGTGCGCAGTTAATGCAACGATCGCGCCCTCATACCCCCGGTGACGCAGCAACGACGCGGCGCCATACCCGTCCAGTTCCGGCATCTGCATGTCCATCAGAATGCAATCGAACGGCTGGCCAGTCTGAAGGCGCGCCATCGCACCTTCCACCGCCAGCCGGCCATTCTCAACTAGTGTTACTTCGATGCCGGCGTTCTTCAGATAAAACTCGATCAGTCCGCGATTGTCCGGCCCGTCTTCGGCCACCAGGACGTGCCCGGTCAGCCTGACGCGCTCGTTCCCCGTTTGCGCTGCCGAGACCGTGTCCGCCACCACCGGGTTTTCCACCATGGGCACGTTCGTTAAATCGCCGGTATCAACCAGCAGAGTGAAGGTGCTTCCATGGCGTTCGATGCTCTTCACTTGAATCGCGCCACCAAGCATTTCGGCCAGCCGGCGGCTGATGACCAGCCCGAGACCCGTGCCGCCGAACTTACGAGTGGTTGAACTGTCCGCCTGCGCAAAGGGTTGGAACAGCGATTCGGATTCACTCCGGCTTAGGCCGATTCCCGTGTCGACCACGTCGAAGCGCAGCTGCGACAAGGCCCGCGGACTGTCCTCTACCATCGAAGCCAGCAACTTTACCCCGCCGGTCTGCGTGAACTTAATTGCATTGGCAATCAGGTTGACCAGCACCTGACGCAGGCGCGTCGGGTCGGACGTGATGGTCGCGGGGATCGGGCCGAGGAAACGAGCCTCGAACGAAAGATTCTTGTCAGCGGCGCGCACTTTCATCAGCGCACACACGTCGGCGACAATCTGCGCCGGCGAGCAGGCGATCCGCTCAACCGTCATTTTGCCGGCCTCGATTTTTGACACGTCCAGGATATCGTTAATCACGCTCAACAGGTGCTGACCGTTGCGGCGGATGGTCTGGACGCACATCGACCGATCGGCCGACGATTGATGGGGATAGGTCATCAAATCCGCATAGCCCAAAATCGCGGTCATGGGCGTGCGGATTTCGTGGCTCATGTTGGCGACGAACGCGCTCTTGGCCCGGCTGGCGGCCTCGGCCGCGGCCTTGGCTTCCAGCAGGTCGCGTTCGATCTGCTTGCGGGCGGTGATGTCCTTGCCCACGGTGATGATCGCCTGCGGGCGCCCGGCATTGTCGCGCATCATGGAACTCGAGACCAGCGCCGAGATCAGCCGCCCGCCGGCCGTCCGGTAGGTCATCTCGTTGTCGCGCGAGGCGCGTTGCTGAAGCTGCGACCGCACGGAAAGCCCCAGTGTATAAGGACCGTCTTCAAACACGGTTTCGATGGACCGCCCGATCAGTTGCAATTCGGTGTATTCCAGCAGATCACACGCGGCCTTGTTAACGGTGACGATGCGCAGGTCCGGGTCGGTGACGATGAGGATGTCGAACATCGAGCGAATGATGTTGTCGGCGTAGCGTTTGGCCGCAAGAAGCTGCTCTTCGGATACGACGCGCTCGCGGAGGGTGCGCACGGTGGCCGACAGGTCGTTGTATCGCGCGGCCACATCGTCGAGTTCGTCGCCCACCCGCGCGGGAAGTGATTCGGCCCGCAGGGTCATGCCATCACGAATCTGTCGAATCCGGCCCATGATCGACCCTGCGAGCATCAATCCGATGCCCACCACCAGCGAAAAGGCGATGGGCATAATGATGATCAACAGATCGATCACCTGGAGCTGCGCCTGCAACACCGGCGTGGGGTTGCGCGTGCGAATGGCCAGGGAAATGTCCAGCAGCGTGTTCAGCCCGGTGGCGCACAGCGCGCCGACGATCGTCGCGATGCAAAATACGCTCCATACCAGTTTTTTGCGGATCGTCATGGCACAACAGTCACTTCCAAGGATTCCATCGGCCGATTCCAAGCCCTAGTGAAGCAGCAGCACGTCAGATAATCGGCTGCAACGCCTGGTTGTGGCGGATCGGATCGGTGGTTTGGACGCCCCGATGGAGTGCCGCATCCTTTATCACTCCCGGTCGCGGTCACCGTCCGCAGTTGCGGCCCAGGGAGGGGCGGGAAAAAGTGGTGCGCTTTTGGGCGCAAAAAAGCGCACCAAGATTTGACCCGTTCCGAAAAAAAATAATATTTTTTACAACTCGTTTAACTGAAATAATTTAAATGCATTTTGGAGCACTCCAAGTTGCGCGAAAAAGCGCCCATTCGCGCACCGGCGACCCTTAAAGCCCCTTAAGGGTAGAGGAGTATTCTTATGACCAATACCCAGTCCATTGTCATGGTGATCGATCCATCCGCGCGGGCTTGTGGGGTGCATTCACTGCGCGGCCTCGCGTGGGGATGCGGGGAATCGTCGGGCAAAGCCGGACCTGCAACCTCGATTGCCCGTCAAGTCGCGTGCGTTTTCACCGCAAGGCTTACTTTTCTTGACGGCATCCGAGGGTCGCAACGAACCGGACCTTCCCAGCACCCCGCCGGACTCGGAAACGACCTCTCCGTGACACCCATGGGACCCCAAAGGGACCTCTTTGGGACCCCCTTTGGACCCCCTTTTTCTATTCAAACAGGCGCCAAATATGCAAATTTGCCTGAAATTCGACGAAATCTGCCCCGGGACACCCAAGTGTGTATAAAAAAGAGTGTCCATGGGCAGCCAAGGTCCTGGAGACGACGGGCAACCCCAAATCGCGGTCGGCCGTTTCCCGCTCCGCCACACCCGGCTGGGAGAGGACCATCGCGCAGCGCTTTGTTGATGATCCCCGCGTCAGTGTTTCCCGGTGATTCGCGGGCCAGAGTGCGGCGTCACTTCGACTACGCGCTTCACCCCAAAATCATCCGAGGCACCGGAGGCCTGATTGCAATTTATGACATTGCCTCTACCTTGATAAGCCTTCATCTCAGGAGATTTGCCATGAAAAAATGTCTCGCTTTCCTTCTGACCCTTGTTCTCTTTGCCTCCGTCGGCCGCGCGCAGTTGCTTTCCGAGCGCGTGCCCGCCGACGCGGTCGTCTTTGTCGGCTGGAAGGGCGTCGATGAACTCGGCCCCGGCTACGACCAAACCCGCCTGAAGAAATTCATCGATGCTTCAGCGATCCGCGAGCTGATCGACCGGTCGATCCCCGGTTTGCTTGCGCGCATCGGCGAATCGGATCGCCATGCACAGGAGCTTACCGATCTTCTGGTCACGTTCGCCAAGCCGATGTTTCATCACACTTCGGCGTTTTATTTCGGCGGAGTGGACAGCAGCCGGCCCGGACAGATGACCCCGCGCATCGCCATTCTCTGCGACGCCAAGGCCGATGCCCCGGCCCTGGTGGCGCGCCTGAACGAGTTGATTCAAAAAGCCGGACGTACCCCGTTCGCGATCCAGGCCATGCAGGTCGATTCGCTGGTCGTGCTGGAGATCGGCAAGACCCCCTTCAGCACGAAAGAGAAAATCGCTCCGCTGGCGCAGGACGCTCGCTTCAAGAAAGCAATTGAGCAGACACAGGCCGACTCCGTCTATCTGGCCTATCTCGATGGCCATGCGCTCTTGAAGATGATCGCCGACGATCTTGCGGAATCCGATCGCAACAACAAAAGCGCGCGAAAGGTCACGACTGCGCTCGGCCTCGACGGTCTGGACTACGCGATTTTTACCGGCGGGTTCACCGAGGCCGACTGGACCGATCGCGCGTTCATCGCGGCACCGTCGCCACGCAGGGGGCTGCTCACCTGGTTCGACGACGGACCGCTATCAAAGGAAATCCTTTCGGCCGCGCCGGTGACCTCCACCGTGCTGGCGGCCGGGCAGCTCGATCTTGCCGGCCTCTACACAAAGATTCGCGCCGGGCTGGGAGAGTTTGATCCAAAGCTCCAGCAAAATTTCGATTCCGGCGTGGCGGAGTTCAATGAGCAGACCGGGTTCGATCTGCATGATGATCTGCTCAATCCGTTGGGTAGCCAGTGGGCGCTTTATCTTGATCCGCAAGTCGGCGGAAACGGTATGCTCGGCTATGTGCTGGTCAATCGCCTGCGCGACGCCAACCGACTTGAAAAAACCCTCGGCCAAGTCGAGCTCATGGCCAACAACCTCATGCGATCGTTCGCCTCGCGGCAGAAAATGACGATTCAATTCAAGCAGGAAAAGGTGGGCGATACCACCGTGCATTATCTGGCCGTGCCCTTCGTCGGTCCGAGTTGGGTGATCCGGGATGGCAATCTTTATCTGTCGCTTTATCCACAAGTGGCGGTGTCGGCGGCCGAGCACGTCGCAGCCAAGGGCAAGTCGATCCTCGACAACCCGGATTACCAGAAACTGCTGCAAGACCTTGGTCAGGCCAACCCATCGTCGGTGGCGTTTTTCGATCTGCCCAAGACCGCGACCGATGCCTACACGTCGCTGTTGTTTTTGTCGCGCATGTATCTGGGGTTCGGCGATATGTTCGGGCTGGATTCCCCCGCGATGGTGCTGCCCCAACTGAAGAAAATCCTTCCGCTGCTTGCCCCGGCCGGCGGCGTAAGCTGGAGCGATGACACGGGCTGGCACAGCAAGACCGTCGGCCCATTCCCCGGCAGCGTGCTTTTCAGCGGCGGAGGCAGCCTCGCGGCCGCATCGGTGGGGCAGGCCGGACTTTTGACTTCCATCGCCCTCCCCTCCCTCTCTCGTTCCCGCGAGACCGCCAATCGCGTGAAGTGCGCGTCGAATCTCCGGCAAATCGGCCAGGCCTGCCTGATGTACGCCAATGAGCACAAGGGCAAATATCCACCGGACATTGCCGAATTAGTCAAGACTCAGGACATCGGCCCCGAGGTCTTCATCTGCCCCGGTACGCCCGAAGAACTGCCCGCCAATCTCCGCGGCCAATCGAACGCTGAAGGCGCAAAGTGGGTGGCTCAACACAGTCACTACCACTATGTCGCGGCGGGCAAAACGACCGCGATGGCACTGGAAACAATCGTTGCCTACGAAGACATGAGCAATCACGAGCAGGGGATCAACATTCTTTTTGCCGATGGCCGCGTTGAATACATGGTCGCCGGGCCGAGTTTGGATGAGTTGTTTGACGCCCAAGGCATCAAGCACTGAATCGCCGGCGGAGCGCACGTGGCGTTTCCGGCGCAGGGCAATTATCGGCGCTGCCGGAAACGACCGCGGCATTATCATCACCGATGCCGTAGCACCGAGCCGGCCAGGGTGCGCAGCGATACACCATGGGCCGATGGGAATTGCAGATTGGCGACGACCCGGTGGCGCGGGGGTTCGGATTGATCGCAGTGGATCGGTCCAAGGTCGCCATGGCCGATCTCTACCGCGAGGGATCGGATCGCAGCGATGCCAGATGACGAACGACCCCGCGGGCCATGGCTTGAAGGTTATATCCCCCTTCAAGCGCGCTGATGATGCGGCCCTGGCAATGCGCGTTGGCGACGGCCACCAGGCGCAAAGTCATCTGCGCGAAAGCGTCGTCGGTCAGTTCAATGTCGGCCAGTGGATCGTCCTTGTGGGCATCAAAACCCGCCGACACCAGCAGCATTTCCGGCCTGAAGGCGTCGAGTTTTGGCACGATGCGCTCGTCAAATGCGCGAAGATAGTCGGCATCTCCGCTGCCGGCGCGCATAGGCAGGTTTAGGGTAGATCCTCGCGCATGACCGAGGCCAATTTCCCAATCGTGGCCGGTGTGCGGGTAACAGGTTTGGGGTTCCTGATGGATGCTGATGAAGCAAACACTCGAGTCGGATTCAAACGCCGCCTGCGTGCCGTTGCCGTGATGCACGTCGAAATCGACGATGCCGATCCTGCCGACGCCATGAACGCTCTGAAGGTGTCGCGCGGCAATGGCGATGTTGTTCAGCAGGCAAAATCCCATGGGCAGGTTCGGCTCGGCATGATGGCCGGGCGGGCGCACCGCCGCAAACGCCCGCTGCACTCGGCCGCTCACTACGGCGTCGGCGCAAGCCATTGCCGCGCCGGCCGCGTGCAGCGCGATCTCAAAACTTTCCGGTCCTACCGGCGTGTCGGCCCCATCGAGCAGCCCGCCGCCGGATGCACAAATTTGCTGAATCCGTTCGATCATCTCGGTCGAATGCACTCGCAAGATCGCTGCCAGATCGGCAGGGCGATAGGGCAGTTCGAGCAGCTTCTCTCCGCCGAGGGGCGATTGGTTAAGGTCAAATTTAAATTCGGGAAACAAGTCGGGCGAATCGATCAGTCCGGCCTGTCGCACGGCCCGGGCAATGGCGCGCAAACGATCCGGCCGCTCCGGGTGATCCGGGCCGGTCTGGTGACGAACAAAGATATCCCCGCTACAAAATCCAACCATTGCGGATAATTTAGCCGGTGGATAGGGCATTAGGTAGGTGACGGGATCGGGCTTGGGCTTCGATACAGGGAAACGATCAATGCAAAGGGAGCCGCTTAACTTCCTGGATGGTCCAAACCCGCTGTTTTCGCTGGGCGGTATTGAGCGGTGGTGCCGGAGGGCTTTTCACCAATCGGCCGGCGCGAAATCGTGTTTGCAGGCCGTCGGGCATGGCCCGCGGGGGTGGATCAAGCGTGGCAACGGGCACCGCGGTCCATGTCTCTCCGCTGGCCAGCATGTTCCGAGGCGGAGGACCGCCGAAGATAAAGAACACCCGGCGGTTTTCCTTGATTGCTTTTTCGACGATCGCCATCTGTTGGCGGTCCAGTTCAGTCATGGGCTTACTTCGCCAGGTACCGTCGGGCTTTTTGACGCCCAGCAGTTTCATGTATTTTTCGGCGCGGGCGCGTTGCAGCGGGTTGGGATCCTCGACGTCGGCCACTCGGGCCACCTTGTAATATTGCTCGAAGGCTCGCGGGGCAAAAAGGCTGGTGTCGTAAAGCGTCCATCGGCCGATTTCATCGAGGTAATTGTCGATCGACTGATCGGCGAAAATCACGCTGCCCGCCGGGACGTTTCGTTCGACGGTTTGCCCGACGTACCAAAGCGTGGCCCGCGATTCGACGCTGTTTTCCAGTTGGGGGGAGATGTTATCGACATTGATGATCGCGGCCAGAAAAGTCAGCCCGCCCAACGACAGCGCGCGGATGAAACGGTTGAGGTTCAGCCCGCGGTCCAGCACCCACAGCCCGGCCAGGAGCATCCCCGGAAACACGGTGAGAAAAAAGCGGAGATACCCAGTCGTGGTTTCGCCGGTGGGTGCCCAGTAATAAAACAGATAGAGCAGCGTGGACGGAACGATCCAGAGCGCCAGCAGCGAAGCCAGTCGCCAACTATGTCCAAACAGCGCCAGCATTCCTCCCAGCGCCGCAGGCCAGAGCAAGAACAGGCCGGTGTGATTGAGTTGATAAAGCAGCGTGGCCCAGTTGCCTTGCTTGTCAGGCTCAGGCCCACCCAGGAGATATTCCAGGCCGAAGCCCGTTTGCTCGCGGCACAGGGAGTATCCAGTCCGCCAAGGCGCACCGAACGATATCCAAAGCTGGATCGACATGGCGAGGATGGGAATGGCCCAGCCGATGATTGCGGCAAGATGCAATGGAATCTGCCTCAGTCTAAACCGCGCGCGCCCCAGCGTGGCAAAGAGAATGGGCAGGACCAGGAGAAATTCGGTATAGCGGACCGTACACGCATAGCCGAGTGCCAGCCCGCCAATAAAACCTCTCCAGGCGCGGCCTTTCTGCCACCAGGTCATCAGGCCCCAGAAGCCCACGACGACGCACAACAAAGTGGGCGCGTGCGAATTGGCATCGTTGGCGTACACCAAGGTGACAGGGTTGCAGGCCATGCAAATCACCCCCATCAGCGACGCGAAGTTCCCCAGCACGGATCGAAACAAGAAGAAGCTGAAGAAACACGCCAGCGCTGTGCAGATGGGATTCACCATGAACATGGCATCGGCCCCACCAAAATGTCGCGCGACCGCGGCCAGAAGTGGATACCCGAACGGATACTTCGCGTAGATTTTGCCGTCGTCGGTCAAAACCATCATCCGACCGACAAATTGAAACGGGCTTTCCGGTATAAAGTGGAGCGTATGTTGTTCGAGAATGAGCCGGGCAGTGGCGAGATAGCCGTTTTGGTCGGTCCCGCCGTGTGACGGGACATAATAGGCTGCCGATTGATACGCGATCAGCACGCCGAGAAGCAAGAGGCAAGGATAGACGATCCATCGTCGGGGATGTTCCTCGATGGGAGCAATCCAAGGCGCGATGACCGGCGGCGAATCAGCTTGCGCAAGTGCCGGCGCGCCTGACACGGACAACGAAATATCGGAGTGAATATTCGACATCAAAAGCCATCAAGACGTACCGCACCGGCGTTTGATCGTTGACCGCCGGACCCACTATTTGGCAAACAAATGCTCGTGTTAAGAGTATGACCGTATAGAGAGTGATGGCAAACGATCCGGCGGTCATTTCGGCGTTGAGTTATCGCCTGCGACTGGCGTTGGCGGCCGCAATTGCGCTATTGCTCGTCGCGGTAGGCACGGCGTGGGTCGTCTCGACGGTTCCCGATGACAAAATTCCGACGGAGCCTCGCCCGCAAAAGGATTTGCAAATCAACCAGATTCCGCCGGAAGCGCATTTGCCGTGGACACGCAATCTGGATGCCCCTTCGCCGGCGGTTCTTCCCAAGGGATCACTTGCCTGGGTTCGCCATCTGCGCACAGTAAGCGTTGGTATCCCGCCGGCGAATCTGGCCTGGGTCAGAGGCGCGGAGCATCCGAGCAAGACAAACCTCGCGCCGGCGAACCTGGCCTGGGTTAGAGCCGCGGAGCATCCGAGCAAGACAAACCTCCCGCCGGCAACGTTGGCTTGGCCCGTTCAAACGAGGAAATGACATGTATCGTCTAGCCAACCTGCTGGCCGTTATCGGCCTGCTCAGTCTTCCAGCCAGCGGACAGACGCCTCCGTCGCCTGAGGAACTTAATCGCGTGCAAAACCAGATTACCAAGCTTGTGGTCGCGCCGGCGTCGATGGATCAGGCGATTGCCCAGATCGACCGGTTATGGGAATTGGACCCGGCCCGGACAGCTTTGGGCCTGCGCAATTGGTTGAAAAATCTGCATGTTGCCCGGCGATACGATCTGGTGGATCGATGGAGCCTTCGAGCGTGCGTTGAATCGGCCGTTGACCCGGCGGCAGTCGAGCAGTTTCTCAATTATCGCGTCCGAGCCTTGCTGGCTGCGGGCAAACCCGACGTGGCGCTAAGCTCGGCGAAATCTTTTTTCAATGTCTGCGCGCTCACTTCATCGGCTTCGGCCATGTTGCTGGTGGCCGAATGCCTCAACGCCAGCGACGCACCCGCGGCCACCGCGCCGGCCAGCCAAGCTTCCAGCAAGCCAGCGACTCGCAGGATCGATCGTTTTAAAGACGAACAAATGGCCGGGGCGAGTTTCGAGGGTCGAAACCCCTTGCGCGATCCCGGCCGCCGGTCGCAGGTTCTTGATAGCATCCCCATCGACCCTGCGGCTTATGAACAACCCGCCAATGCAATCTTGGCCGAGGATTACGCGGCACTGCTCAAGCGGGGTAACTTGCTGTTGATGGCAGGAAAACCCGACCTGGCAATGCCGATCTTTGAGCGCGCTTATGGTCAGGCAACCGACGCACAGATTCCGCAAGCCAGCGAAGCCGTCGCTAGATGCCTGCGCGCGCAGGATGGAACGATCGGCCGAGCCAATGCCTGGCTGCAATCGATTCAACCTGCGGTGAAAAAGTGAGAGACATCTCACACGTCTCTGCGTTTTGCGCATCCCGCCTGGTGCTTGGATGGATGCTCGTTTGCATTTGCGCGGCGCCTGCCGTTATCTGGGCCGAGGATTTATCTCCCGAGTCAATCAACTCGTTGCTCCAGGCCGGTGACGTGGCCAGCGTCGATCGAGCAATCGACTCGATTCGCGGGGTGCTGAGCGAACGACCAGAAATCGCCCGCGGGCAAATCCGATCCTGGGCCGACGCGCTTCGCGGGCTTAAGCGATTTGATGCAGCCGCCGACCTGACAACCACCGGCGTCACTGAGTTCGCGGCCGACATCGGATCGATCGAATCCTTGCTTCAGCTGCGCATCCGCATCTTGCTTGAAGCCGGAAGGCCGAAGGACGCCTTGCGCACCGCCAAGAGTCTCTTCAATGTTAGCCGGATGGAAACCACCGCCATGGCGATCCGGCAGGTAGCCGAGTGTCTCAATGCCGTTTCCGGCGGAAACGACGCGCCGGTCGAGCAATTTCGCCAGGAGCAGCTTGCCGGGGCCACACCGCCGCCGGAAGCGACTTCCCGGCCGACGACGACAGCCGTAGCGGCATCGGCGCGCTCGTCTATCCTGGGGCAGATTCATCCCGATGCCGACTCATACAAAATTGCGATTAGGCAGCTCGACCCGCGCAGCTATCTTTTCCCCGCCGCCCACGTGCCCGACCTGCTGGCGGTTGGAAATCTGCTGCTGGTTTCCGATCGTGCCGATGAGGCGCTGGCGGCATTCACACAGGCGGGAAAAATAGCCCGCGTCGATCAAATGCTGGCAGCCAATGAGGGAATCGCGCGTGCGATCAAGGCGCAGGACGGGACAATCGGCCGCGCCAATGCATGGGTGCGCCGGATTTCCCCGCGTGCGCCGTAAAATGCGCACGGGAAGTGGTCCGCCTTTGACGGAAGGCCGCGCAAGTTCAGCAGTAGATTTCCATCGCCAATGGATAGGGAATTAAGTCAGGGCGGACCAGGTGCAGCTTGCGAATGCGTGTGGCGGGCTTAAATATGAGCGTGGCCGAGCAGGAAGCTATTTTGGGATGGTCTATCATTGGCTGAAGCACGGTTTCACCGATCAGGGCAACCGCGATCAGCAGCGCTACGCGTGGCACGAGGCGGGCAACGATGGACAACATGTTCCTTCTTCCGGG
>JBBQSU010000067.1:0-19219 GCA_038234815.1 Tepidisphaerales bacterium | reverse complement strand
AAAAATAAAATTTTTTACAAAACATTTATGCGCAGAGAGTTAAGTGCATTTCGCAGCACTCCAAGTTGCGCGAAAAAGCGCCAATTCGCGCAACTCCTGCCCTCAGGGTAAAGGAGTATATTATGACCACCAATGACTTGATGACGTCGTTCGCCCGGTTAGCCGCCCGCGCTTGCGCGGCGTGGGTATTGCTCGGTGTTGGCTTGGGACTCGGGCAATCGTTCGGCGAAGCCGGACCTGCAAATGTGCCACTAGCCACCCGGGCCTTCGCGGCGCGTTCATTGTGCGGCTTTGAGTTCGGACCGGGGATATCGTTCGGCGAAGCCGAACTTACAAATGTCCCGTTCCTGGCACGCGTTTACCGCGCGGGAAATTCTTTCCTTGACGGCATCGGAGGGGCGCGACAAATCGGACCCTCCCAACACCCCGCTGGACCCGGAAAGCATCTCCCCAAGACACCCTAGCGACGCCAAAGGGACCTCTTTGGGACCCCCTTTGGACCCCTTTTTTCCCAATTTTCGACCTCCGGCGGGGACATTACGGCGTCGTTCATCGCCCTGGTTTTTCAGGCGATCGGTCACTTTACCGGGCTTGGCGGGTCGATCAAAACGCAAGACTTCATAGGGGTCTTACCCGGTCGGACTCGTCGCGCGATTGTGGGCATCGACGAGCGGGCGCATGGCGGCGATATGGGCGGGGGTGCTGCCGCAGCAGGCACCGACGATGTTCACCCCTGCGGCCAGCAGGTCATTCAGCCCGGCGGCCATTTCTTCCGGGCTTTGCTTGTAGGCGATTTTGCCGTCCAACAGCACGGGCGTGCCGGCGTTCGGTTGGGCCATCGTGGGGAGAGAGCAATTGGATCGGAATCGCTGGATGACCCGGGCCGCGTGGGGCATGTCCATTCCGCGGCCACAGTTCAGGGCCAGCACGTCGAACTGGCCGGATTTGGCGAACGTGGCTGCGTCTTCGGGCGACACGCCCATCATGGTGTGCAGGTCGTCGTTTTGGCCGACGTCAAACGACAAGCTGGCGATGACGAGACTGGCTCCGGCCTTCCGGGCGGCATCGACCGCCTGTTGCAGTTCGTCGGTGTAGGTTTGGGTTTCGATGATGAGGGCATCGACACCGGCGTCCACCAAGGCACGCGCCTGCTCATAGAAGGTGTTGAAGACGTCGGTCGTGGGGATGTCACCAAGCGGCTCCATCATGCCACCGAACGGGCCGATGTCGCCGAGGACAAAGCCGGGCTGTTTGCCGAACGCCTTGCGGGCCAGCTCGGCCCCGGCGCGGTTGATGGCCAGAGTGTTTTTGCCCTGGTCGTGACGATCGAGATTAAGCCGGCTGGCTCCGAAGGTGTTAGTGATGAGGCAATCGGAGCCGGCAGCGACGTAGGCTTGCTGGATGGCCAGCACGCGCTCGGGATGGGTGAGGTTCCAGGCCTCGCCGCATTCGCCGGGCGCCAGGCCGGCCAGTTGCAGTTGGGTGCCCATCGCGCCGTCGCCGAGCAGCACGCGACGACGGATTTCAGTGATAAGCGATTCTGGCATGTTCGGCCTCCTCAAATTTGTGGTCGGGACGATTCTGGTGAAGTCAGGTATATCGGATGGGGCTTTGCCGGGCAAAGCGTTGCGAGCGATTGCGCGCGGAAAAAAAAGCTAGCGCAACTCGAACATGGCGCTCATCAAATGGTGCCGGTCGCGGCTTTACACCAGCCCTGCGGTCGATCGTATCAGAAGCCGGTGCTGCTGATTTTCGACTGGATCGGGCGTTTTTTCGGCTCGGCTAAATATTTCGGCACTGGAATGCCGATCCGACCTATTGGTTGGGCCGAGACGTTGCTGCCTTAGGCGGCTTTGACCTGTGAGTGAAAAAGTCCCACTAATCGCAGACCCATCGAGGTCGCGGAAGGAGTCATTGTATGAACCGTTGGACCACACGAGCCTTGAGCGCTGCCTTTGTTGCCGCGCTGGGCCTCGGAACAGCCGCCCGCGCGGCCGAACCGACCACGGCCGACATGGCCGATCAAATCCGTCAGCTTCGTGAAGAAGTGACGGCGATGAAAGCTCAGAAGTCATCGACCGACCTGTCGCTGACGCCGAGCGCAGCGCAGTCAGCGGACGCGCCGACCCTGGCCGATGGGGCCGTCGGTCTCACGGCAGGCTATGACAAGGGCCTGTTTATCCGCAGCGAAAACGGCAGATTTGTGATGAAGCCGGGTTTGCTGGTGCAGTTCCGTCATGTCACCACCTATCGTGAAAACGGGAAGAACGGTGGGGCGGACGAGGACATCCAGAATGGCTTTGAAGTGCGTCGGATGAAGCCATATTTGGGCGGCAACCTCTTCGGCAGCGACATCAGGTACAGGCTGCAGTTGGCCAACGATCGCAACGCGTCGGGTATCGTGCTGGAAGACATCTGGATGAGCTACGATTTCAACAAGCAATGGACGCTGACGGCCGGGCAGTTCAAATCGACTGTGAGTCACGAAGAATCCGGCGTCAGTGACATCGACCAGCTGGCGGTCGAGCGTTCGCTGATGAATGATTTGATCGGTCAGAACGCTATGGGGTCGCGTCAACAGGGCGTGATGCTTTCGTATAAAGGGCCGCAAGACAAGCTGCACGCCTCGGCCATTATTTCCGACGGCGAAAACACGATCAACACCAACTTCCAGGACACCCCACCGGACAGCCGGCCACGCATCGGCGGATTCCTGCGGGCCGACTATAAGCTGGGTGGCGAGTGGAGTGACCATACGATCCTTACCGCCAAGGGCACCAAGGCCGACACGTTCGTGCTGGGCTGCAGCCTCAGCGGGTCGGACTTCGCCGGCGCGGCCATTTATCGCGGTGAAGTGGGCGCGCACTATGTCATCAAGAGCAAGTGGAACATCTATGGTGCCGTCACCGGCGCTTTGACTGAACCCCGCGGTGCCGGCCTGCCTACTCGGTTTGACTACGGCGGGCTGATACAGGCCGGTTATCTGCTCAACCCGGAATACGAAGTTTTCGGTCGGGCTGATGTGGTCCGCTTCGATCAGGATTTCGTCGCCAATGATGATATCGTGTCGGAATGGACACTGGGTATGCACCGGTATCTGGGTGCCGATGGTGCTGCCGGCAATAATGCCCGGCTGACGCTGGACTTCACCTACCTGCCCAATGCCGTGCCGACTGACAAGACCGGCCTGGGCTATCTGGCCAATGGCGGTGGGAACGAGTTCGTCCTTCGTCTCCAGTTCCAGATTCGTATATAAGTATCGTCTGGATCTGAAGATAGAAAAAGCCTACGCCGGAGCGGCCCACAAGCCGCTCCGGCTTTGTTCGTTCGCGGCGGGTGTCCGTTAGCTTCGCATCGCCTCCGCGAGCCGGCTTTAATCACGGCTGTTGCGGGTCGCAAGGCTTTACTGGGGCTGGCAGTTTTTCATGACCGGAAAGGGGCAAGCTTATGAACCTCGACCGACCCGGCGCAATTCCGCTGCGCAAGCCCGCAATGGCCGCATCTTGCCGGTTGGTGCGCCGCCGAAGAACGATTCAGGGTTGTATTCCCCGCACCGCGCTGGATGATTACGCAAATGCAACCCTGGCTTCCCCTGCTGCAATCCCTCGGTATCGCCGCCATCTGGGTGACCTTATTCGCGGTTTTTCTCACGCACTTGCCCAGATTTCTGTCGAACCTGGCGACGCGCGCCCCTGGGCTGGATGCGATCGTCTCGCTTTTCACCTGGGTGCCATGGGTGGCGCTGGGGTGCGTCTTTGGCTGGCGGGGAATTGTCGGCTGCATCGCCGGGCAGGTGATCGGATTGTTCGTCTGGATCGCTTATCACGAACTGACCCACCCGCGCGCCGTGCAAGGCCCGCGAATCGTCAAGTTCATCAACCGTTCGATCGGCCGCTGGCGAAATCACCTGGCCCTGTGGGTGACCGCAGTGGCCCTGCCGGGGTTTTTGTTCATTCGCTTGTTGGAACTTTTCACTTATCCCATGCTGGTGTGGCTGCTGAAGTTCCCGAAATATCGCTTAGGCGAGTGGGTGAACGTGAGCCGGCAGAAGTTCGAGGGCCTGGTGGGTCACGACTTGATTTGGTGCTTGTATTGCGATTGGATGACGGGCGTGTATTCACTGGGCGCCGAAATGCTGCGGAACGTCGAAAGCTTCTGGTGCCCGATCCGCTTTTACGACGGCAAGAAATGCGAGAATTGTCGCCTGGATTTTCCCGACATCGACCACGGCTGGGTAAGCCCCGCAGGCACGATGCAGGACGTGGAAAACCTGATGGAGGAAAAATACGCCGCCGGCAATCACACCTGGTTCGGCCACCCCACCCGGCTGACGGTGAAGGGCAAAGAGATAGAGCGGCAAGATACGCCCAATCCGCCGGAATCCTCATCGCGACCCGATTGACGTCGATGAGCCGCAGCCGCGTCGAGCTTGCCCGTCCTTCCGCGTCTGCTGGCGGCGCGCGAACGCGAATCGCGGCCTTATCGAACTGCTGGTGGTACACCGGTCGATTCATTTAGCGCAGCATCCACTTGGCGAATGGCCAGATCAACTGCTGCCAGCCATTCCACCTTTTTGCTTGCGAGGGAGTCCAAGGGCGCGGATGAATCATCGATCACAACATCATCCCACTCGTTGCCGGTTTTGGATTTACCGTGCTTTCGAGCAGCACCTGTAATTAGCGCCGCCGTAGAGTCAAAATAGTCGATCCAAATGCCGTCGGGCAATTCCAATTCTCGGCATCTGCTCACGAAATAACCTAACGCACTTAACCAGCCATCTTTGGTGAATTGAAAGAGCGTAAAGAATTTTCCGCTCTCGTGGAAAAATTTGAATACAGGCCCGGCCTGCATCCACTGAACCTTCAATCTATGATCCGGTGCATGCTCGACCATCCACGTGACGAACTCGATGGACGACGGCGAAACTTCGTCGGCAAGCTGTTGGTAGAATTGCTCAGAAGTAATTTTGAGGCGTCCACTGCCGCCGAGAACTTCCTTGATCGGTTCTGGAAGCGTTTCAACAACGACGTTGTTGCCCTCGACTCTAACAATCGCTCGCTCGATTTCGCGCGTCCTTGCAACGATCTGAGGCTGAACGAGAATCGCGTCCGTATTTCCCTTCTTGAGGCGATACATTGCCATCTCGATCAACCGCAACGTAAACCCTAGGTTCGGCTGTCGACTCAGAAATTCGGCCATATCATCGACGTCTTCCCGAATGCCATCACCAATGATGAGCAGCAGGAACCGACCATTCCGGAGGTTCTGGCTTAAACCGTCATGAAACCGTCGCTCGTCAAATGACGAAACTGACGACCTCGCCGCCTCGACAAGCAAATTCTTTTTCGATTCCGTCGTCTCATCCACAGCTTGGGAAAGCTCCTCGTAGGTTGTCTTGGACAATACAGCGGCATAGTTGATGATTTGCGCGACCGCCTCGCGCCGCGATTGCGGATTTCGCCACAGTTTTGTTTCAACGAGGGTGAGCAGGCCATCAGCGTTTACATATAGAATGTCGATCGGCCCGGATCCTGACTCAACCTCCCGAGCGACGGGAACTGAATTTCGGAACAGTGGATCGAGCTCCTCGAACGGAACGAGTTCTGGATGTGTGAATAGCAAGTCCTGCAGCCAATCTTCGTTTCTTGGTGTGTCATCGAACTCGATCCGTTCAAGCGTCGTTGCCCTGTCACCCTCAACGATCAATGGCCTGGAATATTGACCTTTGCTCATAAGGACTCCGTCGCTATTCTTCCTGAAATTAGACGCCAAGACGAGTTTTCCACGCTGTTAACTGCTCCTCAAACGGTTTACCCCCCGCGGCACCGGCGCTTTGGTAGCGTTTGACGACGTTGGCGGCGCCGAGGCAGGTGTAGACTTCGTCGGTGACTTGGATTGAGGCCGCTTGGAGGGCGGCAGTCCCTGCCGCCGGCGTCACGGAGTGACGCCCTCCAGACGCGAACGTTGCATCGATCACCTCATTAAACGCCTCGACGCTCAACTGCGCCAGCGCGTGCTTTCCTTCCTTTTCGCACCGCGCCACCAGCGTGCCCACGATGTGATGGGCGGTGCGGAACGGGATGCCCTTGGTCACCAGATATTCCGCCAGGCTGGTTGCATCCAGGAAGCCTTTATCCAGCGTCGGCTCGATGCGTGCCTTGTCATACGACGCGCTGTTCACGATCGCCGCCGCCATGGTTAAGCACGACGAAACCGTGTCGTACGCGCGGAAGACGATGCGTTTGTCTTCCTGCAGGTCGCGGTTGTAGCCGATGGGCAGGCCCTTGAGGATCGTCATCAGCGCGAACAGGTCGCCGTAGACGTTTCCGCACCGCCCGCGGATCAGCTCCAGCATGTCCGGGTTCCGCTTCTGCGGCATCATCGAACTGCTGGTGGTGTACCGATCGGCGATCTTGATGAAGCCGAACTCGGTCGTCATGTAAATGATCCACTGCTCGGCCCAGCGGGAGAGGTGCTGGGAAATCATGGCGAGTGCGTAGACGAAGTCGCAGGCAACATCACGCGACGCCGTGCGCTCGATGCTATTGTGCGCACCTTCTTGGAATGAATTTCCGAGCAAATCAGGATCTGCCTCACACTCTAGCTGCCGTAGTTCACGGAAAGTTTCAACAACGCTATTTGCATCAAGAGGTAGCGACGTGCCTGCGATCGCGCCGCTACCCAATGGCATTTCCCAAGTTGTACAAGCGAGAACTCCATCAAGGCGTTGTCGGTCGACGTCAAGCATTTGAGCCCACGCTAAGGCTTCCGCACCTGCAATGATCGGTTGGGCGCGCTGTAGGTGCGTGAAACTCGGCATGACGATATCAGACGACCGATCTGCAAGAGAGACATATGCAGTGCAGATCATACGGATCGATGCGCCGATCTTCTCGCTTGCGTGCACAATCCACATAGCTAAATCCGTCGCCACCTGATCATTCCGGCTCCGCCCCGTGTGCAGCTTTCGCCCCGGCTCGCCGATGCGTTCCGTCAGGGCGCTTTCCACGCACATGTGGATGTCTTCCAGTTCCGACTTGAACCCCGCCCACTTCGGCCCATCGCGATCGATCTCGGCTTCAATCTGTTTCAGCCCCGCCACGATCGCGGACAGGTCTTCATCCGTGATGAGCTTCACCTTTGCCAGCATCGTCGCGTGGGCGATGCTGCCGGCGACATCCACCTTGTACAGCCGCCAGTCGTAACTCATCGATTCAACGAACGTCTGCGCGATCGCGTCGGTTGCTTCGCCGATTCTTGCCTGCCACGATTTTTCGCCCTTTTCTGCCATTCACCGATTGTAAAGCGGATAGTGGCCACCGGAAAGGATGGCGGGAACGGCTCGCGATCAGAAGGGATTAAACCACACCGGTTGCGGATGCCCGCTCGGCTTGCGCTGGCGAGCCAGTCGCTTCACCTCTTTCAGGTGCCACTCGAAAATGTCGTCATTCCGCGACACCTTCTCGATGACCGCGCTGCCGATAATGCATCCCGTCGCCAGGTCCGCATCCGGCCCAAGCAACCCGACCTGCTCCGCAAGCTCGATCATCCACCCCGGCGGATGTCCGACCCGCAAATCCTCCGACCAAATCGGCCGCGATACCGGCGTCTTACTGGCGTAGATGTAAAACCGCCGCCCGATGATCCGCGTCGGGCGCGATCGATACTCGATCGTCTTGATCCCGCGCATGATCAACTCGGCATAAGGCTGGCGGATGCTAAGGGCACGCATGTTTCTATTATCGACTAAATCGAACCGGGCGCGTAGGAAGGGTCATTATCTATAGGAGTTGGCATGGGCAAGGTTCAAGACCTTTACGACCGGCGCGTCAGGCCCATGCCGCCCGCGGAGCGACTGCGACTTGCCAAGCTGCTTATCGACGATCTTGCACCCTCGGAACTGCCACTGGATGTGAGCGACGACTGGTCGGAGGATGACCTGGCCGACCTCGCGGTCTACGCTCTTGCACAGGCGACTTGCTTCAAGCAATGATTCGCAGAGGGCGGGCAATTATTCGACGCATCTGGCTTCACATCGGACCACCCGCGAATAAGACGCTGACGGATATTTTCCATCTCCCGTCTTTTCATCGGCCACGCGGGTCTTAGAATCCCGGCTATGGCTTCCGACACTTATGAGTCCCCCCTGGCGTCGCGGTTTGCTGGTCAGGAGATGTTGCGGCTGTTTTCGGCGCAGCATAAGTTTGGGCTTTGGCGGCGATTGTGGCTGGAACTGGCGCGATCTCAGAAGCAGCTTGGTATCGACCGGATCACCGACGAAGCACTTCGGCAGATGGAAGCGGCGCTGGATGATATTGATTTTGCGCGGGCTGCGGACTGGGAAAAGCGTCTGCGGCACGACGTGATGGCCCACGTGCACACTTTTGAGGAAGCGGCCCCTGCGGCCAAAGGGATCATCCATCTTGGCGCCACCAGCCAGTTCGTAGTGGATAATGCCGACCTGCTGATCTTTCGTGATGCCATGCAACTGCTGGCCGGCAAGCTGGCCGGCGCCATCGACGCCCTGTCCACGTTCGCGATGAAGTGGAAGGACCTGCCGACCCTCGGCTACACGCACTTTCAGCCGGCGCAGCCCACGACAGTTGGCAAGCGGGCAACGCTATGGGCGCAGGATTTTGTGCTTGATCTGGAAGACCTTGAATTTCGCCTCGTGAGCTTGAAATTTCGCGGCGTGAAAGGCACCACGGGCACGCAGGCTTCGTTTCTTAGTCTGTTCAATGGCGATCATCACAAATGCGACGCGCTGGATGAAAAAGTAACCCGGGCGTTTGATTTTGCCCAGTCCTTTCCCGTGACCGGTCAAACCTATCCGCGTAAGGTGGACGCGCAGGTGGCTTCGTGCCTGGCGGGGATGGCGGTGAGTGTTCATCGTTTTGCCAACGACGTGCGATTGCTCGCGGGCATGAAACAATTGGAAGAGCCGTTTGAGGAGGAGCAGGTGGGGTCAAGCGCGATGGCGTATAAGCGCAATCCGATGCGCTGCGAGCGCGCCACCGGCCTGGCGCGGTTTGTCATCAGCCTCAGCACCTCGCCACTTCAGACCGCAGCCGAGCAGTGGTTTGAGCGCACGCTGGACGATTCAAGCAACAAGCGGCTGACCATTCCCGAGTCGTTTTTGGCTATCGACGCTTGTCTGGGGATCGTAATGAACGTGGCACGGGAGATGGTGGTTTATCCGCGGACGATCGAAGCGGCGCTGAAAGCCGAGTTGCCGTTCATGGCCACCGAGGAGATTTTGATGGCAGCGGTGCAGGCGGGGGGGGATCGGCAGGATTTGCACGAGAAAATTCGCAGGCATAGTCTGGCGGCGGCCGAGCAGGTGAAAATTCATGGCCGGAGCAACGATCTGCTGGATCGCCTGGCGGGAGACGCATCCTTTGCATCGGTCGATTTGCAGCAAGTGATGAATCCGCAGGCATTTGTGGGGCGGGCACCGGAGCAGACCGAGGCCTTCGTTGAGACGGTTGTCGCCCCGATCCGGGCTAAGTATCACGCCTTCCTGCATCAGTCTGCGGAGCTACGGGTGTAGCATTTGCGGGTTGCGTAAGATAGGTAAGATGCTGGTCTTAGCGTGGGTTCGGGAGCGGGTTTGGACCGCAGGCGGGGTTACCGGTAGGTCATATCGATATGTTGCCATAATTTCAACAGCTTATGTCTGTGCGGGGGCCGCTCGGCAGGGCCGGGCGATGGTCGCACGGTGCTCTTGTTTTCGGACGGCGCCGGTGCGGTTTGGGTCGTCCTAGAGGCGGCGAGCGGACTAACGCAAAACCGATCTTTTTATCCGATTTTTGCCCGAAAAATGGGCCGCTCCACTTATTATTAGCCCCAAAGAATTATTCAATTTCTCAAAGATTTAGGTTGCAACGTTACCCGCGCGCGGCTACCCTCCGCAGTGGAATTTATTGGATCGGGGTCTATATGGAAAAGTATGACGACGTCGTGAGCGGCTTGGAACCCGCACTCGATCAGTCTCGTGATTTGCTGATTGGCGATTCGGTGGGCATCCGCTCACTCAAAGAAATCGCGGTCGGCATTTCTCCTCGTCGTTCGACGGTAATGCTGTTAGGTGAAACGGGCAGTGGCAAAGAAATGTTTGCCCGTTACATCCATCAGAATTCCCGTCGGGTGACCAAGCCGTTCATCCCTGTTGACTGCTCGGCCTTGTCCGACAATTTGTTTGAAAGCGAATTGTTCGGTCATGTGAAGGGCGCGTTCACGGGCGCGATGCGCGATTCGCTTGGATTTATTCGGGCGGCTGATGGCGGGACACTGTTCCTCGACGAAATCGGGGAATTGAGCCTTCCGCTTCAAGCCAAGCTGCTGCGTGTGCTGCAAGAGCGCGCGGTGGTTCCGGTGGGCGACACCAAGCCCCGTCCGGTAGACATCCGAATCATCACCGCTACCAATCGTAATCTCGACGAGATGGTGCGTCGCGGCGAGTTCCGGCAGGACTTGTTCTTCCGGCTCAATGTCGTGGTGCTTCGTTTGCCGGCGCTGCGTCAGCGTCGTGATGATATCGTTCCGCTGGCCGGGCATTTCCTTAAGATGCAGGCCGATCTGTACGGCGAGGTTCGTAAGTCGATCACGCCGGAAGTGGCCGCGATACTGGAAGGCTATAACTGGCCGGGCAACGTGCGTGAGCTGTCGAACGTGATGGAACACGCCCACGTGCTGGCCCAGGATACGACGATCACCCTGGCCGATCTCCCGCCAAGGCTCCAACAGAGCAACGCATCGGATGAAGCTAGCCGTTCGCTGGCCTCAGACCTGACCCTTCTCGATGTTGAACGGCGGACGATTGCCGAAGCCCTCAAGCGCGTGAAGGGCAACAAGGCCGCGGCCGGGCGATTGCTGGGCATCAATATCCAGCGTCTAAACCGCAGGATCACCCGCCTGGGCATCCCCAGCTGAGCAGGCCGATTTTTTTATGATAACCAAAGCTCCAGCGCGATCGTCGCGCTGGAGTTTTCATTTGGTGATCACCCGCCCGGGGGCCATCCCGCCATTGCACCGACCCGCCCCGGGGACAGCCGAACCTGCTCCCCGCTTGAAAACTATCTGCCCCTCGGGTCTAACTTAGCCTGCTCAATATTTTTCAAAGAGGAAACCGATCATGCCGACCTTCAAAGACGTGAAAGTGCCTGCCGGCGAGGCCATTACCGTGTCCGGCGGAAAACTGCAGGTGCCCGATCATCCGATTCTTCCTTTTATTGAAGGTGACGGCACGGGACCAGACATCTGGCGGGCCAGTGTGCGCGTGTTTGATGCTGCGGTTGCCAAGGCCTACGGGGGCAAGCGCAAGATCGCGTGGATGGAAGTGTTCGCGGGGGAGAAGAGTTTCAAGGCTTACAATTCGTGGCTGCACGAAGACACCGTGCCTGCCTTTCAGAAGTACCTGGTGGGGATCAAAGGCCCGCTCACCACGCCGGTGGGTGGCGGCATTCGGTCATTAAACGTGGCCTTGCGGCAGATGCTGGATTTATACGTCTGCCTTCGCCCGGTGCGGTATTTCAAAGGCGTGCCTTCGCCGGTGAAGCACCCGGAGAAGGTCGATATGACCATCTTCCGGGAGAATACCGAAGACATCTACGCGGGGATTGAATACGCCGGCGGGACACCAGAATCGAAGAAGATTTTGGACTTTCTTGAACAGAACTTTCCGAAGGAATTCAAGAAGATTCGCTTTGGCACAGAGCAGGCGGGCAAGGATTGGCAGAAGGTGCTGGAGAGCACCGGCGAGCCGTCGCGCGATCCGGGATTGATGGTGGGGATCGGCTTTAAGCCGGTGAGTTATCTCGGCACCGAGCGACTGGTGAAGAGCGCGATCGCTCATGCCATCGCCCACCACCGCAAGAGCGTCACGCTGGTCCACAAGGGGAACATCATGAAGTTCACGGAAGGCGGATTCCGGGACTGGGGATACCAGGTAGCCAAGGACCACTTCGGCGCCATTGAGATTGACGGCGGGCCGTGGTGCAAAATTCCCGAGGGCAAGCCCGGCGCGGGGATCGTCATCAAGGACGCCATCGCCGACATCACGCTCCAGCAGATTCTGACCCGGCCCGAAGAGTTTGACGTGATCGCGACGCTGAATCTCAACGGGGATTATCTTTCCGATGCGCTGGCAGCGCAGGTGGGCGGGATCGGCATCGCGCCCGGTGGAAATATCAACTACGTCACGGGCCACGCGGTTTTTGAAGCCACGCACGGCACGGCCCCTAAATATGCCGACAAGGACGTGGTCAATCCCGGGAGCCTGATTCTTTCGGGCGTGATGATGTTCGAGTATCTCGGTTGGAATGAGGTCGCGGAGTTGATCGTCAAGGGTTTGGAGAAGGCGATTGATGCCAAGACGGTCACTTACGATTTTGAACGGCTGATGACCGGCGCGCGCAAGGTGAAATGCTCGGAATTTGCCACGGAGATGATTCGGCATTTCGGCTGAGCCAGTGTATCCGGGGCCACGTCGCGCGATCGACGCGCAAACCGCCCGGGCAAGCGTCAGGCGCGCCAGCCGCTGGCGAACGAGACTTTTCGCGGGCCAATTGTCATGGTGCCGATCGTTTTGCATCACGGATTCATGGGTTATGACCAGCTTCGGTTGGGCAAGCTGCGGTTCTCGTATTTCCACAAGATCGACAAGGCGATTGGCGCACTTGGGCATCGGCTGATCGTCTCGCGGGTGCATCCGACGGCGTCGATCCAGACTCGTGCTCAGCAACTCAAACAGTGCATCCTGGGCGCTTTGGAAAATGCCGGGCCGGATGTCCAGCCGGTCGTGATTGTCGCCCACAGCCTTGGCGGGCTGGACGCGCGATACATGATCAGCAAGCTGGGCATGGCCGATCACGTTTCTGCGCTGCTGACGGTAACCAGTCCGCATCGCGGATCGGGCTACGCCGACTGGGTGGTGAAGCACCTTGACGACCGCTTTGGCCTGCTGCGGGCGATGTGCCTGGCGGGGATCGATCTGGGCGCGGCCCGGGATTTGACCACCGAACAGTGCAACCGGTTTAACGAGGAAGTTTCCGACGCGCCGGGCGTGCGCTACTACTCCATTCAATGCGCCCGCGCGTCGGAACAAATGCCGATCTTCGCGTTTCACTCGCACAAGATTATCCGGGAGCTTGAAGGGGACAACGACGGCCTGGTGTCAGTGCGCAGCAGCCGCTGGGGTATATCGCTAGGCGAGTGGGACTCGGATCACTGGCAGTCGATTAATCGCCAGCTTACGCTACGCCATCACAATGCCGACATATCCCCGCGATATGTCAAAGCCTTGCAAGCGGTGCTGGGCGAGGCGATTGAACAAAGAACGGTTTCTGCAAGATGAAAATAAGTCTGATTGCTTCGGCGCTGTCGATGCCCATTCGGCAAATTCCCCGAGCGGCCCGGCAGGCCGGATTCGACGGGCTGGCGTTTGGTATTATTTCCCCCCTGATTGACCTCACGCAGCTTTCGGCGACCGGCCAGCGGGATTTCCGACATTTGCTGGCATCCGAGAATCAACAGCTTTCCGGTATTTTTATAAAGGTGGGAGCCAAGGGTTTGCTTCCGGGTTCGGATGTCGATCAGGCGCTGGATCAGCTGGACGAGGCTTTCAGGGTGGCCCGCGCCTTGGGCGGGGTGCAGGTGTGTGTCGATCTAGGCCCGCTTCCGCCGGTCGATCAGCCCGCGAGCGTTCGACCGAAAATCACCGATGCGATGATGGGAATGTTGATCCTCCCCAAGACAAGCGAAAACCCGACGGAAGCTGTACCCGCGGCGCGCAAGGCCAACCCGGCCTCGGTCGATCAGGTCAGCCGCGCGATGGGCAGCATTGCCGAGCGGGTCAATCGGCATGGCGTATTCGTGGCCTTTCAAAGCGAGCTGTCGGGCTTTGCGTCGCTGTTGTCAGCGGTTTCAGCGCCGGGTTGTCCATGGTTCGGGGTTCAGCTCGACCCAGTGGCGGTGTTGAAGGACGATTGGACCTTGGACGAGGTGCTGTCTCGGGCTGGTGTAATGGTGAGCCACCTCCGTGCCCGCGATGCCCTATCCGGTAACGACCGCCGCACGCAACCGATGCCGATCGGGGAAGGATCGACCGACTGGCCGGCCTTGCTGGCGGGTTTGGACGCCTGCGGCTTCCAAGGCTGGGCAACTATCGACCCGCTTGACTTACCCGATCGCGCGGGCGGGGCGCGCACGGGGCTGGCTTCCCTGCGATCCGTGTCGCGTTAGCATTCACGCCCCAAGCGGAATGTGTCCGACCGGTTGTTTGGCCCGTTGGAAGACCTAAACTACAGTTAAGTTTTCAAAGGAAGCAGTCCCCCTCAGGGTTCGCGGAGTCATTCATGCAGAAATTGTATCCCGGCAACACCGGTGCGTCGTTCGATGAAAAGTTGTTTGCCCACCCGACCGCCGCCTATCGCGGAACGCCGTTCTGGTCATGGAACAGTCAGCTCAAGATCGATCAATTGCTGCGGCAGATCGAACAGTTCAAGACGATGGGCATGGGCGGATTCCATATGCATCCACGGACGGGGATGACGACGGCTTACCTCGGCGAGGATTACTTTAAAGCCGTCAATGCCTGTGTGGAGAAGGCTCGGCAGATGGACATGCTGGCGTGGTTATATGACGAAGACCGCTGGCCAAGCGGGTTTGCCGGGGGGCTGGTGACGAAGACCGAGCGGTATCGCGCGCGGTATTTAATGTTCACTGCCAGCCGCTATGGTGCCGGGAAAGGCGCAGCGCACGAAGGCAGCAATGCCGTGGCATCACGAAATGAAGGCGGTCGGTTGCTTGCCTGCTATGAGGTGCAATTGGCCGGCGGGGATTTGGCCCACTATCGTCGGATCGATCCCGACGCGGCGGCGGCACCCGATCACACCAAGTGGTGGACGTACCTGGAGGTGCAGCAGCCCTCCGCCTGGTACAACAATCTAACCTACGTCGATACGCTCAATCCGCGCGCCATCGAGCGATTCGTGGAAGTCACGCACGAGGCCTATGCCCGGCATCTGAGCAAGGATTTCGGCGGGGTGGTGCCGGCGATATTCACCGACGAACCACAGTTCACGCGCAAGCAATCCCTCCAATGCGCAACCGACGCAAAGGACGTGTGCTTGCCGTTCACCGACGACTTGTTCGATACCTACCAATCGGCCTACGGGGAGCGCCTTGAGGAGTTTTTGCCGGAGTTGATCTGGAACCTGCCGGGCGGGCGCGCCTCTCGGGCCAGGTATCGCTATCACGACCATGTGGCCGAGCGTTTTGCCGCCGCGTTCGCCGATACCTGCGGCCGGTGGTGCCAGAAGAACGGGATCGCGTTCACCGGGCACCTGATGGAAGAGGCAACGCTTCAGTCGCAGACCGCCGCACTGGGCGAGGCCATGCGGTCCTATCGGGCGTTCCATATCCCCGGCATCGACATGCTTTGCGATAATCGTGAATACAACACGGCCAAGCAGGCGCAAAGCGCCTGCCATCAATACGGCCGCGAGGCCGTGTTGAGCGAACTGTATGGCGTGACCAACTGGAACTACGATTTCTGCGGGCATTTCTCGCAGGGGAATTGGCAGGCGGCACTGGGTGTCACCGTTCGAGTGCATCACCTGATGTGGCAATCGATGGCGGGTGAATCGAAGCGAGATTACCCGGCCTCCATGGGCTACCAGTCGCCGTGGTGGCAGGAGTACCCGTTCGTTGAGGACTACTTTGCCAGGGTGAACACGCTGTTGACGCGCGGAAAGCCCGTAGTGCGCATCGGGGTGATTCACCCGGTGGAATCCTACTGGCTGGCCTTTGGGCCGGCCGATCAGAGCAAGGCCGAGCGCGAAACGCGCGAGAGTAATTTCAGTCGCGTCACCGACTTGCTGCTTTTCGCGTTGCTCGACTTTGACTTTATTTCCGAATCGCTGTTGCCAAGCCAATCCGAGGCAAAACAGGACGCCACATTCCACGTGGGGTGCATGGATTACGACGCGGTTGTCGTGCCGGCCATGCGGACGATTCGATCGACCACACTGGAGCGGCTGGAAACATTCGCCACGGCCGGCGGGACGGTTATCTTTGCCGGCGAGATCCCCTCGCTGGTCGATGCCGAGCCGTCGGATCGGCCGGCGCGACTGGCGGCGCGGTGCCAGCAAGTGGAACTCACTGAGGCCGCGCTGTTGCCGGCGCTGGAGCCGTTCCGGGAGCTGTCGTCCCGGGGCAACCTGCTCTATCAGATGCGACAGGACGGTGCGAACAGGCACCTGTTCATCTGCGACACCCGCAGGGCGCAGGGCATTGACGGCATCCGCAGTCATAGCTGGGGCGAAACGAACCTGCGTCTGCGCGGCGAATGGGCCGTTATGTTCCGCGACGCCTTTAGTGGCAAAAGCGAACCCTGGGCCGCCGATTATGCCGATGGCTGGACGCTGGTTCGCGCCAACATCCCCGCAGCCGGCGGACTTCTGCTGACGCTTTCTCCGGGACGTCAGACCGCTGGAACCAGGGCCGATCTTCGCTCTTGGATCGAAACTTCGCGGCTGGACGATCCCGTGGCTGTCTCACTGTCTGAGCCGAACGTGCTGTTGCTCGATCAGGCCGAATGGCGTTTGGTCGGGGATGAACATTGGCAGCCAGCCGAGGAAATCCTTCGACTGGACAACCTGGTTCGCGCGCGGCTGGCCCTTCCTGTTCGGACGGGACACATCTGCCAGCCCTGGGCCGATACGGCACCTTCGCCGGTGCTTGCGGAGGTGGAAATGCGCTTCACCGTGCGATCAGAAGTGCCGGTGCCGGGGGCGCACCTTGCAGCAGAGCTGCCGCCCGGTTCGACAATGCGCGTCGGCGAACAATCGGTCCCACTCCTGCCCGATGGCTGGTGGACCGACGAGGCGATTGAGACTTATCCCCTGCCCACTCTGCCGGCTGGCACACATGAGTTGGTGCTGCGCATTCCTTTCAAGCGCCTGCCGGGGTTGGAATGGTGCTATCTGCTGGGCAATTTTGGTGTGCGCGTCGCCGGCAAGCGGGCGCGCATCATCGCGCCGGTGCGGCAGCTTTCTTTCGGCGACTGGACCACGCAGGGCCTGCCATTTTATGGCGGGAATGTCACCTATCACTGCAAACTGCAGGCAGCCGGCGACCACGAGACCGCGATCGATGTGTTCAACTTCCGTGCGCCGCTGGTCGTCGCTTATCTTGACGGCGTGAAACAGTCGCCGATCGCGCTTCCGCCTTATCGGTTGAACCTGGGCCGCCTGAAGCCCGGGCCGCACGACCTGGATCTGACGGTGTTCGGCAATCGGATCAACTGCTTCGGGCAGGTCCACCTGCGGGATCCGAATTACACCTGGTTCGGGCCGGCCTCCTGGCGATCAAGCGGGAATGCCTGGGCGTATGAATATCAACTCAAACCCAGCGGGATTCTTCAGGCACCGGTGCTGCGCCGCCCGGAAATACAAGCAGCCTGTTCAAGCCCGCTCCGCGCCGGCACCATGCAATGAAGCAATCCACGATGAATCGATCGAAGGGTGCTTTGCTTGTGGGAGAAGGCACCGGGTGGCCGTGATGGAAAGCATTCAGGCGGCCTCCGGGGGTTTCACACCGGCGATCATGTCGGTCGCAGCAGGGCTTTGGCGCTGCGCATGACGGCCAGATCGTCGGGATGCGCCTGGCCGTTTTGATAGCAGAGGAGGTTGAGCGTGACGCACCCGCCGGCGCGCTGGTAGGCGAGGATGTAATCGGCCACGGCGCGCGGTTCGGGGTGATTGTGCTGCGCGTCGTGAGTGTCGGCACTGATGCCCCAGCGAGCCTGGGGCGCGCCGGTGGTGTGCCATGTGGTGAAACTGTACCAGGGCAGCCCGCCGGGCGCGGTCGGGCCGTTGGGAACGAATTCGAGGCCCTCGCGCTCGCCGGCGTAATAGTCTTCAAGCGGCGTAAGCGACCGCATCGCCCCGAGGCCGGGATTGTATGTCACCGCTCGGTCGCTATGGCCCGCCTTGGCCGCTGCCGTCAGGGCTTCCCAAGGAACGCCCTTGCGACGATCCAGCGCCCATCCGCCATCAAACCACCACCCGATCACCCGCTTCCCGTAGCGCTGGCCGAGAGGGACAAGAATGCGCTGGATGTTGGAAAACAACCGTTGAGGATCCTTGTCGCTTCCGCCGACGGCATCCTGCCAGGCCGGGTCCTGGGTGGGCAAATCACAACCGTGGTGATAGTAGAGAATAAGACGGATATCGTGCCGGCCCAGCGCGTCGGCCAGTTCACCGGGCAGGTCGCGCTGGCAGGTGCGCCCGGGGAGCAGTTTATCAATCACCGGATGCGGGCAGGGGAGCCACTGCAGTTCGTGGGTGAGGGTAAAAAGGACGTGCCCAGCCCCGGCGGCCCGCGCCTGGTCAACGAATGCATTGACGTCAAACCGCTCGACCGCTTCCGGGAACGTCAATTCCGGTCCGGCCTGTGCGGCCGTCCACGTTGTCCAGTGGAAGCCGATTCCGTAGCCCGTCTTGCGCATCTCATCAAACGCTGCCATCAGTGGATTCTCCGGTTGTCTAAAGTCCTCAGAAGCATGGGCGGCTGCTGAGCCTCTTGGCGGGTCAATCGCGGCCGTTCGCTGCCTTGGTCGCCGCCGCGGGGGTGGCGGCGGCTTCGGGCCACACCAGCCTCTGCCAGCCTTCAAACGGCACGGTCGATTGCGGCGCCAGTGACATTTGCTGCTTGGCCGGCACTTCGTCTTGATCGAACAACACGATGTCCATTTGCCGCGACTCCGCCGACGCACCGCCGACGTTGATTTGATAGAAGCTGACCTCGCCCGTTCGAGAGAAACTGGCGGTTGCCGACAAGCGGCCGCCGCTGGCCTTGCACGTGGCCGGGCCGTCGGTCGATGGTGGCAGCACGTCGATGTCGGTCGATTTGCCGTCGGCAGTGGCCAGGCGGAGCCGGATGGCATCGCCGGTTTCGGCCGAATCGGTCGCGGGGTGATGCACGTCATCGGTGACGGCCAGGCACACAATCAGTTGGCCGTCGAGGTTGCGAATCCATCCGCGGGCCGAAAGATCTTTACTTCCGCGCCACCATTTGGTGGCATCGGGCATCTTGGCGAAGGGGTTGATGACGTGCTCCATCAGCACGACATCCGGTTGCACCGAGTCCCAGTCGGACAGCGCGCTGGTGCTGGATTTCGGCGACCAGGGTTCGATCGTCGCGGCGCGGGCCAGGG